>CAYLJU010000021.1:0-24305 GCA_964384115.1 uncultured Muribaculaceae bacterium | reverse complement strand
TTAAAAAATAATTTAAAAGAAGAAGTAAATAAAATCATAAGAAAAATGCTTTAAATTAAGCATTTTTAATATTATAACCAATATTTACAATAACCCAAAAATAATATATAATATAAATTAGTAAAATAGAAAGAAAAGAAGTAATATGAAGTATTTAGAAAATATAATATCTCTTTTACAGTCATTTAGAATGACTAAACCAACTAACTATAGTTTATTTCACATAATATGCTTAATAATAACACTACTAATAACCATAATATTAATATATAAAAAACCAAACATAAAAAAAACATTATTAACAATATCAATAATAATGGTAATATCTGAAATATATAAACAATTATCATATTCATATGATGATGGAGTATGGAAATACCAGTGGTATGGTTTTCCATTCCAGTTCTGCGCTACTCCAATGTATATAGCATTAATTGCAGGATTAACAAAAAATAAAAAAGTTGAAGAATACTGCTATTCATTTCTATCAACATTTGGGCTAATAGCCGGAATATCCGTAATGCTATATCCCAATACCGTATTTACAAAAGAAGTATTAATAAACGTACAAACAATGCTTCATCACGGTTCAATGGTAATAATGGGACTATTTACTCTTGTAAACCATTCAGTAAAGAAAAAATACAAAAAAGTCATTACACAAGGATTTACAGTATTCATAATTTTAGTCTCGATTGCCTTAATACTTGATATATCAACATATTATTTAAAAATAGATGGCGGATTAGATATGTTTTTTATATCACCATTCCATACATGTGAATTACCAATACTTTCAATTATTTACGAAAAAGTACCATATATAATATTTTTATTAACATACTTATTTGCATTCACATTAGGTGGAAGTATACCATTTATTGTAGTAAAAAAAATAAAAGAAAGGAAATAATTCTTTCTTTTAAAATAATAAATTATGAAAGGAGAAAAAATGGAAAAAGTTGCATTAATAATGGCAGGCGGAATAGGATCTCGCCTTTGGCCAATAAGTACACAAACAAAATCAAAACAATTTATAAATTTATATAATAATGAAACATTAATACAAAATACAATTAAAAGAATAAGTAAAGTCTTTCCACTAGAAAATATATATGTAGTAGGAAATATTAATCAAAAGGAAGAACTATATAAGAATTTAAAAAATATAAATAAAAAAAATATTTTATTAGAACCAGAACAAAAGAAAACAGCCTGTGCAATTTACTATGGAATCACTCAAATATATAAAAAACATAAAGACTGCATAGTAGGAATATTTCCATCAGATCATTATATAGGTGATGTAAATGAATTTGTTAAATCACTAAATCAAATAATAGAAACAACAAACAATAAAATAACAATATTAGGAGTAAAACCAGAAAAAGCAAATCCTAAATTTGGATATTTAGTACCAAGCACTAAAAACAAAGAAGAATTATTATCTTTTATTGAGAAACCAAGTATCCATATTGCAAAAAAACTAATTCGCAAAAATGCTTCATGGAGTATTGGTATATACTTAGGAAATATAAAAACATATATTGAACTATATAAAAAATATCTAAACGATATATACATAACTTTTAAAACTAAAAAAAATATAAATGAAATATATAATGAGATAGAAGGTATATCATTTGAAAAAGAAATAATTGAAAAACATCCTGAAAAATTTAAAATTCATACAAGTGAACCTAAATGGATGGATGTAGGATCATTTGAAGGATTAGATAAAATAATACCGAAAGGAAAAAATAAAAATAATATAGATGATAAAAATACATTTTTAAATTCATCAAATTGTACATTAATAAGTACAAATAATAAAAAAATTTATGCAATAGGTGTAAATGATTTAATGGTTATTGAAGGTGACGATTCAATACTTATTGTAAAGAAAAATATGTACAATCATATAGAAAAAATTAAAAATACCCAAAATAAAAAGTAGAAAAGCATTAAAATAAAAAAACATCTAGAAAGAGTATACAAAAACTAATCAAGGACTATTTTGTCCTTTTTTTATTAAAAAAATAATTTTAATGGACTTATCTATAGTAATTTGGTAAAATTATATATAGAGAATAATACTAAATGAATGTAGGTGAAAACAATGATTAAAAAAATAAGTTTTAACAGGTACAAACCACATATAATCATCAGTTATGTGATTTTGATATTTGTAATATCTTTATCAATTGGATTTTCAGCATTCAGTGAGCAGTTAAACATTAAAAATATAATTGCATCAGTAAGAGTTAAGTCAGATATAAGGGTAACTTCCGTTAATCTTGAAGACGCATATAATGGAGCATATTCAACAAGTTTAAATTATAATAAAACTAATATAAATGGCACTATTATTTTACCAAGTGAAGATTCATATATAGATTATATAGTAAAAATAACTAATTTAGGTAAAGTTGAGATGGGAATAAAAGAAATTACATTAAGTAATGATAGTTTGGATTATGAATTGATTGATTATAATTTAGAAGATAAACTATGCATTTTAGAAGAAGAAACTTTAAATTGCACTTTAGGAATTGAAAAACAAATTATTGTAAGAGTTAAATGGAAAAATGGAAGTTATGATTCTAGTAATACTGAAAATAATTTCGTTTTAAACTTTAATTTTCAAAATTATCAAAATGTTTATATTGAAGATACAATTGCGCAAAATATAGTTGATTGCCCAACTGAAGTAATTAATAGTGGTGATTTGAAATTTACGTATACTGGCGAAAAATTTGATGTCAGAATTTATATGGGAAGTAAAAGAATAAATAATTATACTAATGAAAATGGATTAATAACAATTAAAAATGTAACAGAGCCAATTTATCTAAAGTATATCTCATATAGTATTGAAAATGGTAGCTTTGAAACACCAACCATATATTCAAGTTATTCATACGTTTCTTCAGAAAAAGTTTTATCTTGGAATACCACTTCAATATCAAATCAAATAGAAGTTGCTAAAATTAACAATAATAATAGTGAACATCTTAACTTAACCTCAGAAAATATAGTAGATTCAACACTTCCAGATGGAAATCAATTTGCTGAAATAAATGCTAATGAAAAAGCCAGTTTATTTCAAAATTTTTCAGTAACAGCAGGAGAAACATATAATTGGAATTTATATCATAGGGGTAGAGGTGGACAAGAGGTAATGGCACTTATAATTGGTAATTACCAAGAAAATGAACCTAAAAAAGCAAATTCCTCAAGCGATGACCAATTTAATTCGATGATTAAATGGCTACTTGATAATAATACACTCGATTTAAAAGTTCCAACTAAAAAAACAAAATATAAAATATACACGCCTAATTTTGATTCAAATGGAAGTTTTGAAGGCGATACCAATGATTTGTTTAGTTATCAATCTGATACCATTCATACACAAGAGTGGGATATTTGGATTATATCAAGTAATAATTCGAAGTGGTTTGATTATAGTGATAGTTATACACCTACTTCAAATGAAATAGTATTTGCTCTTTGTTCAGTATTATCTGTTAAATCAGACTTATCTTATGGTAATTTAATAGATAAAGTTTCACTTAGTATAAACGAAAATGAACTAGTAGTTAATGGTTCATTTGAAGATATAGATATTTCAAGCAAAGCCTATACACATTTTTATGCCGAAAATAGTACTAATCCAAGCACTGGAATTGGTTGGTCAACAACAGCAATTGATAAAAAAGTAGAAATTGGAAATTTTGAAAAAGGAAAAAGTACTTATTCGATTGCTAAAGATACATTAATTCCTTACGCATATGTTAAAGATGGTAACAATTTTATTGAATTAAATGCAACAGAAACAGGTACTGTATATCAAAATTTTCTTGCCCAAAAAGATAAAACAAATGAATGGTCATTTGCCCATAGAGGCAGATTAGGAATTGACTATATGGCTATGATTATAGGATCTGCCCAATCTCTTAATCCAAGTAAACAAACATCCAGTACCAAAGATCAATTTATGAAAATGATTGATTGGATTAAAAATAATATTGATATTAAAAATTATAATTTGGATTTTGAAAATGAAGCTACAGGATGTAGTAATAAAATAACTATATATACAGCAAAATTCTCATCATCAGGCTCTTTTGAAGTTGACGATGCCAATGCCATATCGTTAAATGAAGATGAAATTCACACTGAAAAGTGGAATATATGGGTTGTCGGAAGTAATAATGATAATTGGTATAGTTATGGCTTTAATGATGAAAACCTAAGTTATGACAATACTTATATAAATACAAATGAAAAAGAAGAAACAGTTATTGCATTTACTAATTATTCAACATGGGGTCAAAGAAATAATGGGAAAAATCCTGCAGAAATTGGTAATTTATTGGATTATGTAAATTGGAAATAAAATTTATAATATTTGATAAACTAGAATAATTAAAGAAAGGAATGTAACTAAAATGAAAAAGAAAATAATAAAAAGTTATTACATAATATTTTTGTTTGAAATAGTTATTTTATTTTTAGTAATACTAAATAGTTTTAAAACTAGTTTATCAAATGTTTATATAATTCCATTTATACTATTTATATGTGATTTTATATTTATTCTTATACTAGGTTTTGAAAAAAAGAATAAGCGATTAAACAAAATAATCAATTTTGATATATTTATGAGTTCAATGATGCTTCTAATATTATACTATCTATTTGGAATAATAATTGGTTTTGCTCAAACTAATAATTATTTGACATTATATGGATTAACGATTTTTATAATTCCTACCATATTAAAAATAGTTTTTAAAGAACATTTAAGAAATTCTCTTTTAACAAAATCTGGAAATAATAAATTTTTAATCTTAAATACAACTATACTATTTATTCTAATAGACATATTACCATCTTTAAGTATGTTAAAAACACCAAATGCTCATGATATATTCATTTTTGCTGCACTTGCATTACTACCAAGTATAACTGTTAATATTTTGTCAACATACATTAGTATAAAAGTTGGTTATAAACCAGTCATTGTCTACTTATTAATATTTTCATTATATCAATATATAATTCCAATAGTACCTAATCCAAATGAATATTTAAAAGCGATAATAGACTTTGTACTACCAATAATTATTTTATTTATAGTTATGAAAAGTGTAAATAAATATTCTGATAAAGATGAAGAAATTGATAGAAATTACAATAAATCAAAAATTATTATATCAATAATCCCCATTATATTAGTAATTATCATAGTTTATTTTATTTCCGGATATTTCAAATATTACGCTCTTGCAATTGCAAGCGGTTCGATGAAACCTGTATTTGATAGAGGTAGTGTTGTAATAATCGAACAAGTAAATAATAAATATAACAATTATGAAAAATTAAAAGAAGGCGAAATAATTGCATATAGAACTGAAAAAGCTATCATAGTGCATAGATTAATTAGAATAGTTAATACAGATGAAGATAAATTTTATTATACCAAAGGTGATGCAAATAAAGATGAAGACGATTACCTGATAAAAAAAGAAAATATAATTGGTATAGTAAGATTTAATATTCCATACATAGGATATCCTACTGTTTGGTTTAGTGGTATATAGGAGATGAATATGAAAAAGAGAAATAAAAAGAAATATTATTTTAAAGAAATCAGCTTAGTTTTGTTGTTTATTTTATTTATTAGCGCATCATTTTTATGTTTTAAAAAATCAATAATTATTCAAAAAGAACAGAATGTATCTTATAGAGAAATTGGTAGTCCTAATTATAAAATCTATTTAAAAGATAATGATTATTACAAAGAAAATTATCTTGATAAAGATATGAGTTATATTGCTAATTTGATTGATTATATTTATATAAATTATAATTATAAATTTATCTCTGATACTGAGCTAAATGGTAATTATTACTATAAAATAGTAGCAGATTTAGAAATAAGAAATCCAAAAAATAATTCGTTATTTTACCAAGAAAAATATGATTTATCAGAAGAAAAAATTTTTTCCATAGATAACGAAAAAGAGTATATAATCAATGAAACTGTAGATATTAATTATGATTATTATAATATAATTGCAAATAGCTTTGAAGCATCATATGGAGTTGAAACTGAAAGTAATTTAATAGTAAGTTTAGAACTTCATAGAAGAATTGATGGCACAGTATTGAACAATTCAGACATTAACAGTGATGATAAAATTAGTTTAATAATTCCACTATCTGAAAAAACTATTAATTTAAAAACAAAACTATTAGAAACAAAAACCAAAAATGTTTTAGTATCAATAAACAATTATAAAATAAATGATGTAAAATTTTTAATACTTGCCTTACTATTTTTATGTTTTGCTATAGCAATATTTATAGTAATTACCAAAAAAGCAATATCATTAAAACCTAAAGTCAATTCTTATGATAAAATGTTAAAAAAAATATTAAGACAATATGATAGATTAATAGTAAATGTAAATACAACGCCAACATTTAAAAAAAATAACACAATAGAAGTTAATAGTTTCAATGAACTTTTAGATGCAAAAGATAATATTCATAATGTAATATTTTATTATGAAGAAACACCTCATAAAAAATGTTATTTTTACATTCAATGTAATGACAATTTTATTGTATATACTTTAAAAAATAGTGATCTAAAGTAAAAAAAACATTTTATAAAACTAATTTATATGTTATAATTAACTTATAATAGAAATAGATGTCAGTTTATTCTATTGATAGTTAAATGAAAGGAGAAAAATATGGAAAGAGATCGTAGTGCAAAGGTTATTGCGATAGTTGCTTTATGCGTTGCCATTGTTGGTTTATCTATAGGTTTTGCAGCCTTTTCTAGTAACCTAACAATTAGTTCTAGTGCTAATGTTACACCAGATCCATCAAGTTTTGATGTAAACTTTTCAACTTCTAACACAAGTGAACTTGATGGCACTGTAACTGGAGTTGGAACAAATTCAGCAACAGCAGAAGATGCAACAATTGATAATTCAGCTTCACCTACCATTACTGGCCTAAAAGCAAATTTCACAGAACCAGGACAAAAGGTAACATACAGTTTTTATGCCCACAATGCTGGTAAGTATGCAGCCTATTTAAATAGTGTTGCATATTCCAACGTAAGTGGTGAAACATCTACAAAAGTATGTACTGCTGGTAAAGACACTGATGAATCAATGGTAGCATTAGCATGTAATGGTATTAGCGTTTCTGTAAAAGTTGGAAATGAAACATATACAGGTTCTAAAAGCGACGTTGAAAACCATTTATTAGCTATTAATGCATATGAAGAAGTTGTAGTAACTATAGAATATGCTAGTGATGCAAAAAGAGCCGATGGCGATTTTGAAGTGTCATTTGGAGATATTACTTTGACTTATAATTCAGTAGATTAATATTTGTTAATATAATAGAATTTATATAAATAAATCATTTCAAAGTAACCAATAGAGGACTAATTTGTCCTTTTTTTTCATATAATTTTTTGGTGATAAATATGAAAAAAATATTAATAATTATATTATTATTAGCCCCAATTAAAATAAAAGCATACGAAACAAGCGCTACAAGTGCTATTCTAATGGAACAAAATAATAATAAAATAATATATGCAAAAAACATACATGAAAAAAGAAGTATAGCATCCATATCTAAAATTATGACAGCCATACTAGCAATAGAATCAGATAAATTATATGAAACAATAACAGTAACAAATATAGTAAACAAAGCATATGGATCAGGTATATACATAAAACCAGGTGAAGAATTAAAACTAATAGATTTAGTCTATGGATTATTATTAAGAAGTGGTAACGATGCAGCTTTGCAAATATCAGAAGTAGTCTCAGGAAAAGAAGAAGAATTCGTTAAATTGATGAATGAAAAAGCTAAAGAAATAGGAATGAAAAATACAACATTTAATAATCCATCAGGATTAGAAGAAAATGGTGGAAATATATCAACAGCATATGACATGGCACTATTAACATCATATGCCATGAAAAATGAAACATATAGAATGATAACAGGAACAAGAAAATATACCTTAAAAACAAATATGAATAATTATTTTTGGGTAAATAAAAACAAATTATTAACACTATATAAATATACAACCGGAGGAAAAACAGGATTCACAGAAATAGCAAAAAGAACATTAGTAACAACAGCCAGTAAAGATAATTTAAATCTAGTAGTAGTAACATTAAATGATGGAAATGATTTTCTAGATCATCAAAATTTATACAAAGAAGCCTATGAAAAATATAAAAATTATGAAATAGTAAAAGAAGGACCATTTGAAATATATGGTGAAAATTATTATAATGAATCATTTTATATAAAAGAAAGCTTTAATTATCCATTAACAGAAGAAGAAAAAAACCACATTATCCTTAAAATAAACATTATAAAAAAAGAAGAATATGAAAACGATGAAAAAATAGGAGACCTAGTCATAAAATTACAAGATAATGAACTAAAAACAATCGATATCTATATAACAAAAAAAGAAAAAAAGTCATTTTTTCAAAAAATAAAAGAATGGATTATTAATATATGGTAAATATAATATGGTTTAATTTAATATTAATAGGAATAACATTCTCCATAATATCAGGAAATAATATAACAGAAACAATTCTATCCTCACCCAAAGAAGCATTAAATTTAGTACTCCAAATTTTTCCCAATCTAGCACTATGGCTTGGAATAATGAAAATAGCCGAAAAATCAGGCCTTATAGATAAATTATCAAAAATTACATCAAAAATAATAAAACCATTATTCAAACAAATACCAAATAATCATAAAGCAATAGGATATATATCAAGTAACATAATTGTAAATATGTTAGGAGTAGGTAATGCAGCAACACCAATAGGATTAAAAGCAATGAAATCATTACAAGAATTAAACAATAAAGAAGAAGCATCTAAATCCATGATAACATTCCTTGTAATAAATACATCTGGATTAACATTAATACCAACCACCGTATTATCTTTAAGAAACTACTATAGATCATCAAATCCAGGAAAAATAATACTACCGTGTATATTAGTAACGCTCCTATCAACAATAATAAGTTTAATAATAGATTATATATTCAGGAAAGTAACCCATGACTAAAATAATATTACCATTAATAGTACTTTTAATCCTAATTTATTCATATAAAAAAACAAATATATATGAAGCATTTATAGAAGGCGTAAAAGAATCATTCCCCATGATACTAGAAATTTTCCCATCAATACTAGCAATGATATTTGCAGTAAACATATTTAATAACAGCAATATCCTAAAAATAATAGCGCAAAATTCTGAAATTATCACAATGATAATATTAAGACCACTATCAGGAAATGCTGCCCTAAGTACTCTAAATAATATATATAAAACATTTGGACCAGATTCATTTTTATCATTCTTTGCATCACTAATCCAAGCAACAAGTGATACAACATTTTATGTCCTAACACTATATTTTGGTACCATAAAAATAAAAAAAATCCGCTATGCACCAATCGTATGCCTAATAGCAGATTCTCTATCAATATTAATTGCTTATCTAGTCGCGACTATCTTCTTCTGAAGTAACCAAACTAATAGCCTCAACAGGGCATCCCTCTAAAGCATCCATAGCGTCACCTTCAAGCTCCTCAGGAACCTTATCAACAATTACCTCAGCATAATTTCCATCAAAACCAAAAACTTTATCACAAGTTCCAACACAAGCACCACATCCAATGCAAGCATTTTTATCAACTTTCATTTTCATATAATTACCTCCTAAAAAATTATAAGCAAAAAAAAAACAAAAAGCAAGTACATTATTTGAAAAAAACATAAAAATGTGTTATCATTATAGTAGGTGATTGTATGGCAAGTAGGATGGATAGATATAATGAAACAGAAGAACTATCGCGTACAGAAAAGAACACAAGATTATATGACACATTATATGATAGTAAAGAGTATTCAATAAAAACAAGTGAAAGAACAATTTCAAAAACTAATGAATTAAATCTAGAAGCAATAAAAAATATGATTGCCGAAGAAAAAAAATATGAAAAAAAGATTCAACCTATTCCCAAAGAAATAGAAACTGAATATGAAGAAGAAAAAGCATATGATATAAATGAGGTTCTAACTCAGGCAAAAAGTCATTATAAAGAAGATAATCTAAAAAGAAGCTTAAAGGAAAATCCATTTGAAATAAAAGAAAAGTTTGAACAAAAAAAACAAGAAGAAAAGCCCGAAGTAATTGATGATATGTTTGGCGACTTAATAGCAACCAAAACACTAAACGAAGGTTCATTAAAGAATATTATCGAACAAGAAAAAGAAGACTTTGAACCAACAGGTAAAAATGACTTATCACTTGGATTAAATGATAAAGACTTTGAAGAATTAAAAGACATGCATAAAAGCATCAAAAAAAATAATAATTTATTAAAAGTATTTCTAATAATATTAATATTTGTAGCATTATTTATAACAGCATATGCAATATATAAAATAATATAAAAAAAGATGAGTTTATTCATCTTTTTTGGTATAATTAAAAAGAGGGATAATATGAAGTTAATAATAGAAAATTTAGATCATCAAGGAAGAGGAATAGCAAAACAAAATGAAAAAGTTTATTTCATTGAAAATGCATTACCAAATGAAGAAGTAGAAGTCGAAATAACAAAGCAAAAGAAAAATATAATAGAAGGAGTAGTAACAAAATATTATAAAAAAAATGAAGAAAATAGAGTAGAACCATTATGCCCATATTATGAAATATGTGGTGGATGCTCAATTATGCACATTAAAGATCAAAATAAATATAAACTAGATAAATTAAATAATATAATTAACAAATATGTTGATAAAAACATCGAAATTAAAGAAGTAGAATGTTTAAATAAGTATAACTATAGAAATAAAATAACATTACAAGTAAAAGATAATACATTAGGACTATATAAAAAAGAAAGCAATGATATTGTTGAAATAGATAATTGTTTATTAGTAAATGAAAAAATAAACCAAATAATAAAATTAATTAAGAAAAATCAAAATTTAAAAAATATAAATCAAATAGTAATAAAAAGTATGGAAGAATCAATGGTAACATTTTATACAAATAAAGATATTGACATAAATGTTGATTACTTAAAAGACTATGTTCAATCTATTTACGTAAACAAAAAGTTAATATATGGAAAAAATAAAATATCAGCTAAAATGGATAAATATAAATTTTTAGTATCTAGTGAATCATTTTTTCAAGTAAATACTATAGAAGCTACAAGCATGTATAACTATATAAAATCTCTTATCGAAAAAACAAATGTTATATTTGATTTATATTGTGGAACCGGAACAATAGGAATATTTGTTCATGATAAAGCCGATAAATTAATTGGTCTAGAAATAAATGCTGATGCAATTAAAGATGCAAATGAAAACAAAAAAATTAATAATATAAAAAATATTGAATTTTTTGAATCAGATGCATCTAATATAATTAAAAAAACAAATCTTAAACCAAATATAATAATAGTTGATCCACCAAGAAATGGTTTATCAGATAAAATGATAGATGATATAAATAAATTAGAACCAAAAAAAATAATTTATGTATCATGTGATCCTATGACACTAGCAAGAGATATAAAAAAATTAAATAAATATGATGTTATAAATATTAAAGGATTTGATATGTTTCCAAATACATATCATGTGGAATGCGTATGCGTTATAAAACTTAAATAAAGCCTTATATTTAGGCGAAAATCAACTGTTTAGTGCCTAATATTTTTGATAAAAAAACACTAATTTTCGTTAAAATAATAGAAAAAAATTAAGGAGGTTGTTTGAGGAGAATATGTTTCCTCATACCACTTTGATTGTATTATAAAATATATGAGAAAGGAGAAGCTGATTATGGATAATAAATTAATAGGTACAGAAAATAATATAGTTTTTTATGAAGATGAGAATAATAATACAAAAGTTGAAGTAAGATTACAGGATGAAGATGTTTGGTTAAATGTTAATGCTATTGCTAATTTATTTAATGTAAAAAGACCAGCAATTGTTAAACATATTAATAATATATATAACGACGAAGAACTTGAAAAGAATTCAACTTGTTCCATTTTGGAACAAGTTCAACTTGAAGGCAATAGGAGAGTTACTAGAAAAAGAGAATATTATAATCTTGATATGATTATTTCTATTGGATTTAGGGTTAATTCTAAAAAAGCAATTAAATTTAGAACTTGGGCAAATAAATTAATTAAAGAATATATTGTTAAAGGATTTAATTTAAATGATGATAGATTTGTAAAAGGAAATACTTTTGATAAAAAATATTTTGATGAATTATTAGAACGTATTAAAACAATTAGGGTAAGTGAGAGAATGGCTTATCAGAAAATAACTGATTTATTTATTGTAACATCAACCGATTATAATCCTAAATCAGAGGAAGCTTATATTTTCTTTAAAATTGTTCAAAATAAGATGCATTATGCTATTACTGGAAAAACAGCTGCAGAACTTATTTATGAAAGAGTAGATTCGAAAAAAGAACATTTAGGTTTAACTAATTGGAAAAACTCACCTGGTGGTCTTATTTATAAATATGATGTAAGTATTGCAAAAAACTATTTAAATGAAAGTGAATTAAAGAAATTGAATAATTTAACTAATTTATTCTTAGATTATGCGGAAGATATGGCAGAGGAAGAAAAAGTTATGACTATGCAAAATTGGATTGATACAACTGATAAATTATTGAAATTTAGAGAAAAGAAAATCTTAACTAATTCTGGTAATATTTCACATAAGCAAGCAGTAGAAAAAGCAGAAAGTGAATATGAAAAGTTTAGAATAAAACAAGACAAGGAATATATTTCTTCAATGGATGAAATGTATAAAAAATATTTAGAAGGTGATGAAGATGGAAAATAAAAAACTTTTAAGTCCAACTTTAGAAACAAATAGATTAATATTAAGAAGATATAAAGAATCTGATATTGATTCGATTTATGAAATTATTACAGATAATAGACTATCTACATACATCCAATTTCCAAATTTAACAAAAGAAGAATTAGAATGTATAAAAGAATGGATTAAAGATGCTGATGTATAAAAATATGAAAAGTGGGTAATTGAAATTAGAGATACAGGTGAGATTGCTGGAAATATTGATGTTAATACAGTTGTCAAAAAACATAATTATTGTAATGTTGGATATACAATCAGATTTAAATATTGGGGTAATGGCTACGCAGTATAAGCACTTAAAGTGATATCAGAATATTTACTTGACAGTGGATATTATTTAGTTGAATGTTCTTGTAATGAATTGAATAAACAATCATCAAGAGTTATGGAGAAGGCTGGATTTAAAAAGGATGGATACGTTGCTAATCGTAGATTAAATAAGGATGGTACTTATTCTGGAGTAGAATATTATAGTAAATGCAGAAAAGATATTTAGCTATATATAACAACAAAACAAGTTATGTATTTTGATTATAATAACTATGCAACTGACACTAGTACGAGGTTAAGTTAACTGTTCTTAATATCAATACATCACATGTTGCGAGTGTATCATTGCTACAAAAAATTTAATGAAACGACGTAAATATGAATGAAAGTAATATTTTATTGCATGAAACTGATGAAGGAAAAATAAATGTAGATGTAATATTAAAAGACGAAACAATATGGTTAACTCAAAAGAGTATTTCAGAATTATTTGAATGTAGCACTGATAATATAGGATTGCATTTGAAAAATATTTATAATGAAGGGGAATTAGACATAGATTCAATTCCAGAGAAATTCTCGGTAGTTCGAAAAGAAGGTAATCGTAATAAACAATTGAATTTATAATGATATAAAAAAATATAGAAGGGGGTATCTAGATGCAAAATGAAATAATAGAAAATAATAAATCAGAATTGGTAATATATGAATCAAAAGATGGCAATATCAAATTAGATGTTAATTTAGAAAATGAAACGGTTTGGCTGTCTTTAGAACAAATGTCAAACTTGTTTGGCAGGGATAAGTCAGTTATATCTAGACATATAAAACATGTGTTTGAAGAAGGGAAATTAGAAAGAGAAAAGGTTGTTGCAAAATCTGCAACAACCACTAAACATGGTGCAATAGAAGGAAAAACGCAAACTCATTTTGTAGATTATTATAATTTAGATGTTGTAATTAGTGTAGGTTATCGCGTTAAATCTCTTGAGGGAGTCCGTTTTAGAAAGTGGGCTACTGAAAGAATTAAGGAATATAGTATCAAAGGCTTCTCAATGGATGATGAAAGACTTAAAAATCTCGGTGGTGGAAAATATTTTTATGAACTTTTAAATCGTATTAAAGACATAAGATCATCTGAAAAAGTATTATATAGACAGGTACTTGATTTATATTCTACTGCTATTGATTATAATCCTAAAGCAGAAGAAACAATAAAATTTTTCAAGATAGTATAAAATAAGTTCCATTATGCTGCTCATGGAAATACGGCTGCTGAAATAATTTATAATAGAGCTAATTCGAATAAACCATTTATGGGTCTTACCAATTTTAAAGGAGAACTTCCAAGTATTAATGATATTGAAATTGCTAAAAATTATTTAACTGAAGAAGAACTATTAATGTTAAATAATTTGGTTTCTGGATATTTTGACTTTGCAGAATTTCAAGCATTAAAACATAAACCCATGAGAATGAAGGACTATATTAATCAATTAGATAAAATATTATCTTCTTTAGATGCAAAAGTACTAACTAATTCAGGAACAGTAAGTCATAAAGAAGCAATAGATAAAGCAAAGATAGAATATCAAAAATATCAAATAAAAGAACTTACTCCTATAGAAAAAGAATACTTAAATTCCATTAATAATATAAGCAAAATAGTAGAAAAAAAATAGAATTATACATATTAGATGTTATAATATAATAGATGTTTATTAAATAGTAGTCAATTATACATAAAAATATAAAAAGCAAATATCTAAAGTTAATAAACATCATGTGAAGTTCATCATATTACAAAGAAAATAAAAATAATAAATTAAAAAGGAGCTAATTTAATGAGCAAAATATTAGAAATTAAAAATCTAACTAAGTATTATGATAAAACTAAAGGTGTTGAAGAATTATCACTATCTTTAAATGAAGGCGAAATATTTGGCTTTATAGGTCCAAATGGTGCCGGAAAATCAACCACAATTCGTTCAATTATGAAATTAATCAATTATGATGGTGAAATAGAAAGAACAGATAATATTGGTTATCTACCATGTGAAGTCAGTTTATATGGTAATTATAAAATATCTGAATTATTTGAATTTCATCAAAAAATATATAAAAAAGACATGAATAAAAAAATAAATTATTTATGTAAACAGTTATCTATAAATAAAGAAAAAAAGATAAGTGAATTATCAACCGGTAATCTAAAAAAAGTAGCAATAGTTCTTTCACTTGCCCATGATCCTAAATTAATTATAATGGACGAAGCAACAAGTGGACTAGATCCAATAATTCAAGAAAAATTTTATGACATTTTAAAGAAAGAAAAAGAAAAAGGAAACACCATATTATTTTCTTCTCATAATTTAAATGAAGTTAAGAAAATAGCTGATAGAATAGGTATTATCAAAGATGGAAAATTAATAGATATCAAAAACATTAATGAAATGGTTAATGATGAAATTTACTATATAACAATATACACAGACGATGAAAAACTTATAAATAAATATAAATCTGAATATGATGGTAAAAAAATAAAATTATCATATAAAGATAACATTAACAAAATTATTCAAGAATTAAGTAAACATAAAATTAAAAAAATATTGATAGAAGAACCATCATTAGAAGACATATTTATGTTGTATTATAAGGAGGATTAGTATGTTATTTAAGAAAGAATTTAAAGATAATTTTAAATCATTATTAATATGGACAGGTATTATTTCAATCATATATATAATAATTATTATCTTATATCCAAGTATTATTTCATCATCAAATAACATTAATGAAATGCTAGAAGGATTTTCACCAGAAATGTTACAAATATTTAATATGGATATTATCGATCTATCTAAATATTCCGGATGGTATACATCAGAAGGATTAATATTTGTTATACTCGGCATTGGTATATATTCAGCACTACTAGGATCTAGTATTGTATTAAAAGAAGAAAGTGATAGAACAATAGAATATTTAGGAGTATTACCAATATCAAGAACAAAAATTCTTTTAACCAAAGTATTCGTTGGAATAATCAATATATTATTAATTACATTTATAGTAGGATTAGTTAACACAATAGGAGCATCAATAATAGAAGAAATTAAATTTAGTCAAATCTTAATGATCTCCATAACACCATGTTTAACATCATTAATATTATTTTTTATCAGTTTATTTATTTCTATGCTTTTCAAAAAAACAAATAAAACATTACCCATATCAATAGGAATAGTTTTTATCTTTTACTTAATAGATATATTAACAAAATTAAGTGATAAACTAGAATGGTTAAAATATCTAACACCAATTACATTAGCAGACACTAGAAGTTTAATAATTAATAATGAATTTAATATTATATATATTTTTATAACCATCATTATAAGTGTATTTATATGTTGGTTAAGCATAATATGTTACAATAAAAAAGAATTTAGTTAACATCTTTTATAAAAAATTAAAAGGATGTGATTCATTATAAAAAAAATTACAAATAAAGTTTTAGGAGGAAATAAAAATGGAAGAATTTAACGGATTTAAAGATTTAAGAATTGTAGATAATTTTTATCAAACATCTAGCTTTTTTCCAATGCCAACAACAGAAATAGGAACATTAAGTGAAGATGGTAAAACAAATTTAGGATCATATTCATTATGTTTTCCCTATTATATAGCAGGAAAAGAATACTATGCAATGATATTATGTTGTAGAAATACATCAAATACAGCAAAAAATATATTAAGAACAGGTAAATGTTCAATTAATTTTATACCTGATAATAGAAAATATTTTAAAGAAGCAGTCAGATTGGGATATCCTGGAGAAACAACAGATGAAAAAATGAAAGACTGTAAATTTACATTAGTAGATGGAAAAAGAGCAAAAGAAAATAAAAATGAAAAGTTTCCAAAAATTATAAAAGAAGCTTTTCAAGTATTTGAATGTACCTGGGTAAGAGAATTAGACGGTGCAGAAAATGACAAAGTTCAAGAAGAATATTTGCCTCCATATCATCAATTCAATGGAATAACAAGTAAAAATGGAGCTCATTTTATTTTAAAAATAGATAATATTTTGATGAAACCAAAATATTATAATGCCATTATTAATGGTGTAAATTCAAATAATTTCCCTAATGTTCCAGTTGACTATGGTTATCGTGATAGTAAAAACTTTTGGTATACCAAATTTAAAAAACCAATTGCGCAGCCGATTCCTAAAGAAAAAGGAATTAGTTTAGATACTGTAAAATATGCTGCATCAAGAATAGATCCAGAAATAAAATTTACCGATGAAGCATGTAGCAAATTAGTAAAAGTCCCTAGAGTATTTTTAAATACAGTATTAAAAGGTTGTGTAACTTGGGCAAAAGAAAATAATGTTACTTTAATTACAGAAAAAGAAATGGAAATAATCCAAGACAAAAGAAATAAGGAAAAAAAATAGAAGGTAAACAAATGAAGTGTTTGGTTATATCAGATATACATGGATCAAGCTATTATGCTAAAAAAATAAATGAAATTTATAAAAAAGAACAACCCGATAAAATAATTCTTTTAGGAGATTTATATTATCATGGACCAAGAAATTCATTAACAAAAGAATATAATCCTATGGAAGTATCAAAAATATTAAATAATTTAAAAGATAAAATTTTATGTACAAGAGGAAATTGTGATGCTTTAGTTGATGAAATGATATCAGAATTTGAATTCAAAGATAATATAGAATTAAATATAGATGGAAAAAAGATTTTTTTTACACATGGACATAATATAGATAATATACCAAAAAATATAGATATTTTAGTATATGGTCATCTTCATACAGGATTTATTAAAGAAAAAAACGGGATTATATGCGCAAATAGTGGCTCAATATCTTTGCCAAAAAATAATACTAAAAATAGTTATTTAGTTATTGAAAATGAAAAAATAAAACTAAAAGATATTGAAGGCAATATAATAGAAGAAAGAAAAATATAAGAGCTTTAGCTCTTATCAGACTGTTGACAAACTACCTTTTTAAAAATATTAATATTTTTATTTTCTAAAAGTGGGGGATAATAGTCAAAATTAGAACGTTTTTGGATATAAAAAACCTAAAAATGCTCTTTTTTAGTATTAAAATGGTAAATAAAAATGGCCGATTGACAAAGACGGTTTGAAAAACCGACTTTGTCAACGGCCTGGAAGGAAAGACTAAATCTTTCCTTCTTAAAATTTAATATGATATACCAAAAATTGTGCTATAATAGAAATACAAATATTAAATTTTAATCATATAATATATATGATTATTTTATATTATAAAAAGAAGGTGTGATTATGAAAGAAAAAACTGATAAAGTTTTAAAAAATATAAAAGGATTAAATGATAACGAAGTAATACAATCAAGAGAAAAAAATGGAACAAATGGACTATCACCAAAAAAGAAAGAACCATTAATAATAAAAATATTAGAAATATTTAAAGAACCAATGTTTTTATTATTAATAATTGCAGCAAGCGTTTACTTTATCGTAGGCGAATATGGTGACGGAATAGTAATGCTAGTATTTGTAATAGGAATATGCTTTATAGAATTTATCCAAGAAACAAAGACCGATAAAGCATTAGAAGAATTAAATAAATTATCTTCCTTAAATGTTAGAGTAATTAGAAATAATAAAGAAGAAGTAGTATCAAGTAACGAAATAGTAGTAGGAGATATTGTATTACTAGAAGAAGGAGATAAAGTACCAGCCGATGGAGAAGTACTATATGCCCAAAGTCTAGGCGTAAATGAATCATCACTAACAGGTGAATCAGAAGTTGTTTACAAAATTACAAAAAATGATGAAAACAATCATTTTAAATTAAACAAGTGCTATTCAGGAACAGACATAACAAATGGAATGGGAATTATTAGAATAACAGCAGTTGGAAATAAAACCGAATTAGGCCTTATAGGAGAATCAATAAATTCAGTAAAAAAAGAAAAAACACCATTAGAAATCCAAATAAATAAATTAGTTTTTGTCTGCACAATAATAAGTGGCATAATATTTATTTTAACATTAATAATTACATATATAAATCATCCAGAATTAGGTTTTTCAAAAAGAATAGTAGAATCAATATTAGCAGGAATCACAATAGCAATGGCAACAATACCAGAAGAAATTCCAGTTGTACTAACAGTTTTCCTAGCAATGGGAGCATGGGAATTAACCAAAGAAAAAACATTAACAAGAAATATGAAAACAATTGAAACACTAGGAGCAGTTAACGTTTTATGTACAGATAAAACAGGTACCTTAACCGAAAACAAAATGGAAGTTCAAGATACATATGAATATAGTAATACCTTTTTAGAAACATTATATTATGCATGTCCACCTGTTGCTTATGATCCAATGGAAATTGCTATAAAAAAATATTGTGAAAAAAAAGAAAAAATTACTATTAAATCTAAAATAACAAAAGAATATGCTTTTACATCAGAAACTAAAATGATGGGTCAACTATGGAATGATGAACTGTTATGCGTAAAAGGAGCCTATGAAAGCGTTTTACCACTTTGTAATTTGAGTAAAAATGAATATGAAAAAATAGAAGCAAAAATCAAAGAATTTGCAAGTGAAGGATACAGAGTATTAGCAGTAGCAAAAAATAATAACTTAAAAGAAATACCAAACAAATTGTATGATTCAGAATTATCATTTGAAGGATTAATTGCACTATATGATCCACCAAGACATGGTGTAAAAGCATCACTAGAAAAATGTTATTCAGCAGGTATCAGAGTTATTATGATTACAGGAGATAATGGTGAAACAGCAAAAGGAATTGCCAAAAAGATAAATCTTGAAAACTATAATGAAGTTATTACCGGAGCAGAACTAGAAAAAATGAGTGATGATGAGTTATTTGAAAAAGTAAAAACCGTTAATATCTTTGCTAGAGTATATCCAAATCATAAAATGAGAATAGTAAATGCCCTACAAAAAAATAAAAAAATTGTTGCAATGACAGGAGATGGCGTAAATGATGCACCAGCCTTAAAAAAAGCCAATGTAGGAATTGCTATGGGTCAAAGAGGAACAAATGTTGCCAAAGAATCTGCAGACTTAATCCTTTTGGATGACAACTTTAATACAATTATAAAAGCTATTGAAAATGGCAGAAATATATACATAAACATAAGAAAAGCAGTTTCTTACGTCATTGCTATTCATGTTCCAATCGCTCTTTTATCATTACTAGTTCCAGCATTTAAACTTCCAACACTATTATTACCAATTCATGTTATGTTACTAGAATTATTAATTGATCCTACATCATCAATTATTTTTCAAAGGATTAAACCAAGTAAAGATATAATGAAAGATAAACCAAGAACAATAAATGAACCAATATTAAATATAAAAAATCTAATTAAAAGTATTTCTCAAGGATTATTAATTTTTATAATTGTCTTTATAACATATATGTATTTAATCAAAAGTAATAAAGAGGTAAATTTAGCTATAACAGTTGCTTATTCAAGCCTAGTATTATCAATAATGTTAATTGCATATCAATTAAAAAATAATGAATTAACAATAACCAATTTTTTATATAGTTTTAAAGATAAAGTATCATTTATCGTTAATTTGGGAATTACAATAGGATTATTAATATACATATATTCACCATTTTTTAATCAATTAGCAAATACAATCCCATTAACAATAAAATGGTGGCTATATATAATAATTATCGTTTTACTAGCAGTATTACCATTTGATATCATTAAATTAATAAAAAAGAAAAAATAGAAAGGAAACATAGAATTATTAACATTTTTAATAGTTCTATTTACATGTATGGATAAAATAAAAAAAGCAAATGATGATAATCAAAATAAAATTGATTGGACTAAAGCTTGGAGTATTAAATATCCGATATTAAAAAAATATCAACAAGAAGTTGATACTTTAAAATATAGTACTGAAATAAGAAAAATGTTAAATGAATTACAAAATAATTATGGATATAATGAATTAGATGCTATGTTAGTCCTAAAAGATATTTTATATCATGAATATATTGACAATAATCATAAATATTTTTAATTAAATATTGACTCTACCCTTAGGGGATGATGTATAAATAGTTATAAGGAGGCAAAATATGTATAAAATAGGAGAATTTTCTAGTATGTCAAAAACTACAATAAAAACATTAAGATATTATGAAAAAGAAAATCTAATAAAACCTGTTTACATAGATCAAAATACCGGTTATAGATACTATGAAACAAGTCAATTAGTAGAAATATCAAAAATAATATCATTAAGACAAATCGGCATATCAATAATAGACATAAAAAAAATTTTAAATGGTCATGATATGAAAGAAGTTTTAAAAAAACGCAAAAAAGAAGTAGAAAATGAACTTAATAATTACAATATTCAGCTTTCTAAAATTAATTATTTATTGGAGGAAAATAATATGAACAATGAAATATTTATTAAAGAAATACCAAGTTATATCGTCTATTATCGTGATGGAATAATAGACAATTTTAGCCAAATTCCATCATTTGTATTACAAGCAGGAGAAGAATGTGCAAAAGCAAACCCAAATTTAAAATGTTTAACACCAGATTATTGCTATATAAGTTATTTAGATGGTGAATATAAAGAAAATAACATTAAAATAAGATATGCACAAGCAGTTGAAAAAGAAGGAAAAGAAACAGATAAAGTAAAATTTATGAAAGAAAAAGCCATAACAGCAGCTTGCATATATCATAAAGGAGCATATGAAAATTTAAGAGATTCATACAATATAATAATAAAATACATTGAAACAAATGGATATAAAATAGTAGGAAATCCAAGAGAATGCTACATAGATGGCTGTTGGAATAAAGAAAATGAAAATGACTATCTAACAGAAATCCAGTTTCCAATTATGAAAAAATAAATCAAGGAATATTTCCTTGATTTTTAGTATAAAATTTATTAATTTTTTTCCCAGACAGCCTTTAAAATAGTATCCTCACTAAGTAAAGCATCATCATAAACAGGAACATCATTTTTATCAACCCATACCTTAAAAGTATAACCATCTCTTGTAGGATTTTTAGGAAGTTTCAAAGTATTTCCTTTTAAAACAAAAATATCATTAACCTTACTTCCACCATTAGAATCAAATTTTACAGTAATAATCTCTAAACTTTCAGTAACCCAAGTAGCCTTTAATTTAGCATCCCTAGTAACAACGTATTCATTAGAAACTTTATTACCATCTTCATCAACCCAGCCATCAAAAACAAAACCTTCTTTTATTGTTAAACGAAGATTAATAATTTCATCCTTCTTAGCTTTAACACTAGCAATAGGACTACCACCATCAGTATCAAAAGTTATAGTATAAGTAGAACTAGAATTATTATTGAAATTAAAATATGCAACAATAGATCCTATAATTAAAATAGCAAGTATCCCAAATAAAATAACTTTTCCAATTTTAAAATTTTTCATCAAACACACTCCTTTATACATTTATTATATCATTAATTACAATAAAATATAAAATACTATTTAAAAAAATTATATTTTCTGTTAAAATATAATCACGAAAGAAGTGAAAATATGAAAAAAGCAGTAGTAATATATAACCCCAAAAGTGGAGTAGTAAAAAAAGTTGATGATAACTTAAAAAACACAATAAAAAAAATATTTAATCAATATGATTATGAAGTTGAAATTATAATAACCGAATATAAAGGACATGCTGAATCATTAATGCCTGAACTAAGTAGTGATGTCGATTTAGTAATGTCATTTGGTGGAGATGGAACATTCAATGAAGTAATAAGTGGAAATGTTCAAAGAAAAAAAATGATTCCAATTGCCCATATTCCATCAGGAACAGCAAATGATATTGGAGCAATGTATGGATACACAAAAAATATGCAAAATAATATTCGCTTAGCATTAGATGGAAATATAAAAGATATTGACATATGTACAATAAATGGAACACCATTTGTATATGTAGCAGGATATGGAAATTATACAGCTGTATCTTATGAAACAAAAAGAGAGGCTAAAAAATATTTAGGATATTTAGCATACATTTTTAGAGCAGCAAAAGAAGTATTAAAAAAACAAAAACTTCATCATATAGCTTATGAAGTAAATGGTGAAAAGTATGAAGGATTATTCTCTCTTGTACTTATAACTAATGCAACAAGAGTAGGTGGAATAGACAATATTTATGATGATGTAAAATTAAATGATAATCAGTTTGAAGTATTATTTTGTAACTTATTAAAAAAAACCGATATACTAAAAGTATTAATGATGCTAGGACATGAAAAAATTAATAATGTTCCAGGACTATTTTTCTATAAAACAGATAATATAAAACTAACAATAACTGAACCAAAGGCATGGACATTAGATGGAGAAAAATTTAAACAAGGAACAAATCAATATGAAATAAAAAATTCATATAAAGTGCCAGTATTATTACCTCAAAAAAATATTCAAAAACTATTTAAATAAAAGTACTAAAATGGAATATATTTATATTCACAAAACGGAATATATTTATATTCTTTTTCATTGATTTTTGTTAATAAATGATATAAAATTAATATAGAAAGTAAAGGAATGTTGATAACATGAAAACACAAATACATACATACATACATACATACATACATACATACATACATACATACATACATACATGTATTACTAAAAAATATAAAAAATAATTTTTTTGTTGATAAATATATTGGAGCAAGATTCTATAGGAAGATAATAGATACTGGTCCTTTTTGTAGTACTTATAAAAAATTATTACGAGGAGGATTATTATGAATAAAAAGAGTTTAATTATATTTACTGTAATAGGCATAGTTTGTATACTTGCAGTTTCACTAGCTTATTATAGAATAACTGTAAGTGGTAATATAAAAGGATCTACTGGT
>CAYLJU010000020.1:0-25087 GCA_964384115.1 uncultured Muribaculaceae bacterium | reverse complement strand
TATACACTATGTTTCACGTGGAACATTAATTTACTTATATACTATGTTTCACGTGAAACATTAATCTACTTTATACACTATGTTTCACGTGGAACATTAATTTACTTATATACTATGTTTCACGTGAAACATTAATCTACTTTATACACTATGTTTCACGTGGAACATTGATTTACTTTATATTCTATGTTTCACGTGAAACATTAATCTACTTTATACTTTATGTTCCACGTGAAACATTGATTTACTTTATATTCTATGTTTCACGTGGAACATTGATTTACTTTATATTCTATGTTTCACGTGGAACATTGATCACTTTATGCACTATGTTTAACATAAAAAATAATATTTCCCGGGAAATAATTAAAAATAAATATAATAATTATCAACAATTATAAAGAAAATAGTTTTTTTTTAAAAATTATTAAAACACTTTATCAACAAAAACACGATTTTTATATATTTCCCAAGATATTTTCCAAAAAAAAGAAAACATATTAAATGTTTTCTTCTGTAATATCACTATTAACAATTTCTGCTGAACCAACTTTTTGATCCTCACGCAAATTAATTAATTTAACACCTTGAGCAACTCTGCCAGTTTGAGAAACTTGATTTAATGGTAATCTTATTATAGTTCCACTATTTGTAATAATCATCAAATCACAATTATCTTTTATTGCCTTAAATGAAACAATACTACCATTTTTTTCAGTAATATTTAATGCCTTAACACCCTTACTACCCCTGTGAGTCATACGATATTGTGAAACATCAGTCTTTTTACCATATCCATTTTCTGTTACTATTAATACTAATTGATCAGACTCAAATATTTCCATACCAATACACTTAGAATTATTAACATCTATACCTTTTACACCAGCAGCAGTACGACCCATTACACGAATTTCATTTTCATCAAATCTAATCATACGACCATCTGTTGTTGCAAGCATAATTTCATTTGAACCACTAGTTTTTTTAACAGAAATCAATTCATCGTCATCACGAAGATTAATTGCAATCTTTCCATTAGTTCTTATATTATCAAATTCATCAAGTAAAGTTCTCTTAACAATACCATTTTGTGTACAAAATACAAGATAATCGTTTTTTTCATCTAAACTAACCATTGTCATAGCTTTAACAGATTCGTCCTTTGAAAGTGGCAATAAATTAATTATTGGTAATCCCTTTGATTGTCTACTAAATTCAGGAACTTCATATCCTTTCATACGATATACTCTACCTTTATTGGTAAAAAACATCAAATAATCATGAGTAGTCATATTAATCATATTTTGGGCAAAATCTTCTTCATTAGTAGTCATACCCTTTATTCCAACACCACCACGATTTTGAATTTTATAAGTATCTGAATTAACACGTTTTATATATCCCTTATTAGTTAAAGTAACAATTATATCTTCAACAGGTATTAAAGATTCATCTTCAATATAATCAATAGCAGTCATATCAATATGTGTTCTTCTTTCATCAGCATATTTTTCTTTAATTTCAAGCATTTCTGATTTTATAATATCCAAAACCATCTTTTCAGAACCTAATATTTCTTTATAACGAGTAATTAATTTCAATAAATCATTTAATTCTTCAAGAACCTTGTCAATTTCTAAACCAGTTAATTTTCTCAACTTCATTTCAAGAATAGCATTTGATTGAATATCATCTAATCCAAAACTTTCATGTAGTCTTTCTTTAGCAATAACATCAGTTTTTGAACTTCTTATTATTTTAATTACTTCATCAATATTATCTAAAGCAATTTTTAATCCTTCTAATACATGAACTCTTTCCTCAGCCTTTTTCAAATCAAAACGAGTTCTTCTAATAATAACTTCTTTTTGAAAATCAATATATTTAGAAATAATATCTTTTAAACCTAATGTTCTAGGAGTTAAACCATCAAGCATTAATAATGTTATACCATAAGTAACCTGAAAATCAGTATGTTTATATAAATTATTTAAAACAACCTGTGGATTAGCCTCTTTTTTCAAAGTAATTATAATCTTAACACCATCTTTTAAATCAATATGGTAATCAGAAATACCTTCAATAGTTTTATTATGTACTAATTCAGCCAATTTGGTTTTTAAATCCAAAGTATTAACACCATAAGGAACTTCCGTAACAATAATTTCATTATGACCATCAACTTCTTCAATTGATGCTTTACTTCTTATAGTAATAGTTCCCTTACCGGTATCATAAGCCTTTTTTATACCAGAATTTCCAAGAATAACAGCGCCGGTTGGAAAATCAGGACCTTTTATATATTGCATTAATCCTAAAGTATCTATATCAGGATTATCAATATAGGCAACACATCCATCAATAACTTCTCCTAGATTGTGAGGTGGAATATTAGTAGCCATACCAACGGCAATACCCATAGTTCCATTAACTAAAATATTTGGAAATCTAGATGGTAAAACTTGTGGTTCTAAACTTTCTTCATCAAAATTAGGAACCATATTAACAGTATCTTTATTAATATCTTTCAAAAGTTCAAGAGAAATTTTAGAAAGTCTAGCCTCTGTATAACGCATAGCCGCAGCTCCATCACCATCAATATTACCAAAGTTACCATGACCATCAACTAATGGAGCACGATAAGAAAAATCCTGAGCCATTCTAACCATTGCTTCATAAATAGAAGAATCTCCATGTGGATGATAATGACCCATAACATATCCTACAGTAGTTGCAGACTTACGATGTGGTTTATCTGGTGTATATCCACACTCAAGCATAGACCATAAAATTCTTCTATGAACTGGTTTTAAACCATCTCTTAAATCAGGCAAAGCACGAGATGCAATAACACTCATAGAATAATCAAGAAAAGATTTTTCTATTTCAGAAACAATATTATTTTCAGACAAACTATCCCTTTCATGAAAGGTACCACTATAAATATCATTTTGTTCTATATTATCAACATTTTCTAATTCATTATTTTCCATAAATTACCCCCTAAATATCTAAATTTTGAACATATCCAGCCTTTTCTTCAATAAACTGTCTTCTAGGTCCAACTTCTTCTCCCATTAATTTTTCAAAAGCAGCATCAGCAGCAATACAATCGTTAACAGTAATTCTTCTAAGAGTTCTCTTTTCAATATCCATAGTTGTCTCATTCAATTCAGGTGGATCCATCTCACCTAAACCTTTCATACGTGCTATACTTGCTCTTTCTCTTATTTTAGGATCAAGAGAATTTAAATATTCTTTAAGTTCTATCTCATCAAGTACATACTTACGAACCTTACCATGAGTTATTCTAAAAAGTGGTGGTTGAGCCGCATAAACATGACCTGCCTCAACAATAGGTTTAAAAAATCTATAAAATAAAGTTAATAACAAAACTCTTATATGAGCACCATCAACATCAGCATCAGTCATTATAATAATTTTATTATATCTTAACTTAGTAATATCAAATTCTTCACCAATACCAGTTCCAAAAGCAGTAATAATTGTTCTTATTTCCTCATTTTGTAAAGCCTTATCAAGTCTAGCCTTTTCTACATTAAGAATTTTTCCACGCAAAGGAAGAATAGCTTGTGTCATTGAATCACGACATTTTTTAGCAGAACCACCAGCAGAATCACCCTCGACTATAAATATTTCAGAAATACTATGATCCTTACTCTTACAATCAACAAGTTTTCCATAAAAATTACTCATCGCTAAATCACTCTTACGAGCAACTTCACGAGCTCTTTTTGCAGCATTTCTGCCTCTGCAAGCAAGAATACACTTTTCAACAATTAGCCTAGCCTGACTAGGGTTTTCTAATAAAAATCTCTCGAAACCTTCGGAAAAAACATTATCAGCAAGTTTTCTAACCTCAGAATTTCCAAGTCTTCCCTTTGTTTGACCTTCAAATTGTGGATTAGGATGTTTACAAGAAATAATCATTGTTAATCCTTCTTTTACATCATCACCAATCAAAGGCTCATCTTTATCCTTAAGCAATCCCGCTTTTCTAGCATAACTATTAATAACTCTTGTTAAAGCTCTACGAACTCCTTCTTCATGAGTTCCGCCATCATGAGTATTAATGTTATTAACAAAACTATAGATATTTGCATTATAACTTGTATTATATTGTAAAGCAACTTCAAAAAAGACATTATCTTCAGAACCTTCAAAATGAATTACATCATCATGAATTGGCGTCTTATTTTTATTAATAAATTTAACATATTCCGAAATACCACCTTCGTAAATGAATGTATCACCAATACTATCATTCATATCGCGATCATCTCTAAGTGTAAGTTTTAATCCTTTATTTAAGAAAGCAAGTTCACGAATTCTTATTTTTAGTATTTCATAATCATATATATCAGTATCAAATATATCACTATCAGGTTTAAAAGTAACAGTTGTACCAGTTCTATTAGATTCGCATTCTCCTATTTTCTTTAATGGTTCTACTATATGACCACCATTTTCAAATCTAACAAAATAAATACTACCATTTTTATAAACTTTAACCTCAACCCATTTACTTAATGCATTTACAACGCTAGCTCCAACTCCATGAAGACCACCAGATACTTTGTATCCACCACCGCCAAATTTTCCACCAGCATGTAAAACAGTATAAACTGTTTCAACAGTCGAAATTCCCGTTTTTGGATGAATATCAACAGGAATACCTCTACCATCATCCTTAACAGTTACTGAATTATCTTTATTAATTATTACCTCAATATGACTACAATATCCTGCTAAAGCTTCATCAATTGAATTGTCAACAATTTCCCATACTAAATGATGCAAACCCTTAACATCAGTTGTACCAATATACATACCAGGTCTTTTCCTAACAGCCTCTAAACCTTCAAGAACTTGAATGTCAGAAGCTTCATAATGTTGTTCATTTTTCATTATATAACCACCTCTCCTGAATCAACTACATTTCCATTTTCTACTCTAAATATTCTAGCCTTACTAACAAGATCATCATCTAAATTATTTATATCAGTCGTTGTTATAAAAGTTTGAACATTATCATAAATATATTTAAATAAACTATCTCTTTTTTCTGAATCTAATTCACTAAAAACATCATCAAGTAACAAAATAGGCACTACTTTATCATATTTGCGCAAAATTTCTATTGATGCCATTTTTAAAGCAATAACAGCCATTCTTTGTTGACCTTGAGAACCAAATTTTTTAAGGTCTTTACCATCAAGTATAAATTCGATATCATCCTTTTGCGGCCCGATAAGTGTTGAACCAACAATAAATTCTTTATTTTTATTCATTTCAAACAAATATGTAAGATTTTCTTCCAAATTATCATCTAAAGAAACATCAGTTTTATAAACTATTTTTAAACTTTTATAACCTGTTAACTTATAATAAATATCACCAATAAAATCATTTAATCTCTCTACATATTTTTTACGATTTAAATAAATATAAACAATTTTGTTAATTAAAAACTTTGTCAAAACTTCAAAATAAGTTTTATCAATAGAAGAACCATTTACAGCATCTTTTAAAATATTATTTCTCTTTTTCAATATATTATTAAACTCATTTAAAACAGTATAATACTTAGTTCCAATCAAAGAAAATTGTTCAATTTGAACATCTAAATAAATTCTTCTCTCGATAGGTAAACCTTTTACTAGATTCAAATCTTCTGGACAAAACATAACAACTTTCATTTTTCCAATATAATCATTAATTTTAATTTTTCTTTTTCCATCAATAAAACATTTTTTTCTATTATTTTCAAAAGAAATTTGCATATCATAACTATATTCACTTATTACAGTACCAGAAATACGAAAAAAATTTTCTTTTTCTTTCAAAAGATCTGTATCACAAAAAGTACGATGTGACTTAGTAACACCTAAAAAATAGATTGATTCAAGTAAATTTGTCTTTCCTTGAGCATTATTTCCATAAAATATATTAATTCTATCGTTAAATTCTAAATTAACATATTCGTAGTTGCGCAAATTAACAAGTTCTAATTTTTTTAATATCATATCATTGCCTTTTCTATTTTCAACGTTTTTTAAGACTTTTGGTACTACTAAGTATACCTATACCTCAAAACCATTATAACACAATTTAAGTGCAAATAAAAGTAAAAAAAAGGAATATTCCTTTTTTTTACCTATTTTTTCGATCTTGTAAAACACAATCAAGTCTAGTAGCGCGCATTAATTGATTTTCTATAATTTCATATGAATATTCTACTATTAAATTATAACCATTTTTAAATAAAATGCGTGTTCCTTGTTCATGTCTAAAAATTTTATCAACATTATGCAAAGATATCCAAGAGCATGTATTAAATTTTGGTGATGATGTAGGAAAAACTATAAGCGATCTTGATTCTTCTATTATAATTGGTAATTTATAAGAATAATTAAGTAAACTTTTTGTTCCATCACATCTTCCTTCATAAGTACTACCATAATATCTACAACTTTCATCAATTATACTAATTGTCGATTTATTAATAAAAAATTCTTTATCTTTTTCAATAATCCTAGACAATTTATCATTGACCGCAATTATTGCAAGTGTTGATATATTAACTTCGTATGAATCTAACATATAAAAACCCCCTCCTTTTAAGATTTCATGAAAAACATGATGTGTCATATAATAGCAGGTGTTTTTGTCGAATTTTGTTGAATTTTGTCGAAAAATTAAAAAAAAATGAAAAATTTTCATTTTTTTCACTTAAAACGTCCTAATTGGAACAATTAATTGTGTTAAATCTTCTTGTCCTGGGTTTTTAACAATTATTGGTAATAACTCTCCATTAAAAAGTAAATTAATATCATCAGCATTAAATGTTTTAACCGCTTCCATCATATAACGAGCACTAAAAGATATAACAATATCAGTGTTGTTAACATTTTTGATAGCAATATTTTCATCTACCATACCTATTTCCGGAACATTTGAAGTGATTTTCATCATATCACCATTAGTTTCTAAACGAATTGTATTTTTTTCATCATTATTTGACAAAAGTGAAGCTCTATCAATTGCGCTATAAAAATCATTCAAATTAACAACAATAGAAACTTTAAATTCATTAGGAACAAGTCTAGAAGTATCAGGAAATGTAGCATTTATAACACTTGTTAAAAATACAATATTATTTATTTTAAATATTATTTTATTATCAAAAACAAACATTCTTACAAATTCATCAGAATCCGGAAGTAAATGTATCATTTCTTTTAAATTTTTTGTTGGCAAGATTAAATTGTATTTTTTATCTAGTGTTTGGTCTAAAATAATTTCTTTTTTAGCTAATCTATATGAATCAGTAGCAGTACATACTAATTTATTACCATCAAAATTAAAATCAATACCAGTAAGTGCAGGTCTAGATTCTTGAGTTGATGATGCAAAAGATATTTGATTAATAATATTTCTAAATATATTGCTATTGATATTTATGCAAGTATCATTTTCTTTTAAATCAATTTCTGGAAATTCATTAACATCATTACAATTTAAATAAAATTTTGAATTTTCTGTATAAATATATAATTTACCAGTATCATCAGTTTCTATATTAATAACTGTATTTGGTAATTTATTAACTATATCATAAATAAATCTACCAGCAACAACAGTACTACCACTTTCATCAATACTTAATATAAAAGATCTATCAATTAAAGTTTTTATAGCAATGTTATTATCCGTACTTAATAAATATAAACCTTCATCATTTAATTCCAATTTTATACAATTTAATATTGGTACTAAATTTTTATTAGATATTCCTCTTATTACATAATTTAAATGTTCCATTAAAACATTTTGTTTAATTGAAAATTTCATTTTCATAACCTCCCTATTTTATTAATATTTTTAAATATTTTATTATTATTAATGTTGATATTGTTGATAACTTTCACAATACGTTATAAATTAAGGCATTTATCAATGTTGATAACTTGTTAATATTTTGAGTTATTAACATTATTAAGTTGACTATATATTTTATTTATAGCAACCTTAAGTTGTTCATTTGTTTCAATTTCTCTCTTAATTTTATCAACAGAATGACAGACAGTTGCATGATTTTTTCCGCCGAAAGCCATCCCAATTTTTTCTAAATTTTCATCTAAAAGTACTCTACATATATACATAGCTACTTGTCTTGGAATAACTAAAGTAGTATTTCTTCTTTTACTTTTTAAATCTTCAACATTTACATTATACTGATTAGCGACAATCTGTTGAACTTGTTCTATTTTATTTTTATCTGAAACAGTAACAACAAAGAAATTCTTTAAAGCTTCAATAGCAAAATCATAAGTAATTTCTGCTCCGCCCATCATTGAAGAATACATAAGTACCCTATTCAAAGAACACTCTAATTTTCTAATGTCAGAAGTGCAATTACTTGCAATGTATTCAATAACTTCATTCGGAATATGAACAATAACACCTTTTTCAACAATTTTGTTCTTAATTATATTTAATCTAAGGTCAAAATCAGGTGGTTGAATATCAACTGGAAGACCACTTGTAAATCTTGTTCTAAGCCTGTCCTCAAGTTTTCTCAAGTCATCAGGTGATCTATCAGAACATAAAACGATTTGCTTATTATTTGTTGTTAATTCATTAAAAATATTAAAAAATTCTTGTTGAGATTTAATAGCAGATTCTAAAAACTGAATATCGTCAATAAGTAAAGCATCTATTGAGCGATATTTTTTCTTAAATTGTTCTACCTTATTATAATCATTAACACTTCTACTCATTTCAACAAAATCGTTAATAAATTGTTCGCAAGTAACATATAAAACATTTTTGTGAAATCTTTTTACAATATAATTGCCTATTGCGTGCATTAAATGTGTTTTACCTACTCCACTTCTTCCATATATAAAAAGTGGATTATACATCATACCAGGACTATCAGCAATAGCAAGAGCTGAAACATGTGCAAATTTATTACTATTGCCAACAATAAAATTATCAAAAGTATAATTAGGATTTAAATTTGAACTAAATTTTTCTTCATTAACTTCGGTAATCTCACATACACTAACATTATTAATTACTTCTTCTTCTAAATAATAAGCAAAAGAATAATTTTTTCCAGTTATATCATATACAATATCCTCAAGCCAATTTTCATAATTTTTCCTTATATGGTCTTTACACATCAAGAAAGGAACAATAATGTTGATAACATCGTTATCAACTGAATAAATTTTAGTTTCTTTAAACCATGTATTATACATCAAAGGATCATTTAGAGTATCACGCAATTTTTCAAGTACTGTATTCCATAATTGTTCAATATTTAAATTCATGTTACTCACCACCCTTAACGACTTACAACCATATTTTAACTTATTTTATAAGAAAAAAAAAGCATTTTTGCGCATTTTTGTTAAAAAAAAAGTTTTCAACAATTTATCAACACTTTTTTCATTATAATTTATTAGAGTTATTTGAGTTTTCAACTTTTTTGTTAAAAACTGTTTAAACACACAAAAAATATCAAATTTTTAGTATTAACAAATTTGTTAATAAGTGTAAAAAAACAAATAATTATCAAAAAAAATTCATGTTGATATGTTGCAAATAATTTTATAATATGTTATATTATTCACGTCTTAGCCAAAAAGATATTAACAAGGAGGTGTCCAAATGAAAAGAACATATCAACCAAATAATCGTAAAAGAAGCAAAAAACAAGGTTTTTTAGCTAGAATGAAATCAAAAATAGTAAATGATAGAAGAAGAAAGGGCCGTAAAGTTCTTGCACATTAGTTCACTGATAGCTCAGTGACTTTTTATTATGAGGGAAATATGAAAAAAATAAATATAGTCAAAAAAAATGAAGATTTTAAACGCATTATAACAAAAGGATACTACAAAAAATATGAACTCTTTAATATATATATAGAAAAGAATCCAGAATTAAACTATCACTTTGGAATAAGCGTAAGCAAAAAAGTTGGAAACGCGGTAACAAGAAATAAAATCAAAAGAAGATTAAAATCAATAATTGACAAAAAAAACTACCAAAATGGTTTCAATTGTATTATAATAGTTAAAGGAGCGATTATTAATTATAAATATAGTTATATAGAAGAAAAGTTATTAAATGCTCTTAAAGAATTAAATATAATAAAAGGAGAAACCAATGAAAAATAAAAGAAAAATATTAATATTGTTTGCCATACTACTTTTAACAGGTTGTACAAAACAATTAAAAGATACAAATGGTCAAGTAGTAAAACATCCAGTTACAGGTCAAAATTTAGTAGAAAATATTATTTGTAGACCTGAAGATCCTGAATCAATAAAAAAATACGAAGAAGTCGGCATTGATTTAAGTAAATACCCAACATGTAATGAATTTTCACCATTTAAAACAAAATATGAAGGAATTTGGACAAACATATTTGTAAAACCATTAGCTTGGCTTATTTTAAAAGTAGGATATATAGTAAAAGATTATGGATTATCATTAATAATAATAACAATATTAATAAGATTATTACTATATCCTTTAACAAACTCGACAGCAATGCAATCTGAAAATTTAACAAAGGCGAAACCAGAATTAGATAAACTAGAAAAAAAGTATGCTGGCAAAAACGATCAAGATTCAATGATGCGAAAAAGCCAAGAAATGATGCTAATTTATAAAAAATATAACATAAATCCATTATCAAGTTGCTTATTTGCATTAATACAAATACCTTTATTGATATCATTCTATGAAGCGATGAACAGAATACCAGCAATCTTTGAAGGAAAATTTTTGCACATTATAGACTTAGGAAAAACAGCCGCAAGTGCATTTAGTGATGTGTTAAATGGGGCCTCAGCTATTAACCTATTATATATATTATTACCAGTAATAGTAACATTAGTAACTCATTTTTCATTCAAATTAAATAAAACAGCAGCCACATCGGAAACAACCGATAACATGATGAAATTAATGCCAATATATATGGTAGCAATAATAGGATTTTCATCAATATTTATATCAACAGCAATATGTTTATATTGGATAGCAAATAGTACATTTACAATAATCCAAAACATAATTGTGAAAAGGAGAATTCAAAATGCAAAGTAAATATGAAGGAAGAACATACGAAGAAGCATTACAAAAATGTTTAAGAACATTAGAACTAGATGAAACAGAATTATATATTGATATAAAAGAAAAAGAACCAACTGAAGAAAATAAAAACAAAATAGAAATAACAGTATTACCAAAATCAGAAGTTATCGATTATATCAAAGAAATAATTCAAAACATTGGAAATGCATTAGTATCAAGAATTGAAACTAAAGTAAGTGATATAGAAGATGTATTAAATATTTCAATATATTCAGAAGTTAATCCAATATTAATAGGAAAAGATGGTAAAAATCTAAGTGCAATTCAAACAATTATAAAACAATCAATATTTAGGAAATTTGGTCGAAATATAAAAGTTTCGGTAGATATCGCTAATTACAAAACAAAAAAAATTAAAAACTTAAAATATGAAGTCTCAAAAATAGCAGATGAAGTATTAAAAACCAAAATTGAAGCTCATCTAGATCCAATGAATTCATATGAAAGAAGAATAGTACATACACTAATAAGCGATTATGATTTATTAGAAACAGTAAGTGAAGGCGAAGAACCAAATCGATATGTAATAATAAAATACAAGGAAAATTTAGACCAATAGGTCTTTTTTCTTGTTTTATTCAATTTCTTGTGCTAAAATACCATTTGAAAAAAAGCCAAAAAATATAATAGAAAGGAATCAATCAATAAAATATGATTGATTAAAGTAAAAAAATGAACGATACCATAGCAGCAATCGCAACCTCGTTAGGAATCGGAGCAATATCAATAATAAGAGTAAGTGGATCAAAAGCGATACCAATAGTTAATTCAATCTTTGAAGGAAAAGATCTAAATAAAGTATCAGATCACACAATTAATTACGGATATATAATAGATAATAATGTAAAAATAGACGAAGTATTAGTTTCCGTAATGAAAGCACCTAAAACATTTACTACTGAAGATACAGTAGAAATTAATTGTCATGGTGGAATAATTGCCAGCAATAATATATTAGAATTATTACTAACTAAAGGCGCACGTTTAGCAGAACCAGGAGAATTTACCAAAAGAGCATTTCTAAATGGAAGAATAAATCTTATAGAAGCAGATGGCATAATGGATATGATAAGTGCCAAAAGTACAAATATGAGCAAAATGGCAATGCAAAAAATAAATGGAAATACAAGCAATAATATAAAACAAATGCGAGAACATCTCGCACAAATTATAACAAATATTGAAGTAAATATAGATTATCCAGAGTATTATGATATAGAAGAAATGACAAACAATAAAATAGAACAAGAAATGAAAAAAATAAAAACAACATTAGAAGAAACAATCAAAAAATCCAAAGATGGAGCTATAATAAAAAATGGAATAAATCTTTTAATACTAGGTAGGCCAAACGTAGGTAAAAGTAGCCTGCTAAACGCTTTACTAGAAGAAGAAAAAGCAATAGTTACTGATATTGCTGGAACAACAAGAGACATCGTTGAAGGAACAATAACAATGAATGGTATAGTACTAAACATAATAGATACAGCCGGTATAAGAGAAGCAGATAATTTAGTAGAACAAATAGGCGTAAGTAAAAGCCTAAAAATGATCGATAGAGCAGATTTAATAATATATATGCTAAATAATAATGATGCTTTTTTAGAAGAAGATCAAGAAATATTAAATCAAATAAAAGATAAACCACATATAATATGTATTAACAAAACTGATCTTGAATCTAATCTAAATTTACCAGCAAAAATAAATTCAGTCATAAAAATGAGTATTCAAGAAAAAAAAGGAATCGAAGAATTAAAAAATAAAATTAGTGAAATGTTCAATCTAGAACAAATAGAAACGTCTGATTTAAATTATATAACCAACCCAGAACAAATAGCAAAATTAAAAGAATGCCTTATATTGACAGAAGAAGTAATAAGACAAGTAAGAAATATAAGTGTAGATATGTTAGAAATTGACATTAGAACAATCTGGAATAAACTAGGAGAAATATTAGGCGAAAACTATGAAGAAGAATTACTAGATGAATTATTTTCAAGATTTTGCGTAGGGAAGTGAAAAAAATGAATTATGAAATAATTGTAGTAGGAGGAGGACATGCTGGATGTGAAGCTAGTTTAGCATCAGCAAGAAAAGGCCATAAAACTCTTCTTATCACATCAAATATAAAAAATATTGCAGATATGCCATGTAATCCATCGATAGGTGGATCAGCCAAAGGCATCGTTGTAAGAGAAATAGATGCTCTAGGTGGAGAGATGGGACGTAATGCTGATAAGTCATTGCTTCAAATAAAGATGTTAAATAATGCCAAAGGCCCAGCAGTAAGAGCATTAAGAGCGCAAGCAGATAAAATAACATATCCACAAAATATGTTAAAAACTTTAAAAGAAACTAAAAATCTAACAATATTAGAAGGAATGGTAGAAGACTTAATTATAGAAGACAACAAAATAAAAGGAATTTTATTAGAGCATGGTGAAAAAATTAATTCACAAGCAGTAATATTAACAACCGGAACATATTTAAAATCCGATATAATGATAGGATCAACACGAACAAGAAGTGGTCCACATTATGAAAAGCCAAGTAACTTCTTAAGCGATAATTTAAGAAAATATGGTTTTAATGTTATTCGTTTAAAAACTGGAACCCCACAAAGAATTGATAAAAAAACAATTGATTTTTCAAAAACAGAATTAGAAGAAGGTGACAAAGAACCTCTAACATTCAGTTTTGACAACATTGTATATTATGATGTTAATAATCAAGTTCCATGTCACTTAACATACACAACACCAAAAACACATGAAATTATCAAGGAAAATATACATAAATCAAGCATGTATGGAGGATTAAATGATGTAACTGGTGTAGGACCAAGATACTGTCCATCAATAGAAGATAAAGTAATGCGTTTTAAAGATAAAGAAAGACATCAACTTTTCTTAGAACCAGAAAGCATATATTATGATGATATATATCTACAAGGATTTTCAACTAGTATGCCATATGAAATTCAAGAACAAATGGTTCATTCTTTACCTGGATTAGAACACGCAAAAATATTAAAATATGCTTATGCAATTGAATATGATGCCATTTATCCAACCCAATTAAAAGCTAGTCTTGAAACAAAAATAATCGAAAATTTATTTACAGCTGGTCAGATAAATGGAACATCTGGCTATGAAGAAGCTGCTTGTCAAGGATTAATAGCTGGAATAAATGCATCATTAAAATTAGAAAATAAAGATCCTTTAATATTAAAAAGAAATGAAGCATATATAGGAGTATTAATAGATGATTTAATTACAAAAGGAATAAAAGATCCATACAGACTGCTATCATCAAGAGCAGAATATAGATTAGTTCTAAGAAGTGATAATGCAGATGACAGATTAATGCCAAAAGGAAAAGAAATAGGGTTAATATCTGAAGAAAAATATCAAAATTACTTAACAAAAAAACAAAAACAAAAAGAATTAGAAAGTTTATTAAAAACAAATAAAATAACCCCAAAACAAGAAGTACTTGAATATTTAAATCAGATAGGTTCTTCACCAATAAAAGATGGCATATCATTATATGATTTATTAAGAAGACCAGAAGTAAAAATTGAAAATATTGAACATTTTATAAATTTAGATAATTATGATAAAATAATAAAAGAACAAGTCGAAATAAATAACAAATATGAAGGATATATAAAAAAAGTAAACAAAGAAATAATTGATTATGAAAAACTAGAAAATAAAAAAATACCTATCGACATAGATTATGACAAAATTAAAAATCTTGCCAGTGAAGCAAAGCAAAAATTAAAGGAAATAAGACCAACAAATTTAGCTCAAGCACTAAGAATAAGTGGTGTAAATCCAATCGATATATCTCTATTAACAATATATATAAAAAAGGAATATAAAAATGGAAATTAATGAATTTATTCTAGAACTAAAAAAAATAAATATTGAAATAACCAAAGATCAATTGAATAAATTAGAGCAATATTATCAATTGGTAATAGAAAAAAATATGGTGATGAATTTAACTGGAATAACAGAAAAAAAAGATTTTTATTTAAAACATTTTTATGATAGCCTAACTATAAATAAAATAATAGATTTAAACAATATTGAAACATTATGTGATATAGGAAGTGGTGCTGGATTTCCAGGTATTGTCATAAAAATATTATTTCCCAAAATAAAAGTAACACTAATAGATTCCCTAAATAAAAGAATATTATTTTTAAATGAAGTTATAAATAAACTTGATTTAAAAGAAATAGAAACAATTTGCATGCGAGCAGAAGAATATGCAAAAGAAAATGAAGAAAAATATGATTTAGTAACAGCAAGAGCTGTTGCCAGTTTAAATATTCTTTTAGAATGTTCAATAAAATTAGTAAAGAAAAATAAATATTTTATTGCAATGAAAGGAACTAATAAAGAAGAAATAAATATTAAAAAAATCGAAAATGAATTAAAAATAATAAAAGAAAAAGAAATCAATTTTTTCTTGCCAAACGAAAATAGTGAAAGAAAATTAATAGAATTTAAAAAAATAGATAAAACACCAAAAAAATATCCTAGAACTTATAGTGAAATAAAATCAAAACCACTATAAGTTTTTAATTTTGATAAATTTATTTCCCGGGAAATATTTCCCAAACTAAAAATATTATAATATAATGTTAAAAAATATTTCCCAAATTATTTCCCAAATTATTTCCCAAGACAAAAACATTATAATATAAGGTTAAAAAATATTTCCCAAAATATTTCCCAAAATATTGAAATTTATTTTAAACTGTAGTATTATATAGAAAAGATATATTAATTATAGTATAGGAGTTGTCTTATGGATGAAAAAAATATAACTAACATAAAAATTGAAAATATATTGCCTAATAGGATGCAACCAAGAATAGTCTTTGAAGATGAAAGTATAGATGAACTAGCAGAGTCAATAAAAAAACACGGAATAATAAATCCAATAACAGTAAGAAAGTTGGGAAATAAATACGAAATAATAGCTGGCGAAAGAAGATTTAAAGCAAGTCAGTCAATAGGATTAAAAGAAATACCAGCTATTGTTATTGAAGCTGATGATAAAAAGACTGCCGAATTAGCGCTAATTGAAAATATTCAAAGAAAAGAATTATCACCAATAGAAGAAGGAATGTCATATGAAAAAATACTACAAATTGGAGATATAACACAAGCAGAATTATCAAAACAATTAGGCAAAAAACAATCGACAATCGCAAATAAAATAAGACTCTTAAAACTTGATGACTCAGTTAAAGAAGCATTATTAAATGAAAAAATTTCTGAGCGCCACGCCAGATCATTATTAAAATTATATGATAGAAACGATCAAAAAAGAATGTTAGATAGAATAATAAATGAAAGATTAACAGTAAGACAAACAGACAAAGAAATAGAAAAAATAGTAGAGGAAAAAGGGGAAATGATTGAAATGGATAAAAACATAAATTTACCAAGTAGTAACATGATTTTTGATAAAAAAGAAGAACAAATAGCAGAACCAGGAAAAGAAGTAAATCCAAGTTTTGTAGATGTAAATAAAATAGAAGAAAAATCCGAAGATATTTTTAAAGATAAACCAATAGTTAATATAGAAGATTTACTAAAATCTGCACCAAAACCAGCAGAAAAAGGACAAAAACCGGTCCCACAAGAATCAATAAATGAAGAACCGAAAATTGAAGAACCGGTACAAAAATATAAATTTTTCAATATCTTTCCAGAAGAAGAAAATGATATAAAAACAGAAAATGAAACTAATGAAAATAAAAAAAATGAACAACCAATTGAAAATCCAAACACAGAAATACCAGAGATGAACTTCAATATAAGTGACATCGAAAATTTCAATTCTCTTGAACCAGAAACATCTGATCATCAAGCATTATCAGAAACATCTGATTATCAAGAATTATCAGAAACTTCTGACCACCAAGAATTACCAGAAATTAAACCAGATGAAATAGAAGAACAAGCAGAAGAAAAAGAAAATTCACAAAATGAATTAATTGAAAATAATCAAGAATATAATTTTGAAAATTTTAATCCTATAATTCATAATGATTTTGCTGGTGAAGAAATTAAAGATGATGATGTAGAATTTTTTGAAGAAGAACCAACAGAAGAAATACAAACGCCAGAAAATGTAGAAAAGCCAAAAGAAATGAAAGATGTTATTAGAATAATAAGAGACTGTAATGATATAATCGAAAGCTATGGCTATAAAATAGAAACAGAAGAATTTGATTTAGAAACAATGTATCAAGTAATATTCAAAATATACAAAAAATAATTTATGAAAAAATTTTGTTTTAAAAAAATATTTAAAAGAGTAAAATTCATCGCTTTATCACGATGTTTTTTTCAAAGATAATTATAAAAACTATAAAATGAATACTTGCAATAAATTTAATGCCTATGTTATAATGAAAACAAGGAGGTTAGTATGGAAATAGTAAACAATGTAAACGACTTTATAAATAATATAATTTGGGGAATACCAATGATATTATTAATTCTAGGAACAGGAATTTATTATACAATAAGATTAGGATTCCCACAGTTTACCAAAATAAAACAAATATACAAAAACACAGTAGGAAAAAAAGTTAAAAAAAATAATGACAATGGATTAATAACATCAGGACAAGCAGCTTTAGTATCACTAGGAGAAATAATAGGATCAGGAAATATTGCTGGTGTAGCAACAGCAATCGCAAGTGGTGGCCCTGGTGCAATTTTCTGGATGTGGATTGCTGCAATATTTGGTATGGCAACAAAATATATTGAAATAGGACTAGGAATTTTATATCGTAAAGTAAACAAAAACGAAAACAATGTAAAAGGTGGTCCAATGTATTACTTAAGAGATGGATTAAATTCAAAATTTTTAGCCGGATTTTATGCTATAATGGCTGTATTGTCATATATCGTAATTGTTGGAATGGTTGATACAAATACAATTGTAAATGCAATACAAGCAAAATCAGGCAACGTACCATCATTTATAATTGGAATTGTATTAATGGCAATTGTTGGCATAATAATATTTGGTGGTATAAAAAGAATTGGAAAATTCAGTAACGTAATAGTACCATTAATGGCATTTTTATATGTAATTTCAGGAATTGTAGTTCTAATTGTAAACATTGATATGATAGGAGAAGCATTCTTAACAATATTTAAAGCAGCATTTACACCACAAGCAGCAGCAGGAGGATTTGCTGGTGCATCCATTGCGCAAGCAATGAGATATGGACTTGCACGTGGAATATACTCAAATGAAGCTGGATTAGGAACAGCAGCAATAGTACATAATGCAGCCCAAGTAGAAAACCCAATTGAACAATCAATGTGGGCACCAGTTGAAATATTTGTCGATACAATTATTGTTAATACCATAACAGGACTAGTTATAATAATATCAGGATTATGGACAACAGGAGCTGATGGAGCAGAACTAGTAATGAATTCATTCGATAAAGCATTACCAAATGGTCCAGGAAGTGTTATCATAATGGTAGCTTCTATTTTATTCTCATTTACATGCCTATCATCAGGTAGTTATGTATGCGAAGAATGTGCAGAATATCTATTTGGAACAAAAAGTAAGACAATAGTTCGTATATTTTGGTTGGTATTTATATTCATAGGAGCAGTAACAAGTCTTGATTTAGTATGGAATCTAGCAGATACAGTAAATGGATTAATGTTAATACCTAACTTAATAGGTGTATTAATATTAGGTAAGCAAGTAGTAAAACTATCCAAAGAATATTTTAAAAAGACAAAAGCATAAAAATGCTTTTTCTTTATTGTAAGAAGGAATAAAAATGAAAAAATTAAAAATAATATATGAAGATAAATATTTAATAGTTGTATTTAAACCATCAAATTTATTAACAATAAGTACCGAAACCGAAAAAGAAAATACCCTTTTTCATGAAGTATTAACATATGAAAAAAAGAAATTTAAAAGTAATAAAATATTTATTGTTCATAGATTAGATAAAGAAACAAGTGGCTTAATAATATTTGCAAAATCTCCCAAAGTAAAAAATATACTTCAAGAAAACTGGGAAAATGTGAAAAGAACATATGTTGCCCTATTGGAAGGAAAATTAGAGGGAAAAGGAAAAATAGAATCCTATTTAAAAGAAACTAAAACCATGCTAACATACTCAACAAAAAATCCTAAAGAAGGAAAATATGCTTGTACCAAATATCAAGTACTAAAATCAAATAATAAATATACATTAGTCAAAATAGAAATATTAACAGGAAGAAAAAATCAAATTAGAGTCCATATGAAAGATATAAAACATCCAATTGTAGGCGATAAAAAATATGGTTCTAAAAACAACCAAATAAAAAAACTATGTCTACAAGCTACAAAATTAGAATTTGATCATCCAATAACTAAAGAAAAAATATTACTAGAACTACCCATACCTAATGAGTATATGGAATTGTTAAAATAAAAAAGTAACATTATCGAAAAATAATATTACTTTTTTTAATTTGTAAAAATATTGTAAACAAGAAACTATTTTTTTATCATTTTTAAATAAGAAAACAAAAAATCTAAAAACATAATGAATAAAATAATTAAAGAAAATTCATAAGAAATTAAACTAAGAATATTATTTAAAAAATCATAACAACCAAAAATAATAATAGAAGCTATAAATCCCCAACAAAAAAAGTACCTTAAACAAATATATTTTCCAAAATGATATTTATATGAACTATAATCCCACATATCAACATGAAAAATAAATTTTATAATATTACCAAATAAATATTCACAACTAGTAGCAATCACACAAAAAGCCAAATAGTATAAAATTAAATTCCAAAAATTTAAACAAAAATTTGTATTTTTAAAAAAAAGTAATATTAATGTAAAACCAGTGCCGTAAACTAAAGTATATGGACCATATAAAGCACCACTATGTTTATCAGATTTTGCACATTTATAAACAAAACTTTCAAGAAAAAAACCTAAAAACGAAAAAAGAACAAAAGAATTTAAATAAAAAATAAAATCACCCTAATAAAATATACGCTTATCAATAAATAAAATGCTAAAAATCATTTAAGACACCTACTATTGTTTAAAATATAAAAAAGTGATAAAATAAAAACAACAAATTGACGCAAAATAAAAAAAGTTAAGGAGAAAAATTTATGTTTAATCTCGTATCAAAATATAAACCAGCAGGAGATCAACCAAAAGCAATTGAAAAATTAGTTAAAGGAATAAAAGAAGGAAAAAAAAATCAAGTATTATTAGGAGCAACAGGCACAGGAAAAACATTTACAATTGCAAATGTAATAAAAGAAGTAAATAAACCAACATTAGTTCTTGCCCATAATAAAACACTTGCCGGACAATTATATTCAGAACTAAAAGAATTATTTCCAAATGATTATGTATGTTACTTTGTATCTTATTATGATTATTATCAACCAGAAGCATATGTTCCATCATCAGACACTTACATTGAAAAAGATGCATCCATAAATGATGAAATAGATGAATTAAGACATTATGCAACATCATCATTATTAAGATATAAAAATACAATTGTAGTAGCATCAGTATCATGTATATACGGAATCGGAGAAATAGAAGAATATGAAAAAAAGATGTTAACCATTTCCGTAAATGAAAAAATAGATCGTGATGAAATACTAGAAAAATTAGTAGAAATGCTATATGAAAGAAATGATATTGATCCTAAAAGAGGAACATTTAGAGTAAAAGGAGATATCATAGAAGTAATACCAGTAAACCAACACACCCAAGGAGTAAGAATTGAATTCTTTGATGATGTTATTGACAGAATAACATTATTTGATATTGTAACAGGAGTAGTAAGCGAAAATAAAAAAACAATATCATTATTTCCAGCAAGTCACTTCGTAACAAGTTCCGATAAATTAGAAAAAGCCATAACAAATATTGAAAAAGAGTTAGAAGAAAGATTAAACTATTTCAAAGAAAATAATAAATTACTAGAATATCAAAGACTAAAAGAAAGAACAAATTATGATATTGAAATGATGAGAGAAACAGGATTTTGTCATGGAATTGAAAACTATGCAAGGCACTTAGCATTAAAAGAAGCAGGCGAAACACCAACAACATTATTAGATTTTTTTAAAAAAGACTTTTTATTAGTAATTGATGAATCACATGTAACAATACCACAAGTAAGAGCAATGTATAATGGTGATCAATCAAGAAAACAAGTATTAGTAGATTATGGATTCCGTTTACCATCAGCTAAAGATAATAGACCATTAACATTTTCTGAATTTGAAAATAAATTAGATGACGTTATCTACCTTTCAGCAACGCCAGCAGAATATGAAATAAATAAATCAAACAATATAATCATAGAACAAATAATTAGACCAACAGGACTATTAGATCCAGTAATAGAAGTAAAACCATCCAAAAATCAAATAGATGATCTAATACAGGAAATAAATAAAAGGATTGAACAAAATGAAAGAGTATTAATAACAACATTAACAATAAGAATGGCCGAAGAATTAACAAAATACCTAGAGAAGGTTGGAATTAAAGTAGCATATTTACATAGCGAAGTAAAAACTCTTGAAAGATTAAGAATAATAAGAGATTTAAGAACAAAAAAATATGATGTTTTAGTTGGAATAAATTTATTAAGAGAAGGACTTGATATCCCAGAAGTAAGCTTAGTTGCAATATTAGATGCAGATAAACAAGGATTCTTAAGAAGTGAAAGAAGTTTAATTCAAACAATAGGAAGAGCAGCTAGAAATGCAAACGGTAAAGTTATTATGTATGCCGATAAAATAAGTGAATCAATGGAAATTGCAATCAATGAAACCAAAAGAAGAAGAAATATTCAAGAAAAATATAATGAAGAACACAATATAATTCCAAAAACCATCATAAAAGAAATTCGTGACGTTATAAGTAATATAGATTCCAATAAAGATGAAAAAAATCTATCTCAAAAAGAAAAAGAAAAAATGATGATAAAAATTGAGAAAGAAATGCAAGAAGCAGCTAAAAATTTAGATTTTGAAAGAGCAACAGAATTAAGAGACATACTATTTGAAATGAAAGAAAAAAAGACTAAAAAGTAAAAAAAAAAAATATGATATAATAAAAAAGAAAGGAATATAAAAATGAATAAAATAATAGTTGATTTAGGATTCATTGAAATAAGATGGTATTCAGTAATTATGTTAATAGCGATATTAGCATCAGCATCATTAATATTAAAAGAAGCCAAAAAAAAAGGTTTTACCGAAGATTTTATAAACAATTTATTCTTTTACACAATTATATTTGCAATAATAGGGGCAAGACTATATTATGTATTATTTAATCTAAGTGAATATCAAAATGATATCTTAGGAATATTTAGAATTTGGGAAGGCGGACTTGCAATCCATGGCGCTATAATAGGAGGATTATTATTCATTATATATTATACAAAAAAATATAAAGTAAACACACTATTATTATTAGACATTATAGTAGTTGGATTAATATTAGGTCAAGTAATAGGAAGATGGGGTAATTTCATGAATGGTGAAGCATACGGACCAATAACAACCTATGAAAACTTAAAATCACTACTTATTCCAGAATTCATAATAAAAGGAATGAACATAAACGGAATATATTATCATCCAACATTTCTATATGAATCACTATTAAATCTATTAGGATTTATAATTTTACTAATATTAAGAAGTAGAAAATATATAAAAGTAGGAACATTAACAGGAACATATCTAATATGGTATGGATTAGTAAGATTCTTTATAGAAATACTAAGACAAGACGCCCTAATGTTAGGACCAATCAAAATAGCTCAATTAGTATCAATAATTATGATAATAATAGGTATAGTAATAATAATAAAAGGTAAAACTAATTCTAGATTTGAAAATAATTATAAGGAGGTAAAAGCAGGTGACATCAAATTTTGATTGCATAATAATAGGAGCAGGAATAGCTGGATTAACAGCTGCAATTTATTTAAAAAGAGCCGGAAAAAATATTATAATAATAGAAAAAAGTATGCCTGGTGGTCAAATATTAAAAACAAATAGTATAAAAAATTATCCCGGATTTTTAGAAATAGATGGATTTAGTTTTATAAGAAAAATACTAGATCAAATAGAAAACTTAGAAATTGAAATAAAAAAAGAAGAAGTAAAAGAAATATCTTCAAATCTAGAAGTAATAACAAATAAAAATACATATAAAGCATCAAATATAATCATTGCAACAGGAAGAAAACCAAGAATATTAGGAATAGAAAATGAAGAAAAATTAATAGGAAAAGGATTATCTTTTTGTGCCTCCTGTGATGGAAATTTATTTAAAGGTGAAAAAGTAGCTGTAGTAGGAGGCGGAAACAGCGCTTTCATTGATGCATTATATCTATCAAATATCTGTAAAAATGTAATGCTAATTCACAGAAAAAATAATTATAGAGCAGAAGAATATCTAATTAAAGAATTAGAAAAAAGACCCAATGTTACCTTTGTAAAAGAGGAAGTAATTAAAAAGTTAAATTCTAAAGATGGATATTTAGAAAGTATCGAAACAGATAAACAAAAATATATAGTAAAAGGATTATTTGTAGCAATTGGCCAAGTACCATCAATCATAAAAACAAATAATCTTGAAAACGAATTAGGATATATAAAAGTCAACAATAAAATGGAAACAAATATAAAAGGAATATATGCCTGTGGCGATTGTATAAAAAAGGATGTCTATCAATTAACAACAGCAGCATCCGAAGGAACAATCGCAGCATATAGTATAATAAATAGGTGTTAAAATGTCGTTTACAACAGAAGTAAAAAATGAAGTAAGCAAATTAGAATTTTCATCAGTTGAAAATATAGCCGAATTATCCGCGCTAATTAGTCTAGCATCAGAAATAAATAATACAATAAAAATAACAACCGAAAATGCATCAGTTGCCAGAAAAATATTTTATACAATCAAAACAATATTTGATATAAACATTAAAATAACAGTAAGAAAAGGATTTAATTTTCAAAAAAAATACTTATACATATTAGAAATAACAAAAAATATAACAAATATTTTAGACACATTAGGAATTAAAAATGGTATAACAGAAAAATATATTTATGATGATGAAGAAACATTACGAGCATATTTAAGAGGAGCCTTCTTAGGATGTGGAAGTATAAATGATCCTAAAAAATCAAGATATCACTTAGAATTTATAATAAATGAAAAAAATAAAGCTGAAAAAATCAATAATTTATTAAATAGTTGTAACCTAGCAAGTAAAATACTAAAACGTGATAATAGATATATGGTGTACATAAAAGGTGCCGAAAAAATAAGTGATTTTTTAAGACTTATAAGTGCTACAAACGCATTACTTTATTATGAAGATATAAGAATATATAGAGATCATAAAAATATGACTAATCGTTTAAACAATTGTGAACAAGCAAACATAGACAAAATGATTATATCTGCTCAAAACGAAATAAAATTAATTCAAAAATTAAAAGATAAGGATATGTTTGATTTATTAGATGAAAAAGATCAATTAATTGCCAATTATCGATTAAAATATCCCGAAAGTTCACTCCAAGAATTAAGTGAAATAATATCTATAGAAACACCAACAAAATTAACAAAATCAGGAATATATCATCGTCTGCGCAAATTAAAAGAATTATCAAACAAAATAAATGAATAAGAAAATCAAAACAAATGATTTTCTTATTTTTATATATAAAAAAATAAAAAGGTTCTTTGTCAAGTAGTGTTGGTGACGTCCAAAACTAGTGATAAATGAAC
>CAYLJU010000019.1:0-25902 GCA_964384115.1 uncultured Muribaculaceae bacterium | reverse complement strand
TGTATTTGTGTATTCATGTTATCAACATTCCTTTACTTTCTATATTAATTTTATATCATTTATTAACAAAAATCAATAATTTTTTTATCCACTATAAAAGAAGATTGCAAATCTTCTTTCCTCATTATATTAATTTAATATTATATTTGACTTCCTTTTACTACATTAGATGTTTCTGATTTTGTTGCAATCATATTATCTACTAATGTAGATGCTGAAGATATATAATTTACTGTTATTTGAGCACCTTCTGCAGTTGCGGCACCATTAAACATATTACTATAACTAGTAACATTAGCACTCATTATATTTATTGTTGTTGTTAATTTTGAACATCCAGAAAACATATCATTCACATTTGTTACATTTGATGTATTAAAACCACCTAAATCTAAACTTGTTAAGGATGAACATCCTTTGAACATCCATCCCATACTTGTTACACTTGATGTATTAAAACTGCTTAAATCTAAACTTGTTAATAAATTGCAAGCATAAAACATCATATCCATATTAGTTACTTTTGATGTATTAAAACTGCTTAGATTTAGACTAGTCAATTTTCTACAATTTAGGAACATAGAATTCATTTCTGTTACATTTGATGTATTAAAATTATTTAAATCTAAACTTGTTAATGATAAACAATTTATGAACATACCAATCATCTTCGTTACATTTGATGTATTAAAATTACTTAAATCTAAACTTGTTAAGCATAAACAGTTGGAAAACATACCGTTCATTTGGGTTACATTTGATGTATTAAAACTATTTATATCTAAATTTGTTAAGGATTCGCAACTACTAAACATACCACTCATGTCCGTTACATTTGATGTATTAAAACTACTTAAATCCAAACTGATTAAGGATGAACAACCACCAAACATACCTAACATATCAGTTACATTTGATGTATTAAAACTATTTATATCTAAATTTATTAAGGATGTACAATCATTAAACATACAATTCATATTTGCTACATTTGATGTATTAAATCCATTTAAATCTAATGTTGCTAAAGATGTAGAATTCATAAACATGTATTTCATATTAGTTACTTTTGATGTGTTAAAATTTTTATTAAAATCTATAGAAATTAAATTACTAAAACCAGCAAATACGTATAAACAGTCACTTGGCGCGAATATTGGTGCCTCACTTGCTATATATAAATTATATAAGTCATGTACTGTACTTTCACTATCGGTATAATTAATTCCACTATCTATTAAATATGCATATACTTTATTTTTTTGTGTGTCTTCATATGAAATATCCCAACAGAGATTTGCTTCATCGCATACCTCTGGCAAATTACTTAAATCATTTATGAAACTAATTGTTCTTGTATATGGTCTATACGCTTCATTCCATAAATCAGCTCCTTTATATACTGTGGTTTGACTTCCTATATCAAATTCTGCATTTGACCCATTTTTCATCATTGCATATTCACTTATCTGAACTGCATCTAATTTTATCGTAGCTGATACATCTATATTATTTATAAAATTACTATCTTCTTCATCATCTATATATGGATTCCAATACCAATATATAGTTATATCTTTACTTTGATTAGATGTATCCATAAATTCATAATATTTATGTAATTCTGATTTTCTATCACTTGTTGTATAGAATTTTAAATTTGTTGGTAAATTACTTCTATCTATTGATAATGTTACATACATATCAACTTCTGAATTAGTTGCATCTAAATGAAGTGTAAACTCGCCTTTATCTCCTGGTATTAATTTACCTTCTTTTAAAACTATTTCTTTTGTACTTTCATTTGTAAATCCAGTTACATTAAATACGGCATTACCAGTAGATCCTTTTATACTTCCATCTACAGTTATTCTATAATAAGCTAGTGATCCTGCAAGTATACAAACTATACCTATTATAGTAATTATAATTAAACTTTTCTTATTCATATATATAATCCTCCTTGTAATATTTTTTTATAAGTACTACAAAAAGGACCAGTATCTATTATCTTTCTATAGAATCTTGCTCCATCATATTTATCAACAAAAAAATTATTTTTTCTATTTTTTAGTAATACATGTATGTATGTATGTATGTATGTATGTATGTATGTATGTATGTTATCAACATTCCTTTACTCTCTATATTAATTTTATATCATTTATTAATAAATTACAAGAAAAAAAGTAAATTTATGTTTACTTTGTTCTTTTTAATATTTTTCTATATTTATTAAATCTATTCAATTCAATTTCAGCATTTTCTTTAGAATCACTTGCATGCATTACATTTCTTGTTACATCTTCTTTGTTTCCGTATATAAATCTAATACTACCTTTTTCAGCTTTATTAGGATTAGTTGCGCCTATTATATTTCTTACTTTACTAATTGCATTTTCACCAAATACAGTCATAGAAATAATTGGTCCTGATAGCATAAATTCTTTTAAATGATTGAAGAATGGTTTATCAATTAAATGTGCATAATGTTCTTTTATGAAATCTTCATTTAAATTAACAATATTTACATCACATATTGATAAGTCATTATCCAAAAATCTTTCCATTACGTATTTAAATAATTTTTGTTCTACCCCGTCTGGTTTAATCATAACAAATGTTTTTTCCATATTCACCTCCCTGATTTAACATTTATTTTTATATTCAAAACATACTTTATCTAATTCTTCCACTATTTTTAAAGTTTCTTCGTATGTTTTAACTTTAATTCCGGAAGCGTATGCGTGACCACCGCCGCCAAAGTTTGATGCTACTGTATTAATTATTGGACCTCTTGATCTTATTGATACTCTTATATTGTTATTTAATGTATCAATAGAGAAGAATACCCAGACTAATATTTCATCAATATAATTAAAATTATTGATCATATTTCCAGCTGTTGCTACATCTATATTATATTCATGCATTTTATCTTCAGTTATTAATATATGAGCTACACCATTTGCTGTTAATTTTAAGTTTTCTGATATATATCCTTGGAATTTTAATTCTTTTATTGGTCTAAGATATAAATTATTATATATTTTATCTGTATCAATTTTTTGTTCTTTTAACATTTTTGATACTAGTTTAAAAGTTTTTTCAGTTGTATATGAATATAAGAATCTATTTGTATCTGCTACTATGCCTGTATATAATTTTTCAGATATTTCTTTGGTTAATTTAAATGGTGTGTTGAATACTAATTCTAATATCATTTGAGATGCACTTGATGATTTATCATCTATCCATTCTATTTCACAAAATTTTTCAACAAATGGATGATGATCAATTTTTACTCTATATGCAAAATCTTTGTAATTAGCGCCATCTATTCTTTTAGAATCTGGTATATCAGTTAATATTAATAAAGCATTTGATATATCATCTGGTAATTTATCCAAAAGGCCTAAATATCTAAATTTAGTTGCGCTAGCACCTACTACATAAACATTTTTTTTAGGAAATTTATTTAATATAATATCTTTTAATGCTAGTGAACTTGCAAGTGCATCTGGATCTGGTCCTATGTGTCGTGCGATTACTATTGTATTATATTTTTTAATTGTCCTATATATTTTTTTACAAATATTATTCATATAACACCCAACTTTTCTCATCAGTTACATTATACAACATTTTTATAAAAAAAAAAAGCACTTTAAGTGCTTATCCGATAACAATATTAAATGTATCCTTTACAATCATTATTTCTTCATTTGTTGGCAATACCATTACTGTTATTTTTGAATCACCATCAGATATTATTCCTTCATGTAATTCTTTGAAACTTGCAATTTTATCATTTAATTCTTCATCTAATGTAACACCCAATACTTTTAAGCGATCCATTACCATTTTACGCATTGCTGATCCGTTTTCTAGTACACCTGCTGTAAATATGATGGCATCTAATTTACCTTCTAATTCTAGATAATAGTCAACTATGTATTTGGCAATTCTATTAGCATACATATTTAATGCTAATAAAGCGTTTTCATTTCCTTCTGATGCTAAACGTTCTACATCACGGCAATCAGAATATCCTGCTATTCCTAAGAATCCACTTTGTTTATTTAAATCATCTGTTACTTCGTCAATTGTTTTTCCTGATTCTTGCATTACATATTTTAGTATTGATGGATCGATTGCACCGGATCTTGTTCCCATCATTAATCCATCAAGTGGTGTTAATCCCATTGTAGTGTCATAACATTTTCCATCTTTAATACAAGCAATACTTGCACCACTTCCTACATGACAAATAATTAAGTTTACATTTTCTTTACCTAATCTTTTCTTCATTTCACCTGTTATGTATTTATGGCTTGTTCCATGGAATCCGTATTTTCTAACACCATATTTTGTATACCATTCATATGGAACTGGATATAGATAATTTTCTTTTGGCATAGTTTGATGGAATGCTGTATCAAATACAGCAACGTTTACAGCATTTGGTAATGCTGTACGCATTGCATTTATTCCTGCTAAATTTCCCGGATGATGTAGTGGTCCTAGTTTGGTTAAGTCTTCAATGTCTTTTACTACTTCATCTGTTATTAGTACTGAATCTGAGTATTTTTCACCACCATGAAGTACTCTATGTCCTACTCCTTTAATTTCATCTAATGATTCTACTATTTTATTTTTGAATAGTTCCTCAATTAATACTTCTACAGCTTCTGTATGATTTTTTAAATATCTTTCTGTTTTTATTTTTTCGCCATTTACTTTTACATTCCAAAAGCAATCTGGCATACCAATTTTTTCTATGTATCCACTTATTAAAACTTTTTCTTCTGGCATTTCATAAAGTTGAAATTTTAATGATGAACTACCAGCATTTACACATAATATTTTCATTTTTCTCACTCCCTCTTATATAATACCACACTTTTTTATTTTTTTTAATTTTTTTTTGCAAATTCATCAATTATTTGTATTACTTCTTCTAATTTTGTTGTTTTACATATTTTTTCTTTTACTTCTTTTGAATTGTTTTCTCCTTTTAAATACCATGCTATATGACTTCTTATTTCTAAAAGTGCTTGTTTTTCATTTTTATATTTTATTAATAAATTTAGATGTTTCTTTATCATTTCTATTTTTTCATCTAATGTTATTTTTTGTGGTTCAATACCATTTTCTAAGTAATTTACTGTTTCTTTTATTAGCCAAGGATTTCCAAGTAAAGCTCTTCCTATCATAATGGCATCGCATTTTGTTTCTTCAATCATTCTTTTAGCATCATAACAAGTTTTAATATCACCATTACCTATTACTGGTATTTTAACGTTTTCTTTTACTTTTTTAATTATTTCCCAATTTGCTTTACCGGTATATCCTTCTTTTCTTGTTCGCGGATGGATTGTTATTGCACTTGCACCTGCTTCTTCTACTGCTTGTGCTACTTCCACAGCATTTATACTTTGTTCATCCCAACCACTTCTTATTTTTACGGTTACGGGGATATCTACTGCTTTTACAACTTCTTTTACTATTTCTTTTATTTTAGGTATATTTTTTAATAATGCACTTCCTGCTTCGCTTCTTAGTGCGACTTTTGGAACTGGGCATCCCATATTGATATCTATTATTTTAACTTTATATATATGTGTTAATATTTGAGCGGCTTTGGCCATTGTTTTAGGGTTTGATCCAAATATTTGAATGGCAATTGGAATATTTAATTCATTGATACCGTTTAACATTGACAAAGTTTTTTTATTGTTTCTTATAACGGCTTCTGAACTTATTAATTCTGTTATTGCATATCCAACATTCATTTCTTCACATATTTTTATATATGCTGGATTTGATATGCCTGCCATAGGGGCAAGAACTACTTGATTTTTTATTTCTACATTACCTATTTTCCACATGTTACACCTCGGTTTATAATTATATATTATATTTTATTTTTTTTCAATTTATATTAAAAAAAAATCAGTTTACCTGATTATTTCTTTATTTGAAGCATAATATTGTATACCTGATATTACACTTAATACCATTGCTATTACTAATAGCATGTCTGATACTTTTAAATTTAATAGTTCAAATGGCAAATTATAGAAAAGTGTTAAGGCAATTCCTGTCATCATACATGCTGTTTTATATTTTCCCATTTTGCTTGCTGCTACTACTTTTCCTTTATTTCCGGATACCATTTTAATTGAATTTACAACTTCATCTCTAAATATTACAACTATTGGTATTATTGGATGAACAAATCCTGATGCTGATAGAGCGACTAAAATAGTATTTACTAATACTTTATCAGCTATTGCGTCTAACATTTTTCCTAAATCTGTTACTTGGTTATTTTTTCGTGCTAATCGTCCATCTATGAAATCTGTTAATGATGCTATTATAAATAATACTCCAGCTATTGGATATTTTATATCAACGACTATCATTTCATTTATAAATAATTGAGGCATTTTTATACCTGCTTCTTCAAATGGGAATACTAATAAGATTAAAATAAATATTGTTAATATTATTCTTGAAAATGTTATTTTATTTGGTAAATTCATACTTCCTCCTATAACACAATAAATGCTATTATAATTGCAATAATTATAATTATAATGTATGGTATTATACTTGATATTTTAAATGGTTCTTTTAATTTTTTTGTATATGGTGAATGAACCATATCTTTTTCTTCACTAATACTGTCTTGCTTTTTTTTAACGTCTTCTATTGATATTTTTGATGTATAATCAAATAGGTATTCATTAAATTCATCTACTAAATCTTCATGTTTTAATCCTAAATATTTGGCATAATCTTTAATAAAATATTTTAAATAAAAAACGTCTTGGAAAGCTTCTAGATTTCCAGCTTCAAGATTTTCTATTTGCGAAACTTTTAATTTCAAATCTTCAGCTGCTTCTTCTATAGATACGCCAATACTTTCTCTAGCTTCTTTAAGTTTGGCTCCAATTTCCTTCAAGTTTCTCACTCCTTAAAAAATAATAATAACATAAGCCATGTTCTGTACCTTTTTGAGGTGACAAACATTTATCTATCTTTCGATTCTTTATTCGTTCTTATTTCCGACATCAAGATTCCCCTACCATAATTTGGGTTTCTCGCTCATGGGGTTTACCGCGTTTCATTATTTGGTTTCCCAAATACTCGTTTCTGTGGCACTTTATAGCATATACCTTTTAAGGTTTTAGCTGCCGTTAGTTTATTAAACTACTAAGGGTTATTTTTTCCCCTTACATGAACACTACTATCATCACAGATAGTGCGAGCATGGACTTTCCTCTACATTACTTAAAAATGCAGCGTTTGTCTGTTATTATTCATCTTTGCCATATATTACTTTTTCTAGATTAGATATTCTTCTTAGTAGATCTGTATTGTTAATGCTTCCTTCGTTTTTTCCATCTTTAACAACATCAAGTTGTGTTTTTAGATATCTAATTTCTTGTTTTAATTTTATTATTTCTTCAAGTTGTTCTTTTTTTTCTTCTTCTAATTCAGATACAATTTTTTCCCATTCTTCATAGTCTCTCATTATATCATCTAAGAATTTATCTACTTCTTGAGGACGATATCCTCTTGTATCGATTTTAAATTCTTTTTCATAAATATCTTTATTTGTTAATAGAATTCTATCTTGATACATTTAATCCACCTTTTCTTCTCGTTTTATATATTATCAAATTAATCTTCAATTGTCAATTTATCGCCTATTGGCTCTTCTAGTATTTCTGGATGCATTATTATATATTCAAGCATTTTCATACTTTTTACAAAATAATAACCATCACCTATTCTTTCATCTAAATTTATTCCAAAATCACATACATCTTTTGCTTCAATATTACCTTTATCATTAACTATAGCTTCTTTATGAATTGCACCCATAGTTATTAAACTGGATGCTGTTCCGAAATCTGTTAAATTATGGTATATTGATGATGATTTAAAACTTCCTAGGTTTGATACTATTGCAGATGAATGATATATACTATTTTCAGTCATTTTTTCTGGCACTAAATCGTGTTTATCCATCCATTTTAATATTGTCATTGCAATGTTAAAAATCCATCTTGGAAGTTTTGCTAATAAATCAGCTGTTTTATCAGTATCATTTTTAGTATTATTTCTTAAATTTTCTACTCTTTTTGATAAATTTTCAGATATTTTAAATATATTATCTTTTCTATCAAAATGTTCTACTGTTAAAAATTCTTCTGAATAGTCTTCAAATTTTACTTTTGCAACAAATCCAAGTGAAACGTCATTATGTTCATATACTTTTCCGCCTCTCATAATAAATCTATTAAGTAATGGTCTATTATATATTGTTTTTGCTATTGCTGCGCAGAAAAAGTGAAAATATGTTATATGTTTTCCATTCTTTTTTTGTTTTTCAATATATTTTATGGCATTTGTCATATCAACTTTCATATTAATATATACATCTGAATCACATCTATTTTTTTTTAAATAATATATTACTTTTTGTGTTGATGTTAAATTGGTTATTAATTTAGCATCTTTTCGATTTTTTGCCACTTTCTTTCCTCCGTACTACTATATAAGTATAACATATTTTTTTTTAATTGTTAATAAAAACTTAAAGATTTATTCTTTAAGTTTTAACCATGTACTTTTTTTTATTTTTTGGATATCATCTAATATTTCATTAAACATCTTATCTATTTCTTTAATAAATATCACCTAAATAGATAATAACATATTTATTTTTTTATTTGTTGTTTTCGACAAAACTAGTCATTTTCTTTTAGTAATTCAATTGCTTTTCTTACTAAGCAGTCATATTTTACCATCTTGATTCCACCAAATTCTTTTAAGAATTCGTCTTTTGTCATATTATAATGAGATGCTAAATGTTCTGCTTCTTTTAAAGCTTCTTCGTCTGATATATTTAAACTTTCTTCTTTTACGATTGCTTCAAGTAATAGTCTTTGTTTTACTACTCTTAATGCTTCATCATGCATTTTTTCTCTTAAGTCTTCTTCTTTTGAATTGGTCATTTTATAGAAATCTTCTAATTTAATTCCTTGCATTGCTAAATTTTGTTCATATTTATTTAACATTCTATCTGTTTCATCATATACCATTTCTTCTGGTACTTCTACTTCCATATTTGCTACGGCTGCGTCTAATAAACTATCAACGTATTTGTTTTCTGAATCATATTCTTTTCTTGCTTTAATATTTTCTTCTACTTGTTTTTCAAGTGTTTCTTTTGAATCGATTCCTTCCATTCCTAAATCTTCAAAGAAATCTTTATCTAATTCAGGAACTTTCTTTTCTTTTACGGTATTAATTTTTACTTTAAATACTACTTTTTGTCCTTTTAAGTTTTCAGCATGATAGTCTTCTGGGAAAGTTACGTTTACATCTACTTCTTCACCTGCTTCATGACCGATTAATGCTTCTTCAAAGCCTGGTATGAATGTGTTAGATCCAATTGTAAGTGAATAGTTTTCTCCTTTTCCGCCTTCAAATGGTACTCCATCTTTAAAGCCTTCAAAATCAATTACTGCTATATCACTATTTTCTATTTTTCCTGATTTTACAGTATAATCAGCATAATGATTGCGCATTTCTTCTATTTGTTTTTCTATTTCTTCTTTTGTTACTTCTACTTTTTCTTTTTCTATTCCTAAACCTTTATATTTTCCTAATTTTACTTCTGGTTTTGTTACTAAAGTAAATAAAAATTCAACACCATTTTTGTCTAAACTTTTTATTTCAACTTTTGGTTGTGCGACTAATTCTAAGTCTTTATTTTCTTCAATTACTTCTCTATAAGCTTCATCAATATAGTTTTCGGCAGCATCCATCCATAAATTTTCTTCTTTATATTTTTTCATAAATACTTCTCTTGGAGCATGTCCTGGTCTAAATCCATCTACTTTGAAATTTTTACTTGCTTTTTTATATTCTTCTTCAATTTTATTTTCCCATGCTGCGCCTTCTAGTTTTTTTGTTATTTCTTTTTTCATATTTCCTCCTCAAATACGTTTATTAGTATATAATATTTTTTATTATTTTTCAACCATTTTTCAAAAAAAAAGGCTTATGCCTTTAAAAAATTTCTACAACTTTTACTTGGTATTCACCATTTGGACTAGTAACGTTTACTATATCTCCTACTTTATGGCCTAATATTGCTTGTGCGATTGGGCTTTCGTTAGATATTTTATTTGAAAATGGATCTGCTTCTTTAGATCCGACGATTGAATATTCATCTGTTTCATCGTCTCCTACGTATTCTAGTTTTACTTTTGTTCCAAGTGCGACTGAATCTGTTTTAACATCAGAAATAATTTCAACGTTTTCAAGCATTTTTTCTAGTTCTTTGATACGTGCTTCGGTTGTTGCTTGTTCACTTCTTGCGGCATCATATTCAGCGTTTTCGCTTAGATCTCCTAATGCTCTAGCATCTTTTAATGCATTTATAATTTCTGGTCTTTTTTCTAATTTTAGAAAATCAAGTTCCTTTTTTAATTCGTTTAATCCTTCTTCTGTTAAATATATCTTCTTTTCATCCATTTGTTTTCACCTCTTTAAATTTAACGCATTTAAATATACTATATTTATTTATCTTTGTCAAGTAAGTTTTCGCACTAAATTGTCTTTAAAAATTTCTCTTTCTGTTTTTATATATATTATTTGTTGTGGATGAGGTGCGACAGTAATTTTTTCCATGTTTTCATCATACATTTCATTTACAATTAGTTGATATTTTTCTATTTGTGGGCCAAATATTTCTATTTTATCACCTACTTTAAAATTATTTCTTTGTTCTAATTTTGCAAGTGAAGTTTTTTTATCATAGTCTAAAACTACTGCTACAAACTCTTGATTTGATATTTCTTTTCTTTCATTGTAGTATTGACAGCTTTCATCATTTATGCCATTAAAAAATTGGGTTATTGAATCTCTGTTTGCTACAGATGATAATGTGCGTTCATCTTCTATATTATATTTAAAATTTTCTTTATTATTACAATAATCGTCTATTATTTTGCGATAAATGGATACAACTGTTGCTATGTAATATATTGATCGCATTCTTCCTTCTATTTTAAATGAATCTATTCCTGATTCAATCATTTCGGGAATATATTTTAACATGGTTAAATCTTTTGTTTGAAAGGTGAATTTTTTAGGGCATTCTATTAATTTTTTGTTTTCATCTAATAGATCAAATGTCCATCTACATATTTGTGCACATCCGCCTCTATTAGCGTCTCTTTTGGTAAAATAATTGGATAAAACACATCTTCCACTATATGATGCACACATTGCTCCGTGGATAAAGCATTCTATTTCCATTTGTGGTACTTCTTTTTTTATTTTAATGATATCTTCTTTGGTAGCTTCGCGTCCTAGTACAACTCTTGTTACGCCTTCTTTTTGCCAAAATTTTACAGCTTCATAGTTTAGAGTTGATTGTTGGGTTGAGATGCATATGTTCAATTTTGTGTTTTTGCGCGCTAATTGGACAATATATGGATCGCAGACAATTATTCCATCTACGCCTATTTTATCGAGTTCTTTTAGATAATCTAATATTCCTTCTAATTCTTTGTTATGTAATACAATATTAACTGTTACATATACTTTTTTTCCTAGATCATGGGCGTATTTTGTTCCTTCTTTTATATCTTCCATTGTAAAATTTATGGCGTTTGCTCTTAGTCCAAACATTGTTCCACCAAAGTAAACGGCATCGGCTCCATAATTGAGTGCGACTTTTAATCTTTCTAAATCACCTGCTGGTGCGAGTAATTCTGGTTTTTTCATTTTGTCACCTTATATATTGTTTCTTCATATAAGAAACCTTTTCCTTCATTTTCAGTTTGAAATTTTTCTTTTTTGTTAAATTTTTTTAATACTTCTTCTATGTTATCTATTAGAAATGAATTTATTACAAAGTATTTTATTCCTATTTTTTCATATTCATCTATTTCATCGATTGCATTTAATATTTTTGAATTATAAACTACTGTTTCTTTTTCATTAACTATTGGGTATAGTTCATTTTCATGTTTTATGTAATTTACTTTTGATTTATCTTTTAAATTAAATGTTTTGCGATAATTTTTTACGATATTACGGATTGATGCAAATATTGGTACATATCCGAATACTTGGATCATTAATTCCATTTTAGTATTATTTTTTATTTCTTTTATTTCTTCTAGGGTAATTTCATTTGATAGGAAGGTATATTTTACTTTTCTTTTATTCCAAAATTCACATGTTTTATAATTTGTTGTCATGTGACATGCTGACCATACAAGGTCATGTTTGGTTCCAATGTTTACAATGCTTATATCATAATATAATATTCCTTTGATATTATAGTTATCTAATTCTTTTAATGTTTCTTTTAATAAGGGTATATCTTCATTGTGCATATTTTTGTTTAGATTAATAAATATTTCTTTATTTTTTATATTATTTATTATTTCTTTTATTTCATCTAATTTAAATGTTTGATAATTTATACTTAGATTTTCAACGCTTAATATTAGTCCATCATAATATTCTTTTAGTTCATATACTTCATTTTTAGATTTTGGTGCTAATAAATACATTTTATCCCGCCTTTTCTATGTGTATTATATCACTTCATAAAATTAAAAGATAGTATTTATTATGAATAAATATGTTGTTTATTTATTATTGGTTATTAATTATTAAAAATGTGATACAAAGTGTATGTTTATTTATAATATTTTAAAAAGACTATGTAAATAGTCTCTTATATTTTTAGATATTTTCTACTTGCTTTATAGCTTCCGATCATTCCTACTATGGCACCAACTATTATTAAAGCTAATGATACGTAAAATACAAATGGAATTGGTTGTACTAATTTTAGTATTGGTGAGAATAATTGTCCATTAAATTTTTTATATATAATTGAATATCCATATGATGTTAATATTACAGGTATTATTGATCCAATTATTCCTATTATTAGTCCTTCAAATATAAATGGTATTTTTATATTTAGGTTTGATGCTCCTACTAAGCGCATTATTTCTATTTCTTTACGGCGTGCGATTATTGCTATTTTAATTGTATTTGATATTAAGAATGCTGTTACAAGTATTAAAGCAACTACAATTACTAAACATCCTTTTCTTACAACATCAAAAATATTTATTAATTCACTTATGGCATTTTCACCATATTTTACATAATCAACACCATCGTATATTTCTATTTTAGATGCTATTTCATCTATTTTTTTTAAATCTTCTACTTTTACTGTAAATGTTGATAGTAAAGGATTTGTTTCATCTGTATATTGTGATAATATACTTGAAAGTGCTGTATCAGAATCCATCATTTCTTCTAAAATTTCTGTTTTTGATTTATATACACAACTTGTTATGCCATCTATAGCGTTTATTTTATTTTTTATTATATTTGTTTGTTCGCTATCAGTATCTTTTTTTAGGAAAACAACAATTGACATGTCTGATTCTATTAGTTTTGTAAAATTGTTGACATTATATGTTAGAACTATTGATACGGCAACAACAATTAATGTTATTGTTGTACAAAGAATTGATGCCATTGATAATGATAAATTACGAAAAACACCTTTAAATGCGTCTCTTATATTACGCCCTAGTATTCTAATGTACTGCATTTTTATATGTTCCTTCCTTATAATCTTTTAAGATTCTTCCTTCTTCTAAAAGGATGACTCTTTTTTTCATTTTTTCAACTATTCCTGTATCATGGGTTACCATTATAACTGTTGTTCCTCTTTTATTTATTTCTTCTAAGACATTCATTATTTCATAGCTGGTATCTGGATCTAAGTTTCCGGTTGGTTCATCGCAAATAAGTATTTTTGGTCCATTTACAATTGCCCTGGCTATTGCTGTTCTTTGTTGTTCGCCTCCACTTATTTTTTCTGGATAGCTTTTAGCTTTATTTTTTAGTCCTACTAATTCTAATGCTTTTATTGTTTTATCATGAATTTCATCTTTAGATAAACCTAATACTTCAAGGGCAAATGCTACATTTTCATATACTGTTGCGTGTGGTAATAGTTTAAAATCTTGAAAGACAACTCCTAGTTTTCTTCTTAATTTATAGACTTTATTATTTCTTAGACGAGCTACATCTATTCCACCTATCATTATTTTTCCGCTTGTAGGTTTTTCTTCACGATAAAGCATTTTTATTAGTGTACTTTTTCCACAACCTGTTGATCCTATTACAAAGACAAATTCACCTTTTTCTATGTCTAAGCTTAGATCTCTAATGGCTGTTACACCTGTTTTATATTTTTTATTTACGTTTCTGATTTGTATTATATTCATTTTATCACCAACTCTTTAAATTATCATTTATAAATTCGTCAATGTCTCCATCTAATACTTTGTCAACATTAACGTTTTCAGTATTTGTTCTATGGTCTTTAACTAATGTATAAGGACACATTATATAACTTCTGATTTGGGATCCAAAATTAATATCTTTGATTTCACCCTTTAAATTCTTCATTTCTTGTTCTTTTTTTTCTTGTTCTATTTTATATAATTTGCTTTTTAAAACTTCCATTGCTTGTTCTTTATTTTGGATTTGACTTCTTTCATTTTGACATGTTACTACGATTCCAGTTGGGTAGTGGGTTATTCTGACTGCCGATGGTGTTGTATTTACTCCTTGTCCTCCATGTCCGGAAGCACAATAACAATCGATACGAATGTCTGAATCTTTTATTTCGATGTCTATTTTTGAATTTTCGATTAATGGGACTATGTCAATTGATGCAAATGATGTATGTCTTCTTGCTCCACTATCAAATGGTGATATGCGTACTAATCTATGTATTCCTTTTTCACATTTTAGATATCCGTAGGCATATAATCCATGGATTATCATTGTCGTGCTTTTTATTCCAGCTTCTAGACCTTCTTGTTCATCTAAAACTTCATATGTATATTTTTTTTTATCACACCATCTGGTATACATTCTTTTTAACATATTAGCCCAGTCACATGCTTCGGTTCCTCCGGCTCCAGCGTGAATTTCTAGTATGGCATCATTTTTGTCATATTCACCTTTTAATAATAATTTTATTTCTAATTCTTCTAATTTTTTATTTATGGCACCAATTTCTTCTTCTAATAATGATGCTGTTTCTGTGTCATTATTTTCTTTTATTTCATTTAATATTTCAAGATTGCTTTCGATTGTTTTTTTTATGTCTTCTATTTCTTTTATTATATTTTTGTTTTCATTTATTTCAGCTATTATTTTAGCGCTTTCCCTTCTATTATCCCAAAAGTTATCTTTTTTTGTTAATTCTTCTAATTCATTTATTTTTTGATTTCTTTTGGGTAAGTCAAAGTAACCTCCATAATTCTTGAATTTTTGTTTTGTATGTATTATATATGTTTAATAATTCATTTATTTCCATGAAAATCACCATTATAAGTATATCATATATTTTTGTAAAAGAATAGCCTTACATATAAATTATTTTAATTCAATTATAAAAAAAATTCTATTATTATAGAATTTCTTGTATTATCTTTTTACTATTTTTTTATTATTTATTTTGTTTCTTATATATTCTAAATAATAATCGTAACTTGGTTATTGCTTGTTCTTCTTTTTTTTCTTCTTTTTGACTATCATAATATAGTTTATTATATATCATATTTATCAATTCATCTAATTTTTCATTTTTTATATGGTATAATTCATCTAAATATATACTATAGATGTCCGATATTAAAATACCATCTATATTTATATAGCCAATTAGTGTATCTTTTTTTCTTAAGTTTTTTCCTAATTCAATTTTTACTAATGCAACTTCTGTATTTAAATCTTCATTGTATTTAAATTCCCCAATATAATCATATGTATGGGATAATTTTTGATTTTTTTTTGTTTCTATCAATTCTTTTTCACCTGTTATGTATTCAACTACAGCTCTTTTTTGATTTATATTTTTATAATTTTTAATTTGTTTCATTTATATACTCCTATAATTTTCAGCTATCATTTGCATATTTTCAGATACCTGATTTATTCTTTCCATAATTCGTTTTGCTTTTAGTTTATCAACGCCACTTTTACTTGTACTTAAGTGTTCTTCTAACATTTTTTGGTCAAGATTTGATGTGAAAAATGTTGGTAATCCTGCTTCCATACGACTATTTAATATTGGACATAATATTTCATCTCGTCCCCAATCGGTTAAGTTTTCAGCTCCGATATCATCAATTAATAATAGTGGCGTTTTTTCTACTAAATTCATCAGGTAGTTAAAATTTCCATCACCATTAAATGATCCTTTTAGTTCACTTAAGAAATGTGGCCAAAATATGATAACACTTTTAATGTTTCTCTTTGCTAATTCATTAAACATTGCTGATATTAAATATGATTTTCCGCATCCAAAGTTACCACTTAAATATAATCCTTTTTTTACTTTTGGATAACTTTTTATAAAATTATTTAACCATTTTATGCATGTAAATCTATTTTTATCGGTTGTGTATATATCTTTCATTCTAGAACTTTTTAGATATGAATTCGCGCCTATTAGTGTAACGTTATCATTATATTTATTTTCACTTATTTGATTATTTAGATATCTACATGATCTATAACCAAATTCTAAATGATTATCTATATTTTGTGGCAAATAGGCATAGCCTCTTACTTTATTTTTACATTCCATTAGATTTTGACATTTTTGGCAGTTAGAATATTCTAGGGAACATTCTTTTAATGTTGTTGTATATTTTTTTAATATTTCGTCTGGCATTTTTAATTCTGATACCATTTTTTTAAAGTCATTATTTTTTAAAGCTTCTTTATATTCATTATCTAAATCTATTTGGGGAGCATTCATTTTTTTAAAAAAATCATCGTCTATTTTTAACATTTTATCTAAACTCCTTTAATAATTCTTCAATGTTTTGTTTTTCTTCTTCATTTGCTTGTTCTGATTCTATTTTTTTATCAAACCATACTGGTTCAGATGCTACTTTTATTTTTGTTTTCTTTTTACTGTATTCTGTTTTTGCTATTTGGATTGCATCTTCAACAGTCATTATTTTTGATCTTTTCCACTGTGATGCTATAGCATCAACATAATTCATATTTAATTTATTATTAGTTGTTTTTAATACAAAATCTAATAAAACATTTATTACACCTGGTGCGAGGTCTAGATCAACTGCTAAATGTTCAAGTACATTTAAATCTGTTTTTGATGGTTTGGTTCCAATTTTTGATGCAAGAAAATTATATGGGCTTGTTGTTTCAAACATATATATTATTTGAGCCATTTTAGAGTTATCGCCTTGTGGCTTTCTTAAGTATTCTGGTTGACATTTAAATATAATGTTTGGTAATTTACCGCCATTTTGAAATGTATAATATTTTCTGGCATTTGTTCTTAATTTTTCTTTATCAATAGCATTTTTTTCATTTATTGATTCTCTTATAATTGTACTCATTGTTTCGAGATTAAAATCATATATAAATGCTATTTTGAGTAATAACTCTCTTACTCCTTTGTTAACACTTCTTAAGTTTAACATTTCTTCTGGTATTGTTGCTAGACATTCTTCTAAATCAAATCCAATATCAAATGCTAGATTATTTATATTTCTTGTTTTTAAATCTAATGTGCTATAATCTTTTTGAGTATTGCTTATTGAAAATACATCAGAAAAGGAAGATGTTACTTCTTTGTATTCTTTTAAATTAATGTTTGGTACTTTAAAGCTATTTAGTATTAGGTCATATTCTCTTTTTCCTATGTTGCTTAAAAGTAGTGTTGATAAAATTGGGTTTGTAAAAAAATCATTGGGATTTAGTGGTGAGTATAATTCATATATATAATTATTGATACTATCTTCTTTTACATATGTTCTTATAAGTCCTACAGCTTCTAATTTGGCTTTTGCAAGTACAAAGCCATCTATACTAAATCCTAGTAAATTTATTAGATAGTGATGTGTATAATCATTACTCATAAATTCACTATTATCTAATTGTGACCAAAGATTAAAATATAGGCTTACAGCATCTGATCCTATGATTGGTTGATATAGACGCATTAATAGTTTTCTATCTTGATCATTAAATATTGTTTTATTTATTACTATAAATTTATCTGCTGGTAAAATTGTACTTTGCATATGACCACCTAAAAATATATTACCACAATATTGATTATAATAACAAGAAGAAAAAGATTTTTATTTTATAAAAAATCGTGCACAATTGTGCACTTTAGATTTAATTTATAATTCTACATTATGATATACATTTGAGACATCATCTACTTCATCAAATAATGTTAAAGCTCTTTTAAATAATTCTAAATCTTCACCTTGTAATTTTACTTTATCTTTTGGAAGATTTGTTACTTCATCAATTTCAAAATTAATATCTTTTTTATAATTTGTTATTGCTTCTTTAATTTTATTTATATCATTTGGATTTCCATAAATGATTATTAACTCATTATCATTTTCAATATCTATAAATGGTATATCAGAGGCAATAAGTGCTTCCATTGTTTCATCTAATGTTAAGCCTTTAAATCCTACTACAGATAGATTATCATACATATATGATACACTACCCATTGAACCCATTTTTAAATGACTTTTGTTTATTACTGCTCTTACTTCACTTACACTTCTATTAACATTGTCTGTTAAGCATTCGACAAGCATTGTAGAACCTGCTGGTCCAAATATTTCGTAGGTTAATACTTCATAATTTTCTCCTATTCCACTGGTTACTTTATCAATTGCTCTTTTTATTACATCACTTGGTACTTGCTCTTTTTTTGCTTTTTCAATTAATCTTTTTAAACTTGGATTACCTTCTGGTGATGTTCCTCCATTTTTAGCTGCTAAATATATTTCTTTAGCATACATTCCATATAATTTTCCTCTTGCAGCTCCTGTTTTAGCTTTAGCTGCTGCTATGCTTGGGAATCTTCCCATATTATTTTCCTCCTATACATAAAAATCTTTTACTTTATTCAATGCTATTCCTTTTTTGTTCATTATAGTTTTAAAAAATAATTTTACCATTTTATTTTCACTATATTTGGGATAACATTCTATTTCTATTGTTGAATGGTCATCATAACTAAATGTTACTTTTTCACTTACCATTTCACCACATTTTACATATAAATTATAATCACCATTTTTTAGATCATATAATAATGTATCATCATTTTTTATTTCACCTAATTTGATGTCGTTTAAAAATAATTCATATGCTATATTTCTATCTACTATTTTATCTAACCTTTTTATTCTAAGCATTTTTTGCTCTCTTTTCTAGTGCGACTCTAGCTGCTTCTTGTTCAGCTTTTTTCTTACTGTTTCCTATTCCAGTTCCATATAGTATTCCGTCAATTCTAACTTCTACTTCAAATGTTTTATCATGGGCTGGGCCTTCTTCTTTTACTAAAATATATTCTAAGCTTTTCCTATCCGTTTGAACTAATTCTTGTAGTTTGGTTTTGTAGTCATGAAAGAATTCATAGTTATTGTTTATATTGGATAATATTTTTTTGTTTATGTATTCTTTGGTAAATTCTAATCCTTTATCAAGGTACATAGCGCCTATAAAGGCTTCAAATATATCTGCAACAATTGCTTTTCTATATTTTCCTCCATGTTCACTTTCTCCGTGTCCTAAGCGAAGGTAATTATTTAAACCTAATTTAAGTGAATACTCATACAAAGCATCTTCACATACGTAAGCTGATCTCAGTTTAGTCATTGTTCCTTCATCATTATTAGTATTTTTATATAAATATTCACTCATAATAAGTTCTAAGACAGCATCTCCTAAATATTCTAAACGCTCATAGTTATTTGTTCCATGTTCATTTGCATATGATGTATGGGTAAATGCTTCTTGATATAATTCGTTATTTGATGATTCTATTTCTAATTTTTCAAACATTTTTTCACCTCTTTTTCCTATATATCTATATTGTACACGATTTTATTCGACTTTACAATTATCATTTACTTTTTTTTATGAAAATAGTATAATATTTTTGGTGATTATATGAAAAAAATAGTTATTTTTTTAATTGTTTTGTTTTCTTTAACTGGTTGTCTTAAGAGAGATACGATGGAAGGTATTGATATTTATACTACTGTTTATCCTCTTGAGTATATAACAAATAGACTTTATGGTAATAATAGTAATATTAAAAGTATTTATCCTAATGGTGTTGATCCTTTTACTTATCCTAATTTGACTGATAAACAACTTTTGGATTATAGTGAGGCTAGTCTTTATATTTTTAATGGTTTGTCTTCTGAAAAGGATTATGTTGTTCCGTTATTTAATAATAACAAGGATTTAAAGATTATAAATGCTTCTCTTAGTATGAAGACTAGTTATGGTGTTGAAGAATTATGGCTTGATCCTTCTAATTTTTTACAGTTAACGCAAAATATTAGAAATGGTTTTGAAGAATATGTTAGTAACTACTACTTGTTAGAAGAAATTAAAGAAAATTATGAGTCTTTAAAGCTTGATGTTTCTAAACTTGACGCTAATTTGACTGTTATTGGTACAAATGCTGATTTTGATACAATTGTTGTTACTGATGATTTATTTCTTTTTCTAAAAAAATATAATATAAATGTTATTTCACTTGATAAGGATACTTTAAATAATAAAACTTTAAATGATGTTAAGTCTTTGATTAGTGATGGTAAAATTAGTTACATTTTTGCACGTAAAGATGAAGTCCTTGATGATGTTGTTAACTCATTAGTTAATGATTATGATATAGAGGTAAGTTATATTCATACACTTTCTAATCTAACTACTGAAGAGTTAAATAATGGCTCAACTTATTTGACTATTATGAATGAAAATATTGAAAAATTAAAAAATGAGTTATATAATTAACTCTTTTTTATTGACACTTGCTCTAAAATAATGTAAAATTATATTCGTGATGTGGAGTAGTACTCAAGAGGCTGAAGAGGCGCCCCTGCTAAGGGTGTAGGATGGGCAACTGTCGCGCGAGTTCAAATCTCGCCTGCTCCGCCATTATGAAAATAAAAGTCTTAACTTGGTTAAGGCTTTTTTGTATTTTTAAAAATATAAGAATGCAATTAATGCATATGCGCAAATAATCATGCATATTATTATTTGATAACTTATTGTATTTTTTAATTCTTTTCTTTTTAGTAATCCTGCTATTAATCCAAAATATGTTGCATATATTAATTGCATTGTTTCAATATCTATATTAAGTACTATTTTTGGTATTAATAGTGTCATATAGTAAAATATAAATATTGGATTAGATATTAGAGATAGTAATATTGATATAATAAAGAATAGTGTATATATAATTCCTGGTGAATTTATTTTTTTTATAATTTCTGTTATTGAATTTAAATATGGCATGTCTTTTAATAGAATTACATATATAAACATTAATATGTATAATATAACACTTTGATAATCTATTTCAGATAAAATATCAGTTTTTTTATTTTTAATTATTCCTATTATTAGACATAATATTGATACTATTCCACTTAAATATTTTATTTTAATCAATGATGTTATTAATAATAATATTATCATTGTTAAAAATAAATATATGTTAAATTTATCTTTAATTTCTACTTCTTCAATTGTTCCTATAAAATATTCATTTTTTACTGATATATCTATAATTAATATTTGTAAAAAAAACATTATTAAACATATTATGTGTATACCTATTCTACTATCATAAAAGAAAAAATCTAGAAAATTCATGTTTAAATAGGATGATATAATAATTGTATTATTTGATCCTATTAATGTACTCATACTTCCTAATATTGATGATATTATAACTGATTCAATTAATAGATTTGATTTTATATTATTTTTTTTTATTATTTCTTGTATAAATGGAATTATGAATGGTAATAGTATATAATTGTTTATAAAGTTAGATGCTATAAAGGTTACTACACACATTAATATGATTAAGTTTTTATATGTTGTTGCTCTTTCAACTATTAGATTAATTATATGATTTATTAAATTGGTTTTGATTATCATTTTACTTATGCCATATGTTCCAATTAATATCATTATTACATTAAAGTCTATATTTTTTAATATATTTATATCTATATAGTTATATATAATTAAGTATATTAATCCTATTATTAATATTATTATTGGATAGATTTTAGTTTTAATTAATGAAGATATCCCATATAATCCTGTTATTATGCTTTCATACATATGTCACCTATACTATTTTTCCGATTATTCCAAATGATATTAGCATCATGATTATGCTTGCCATAAAAACACCAATTACAATTGCAAGAAATGATTTTTTCTTATTCATATCTAACAGACTTGCAATTAAAGATCCTGTCCATGCACCTGTTCCAGGTAATGGTATGCCGACAAATAATACTAATCCCCAAAATCCATATTTTTCTATTGAACCTTTATGTTTTTCAACTTTTTTATCTAGCCAATTTGTGAATTTATGAAAACATTTTTTTGTTTTCATCCAGTTTATTATTTTTTTTATAAACCATAAGATAAATGGTATTGGTAATAAATTTCCAATTATACTTATTATGTAGCTTTGCCATGGATCTAGTTTTAATAGGGATGCTGCGATTAATCCTCCTCTTAATTCTAATATTGGCATTAATGATATTAAGAAAACTATTAATTGTTTTCCTCCTAGTAAGGTACTTCCTCCAAATATTCCAATTATAGCATTTACAATTTTTTCTGTCATATTTATTTCACCTATTATATAATAACATATATATGTTTTTTTTAAAAGAAAAAAAATGTGAATTCACATTTTTATCTAAAGAGAGCTTTCTAGGATAAAACCCAGATTCAAAGTGGGTATTACATTGTAAATTTTAGGATTCTCAGTATAAAGCATTGAGCGTTCAACACCATTTACAAATTAAATTCCCAATGTCGTATTTTGTAGATTTTTCATACTTACTCTACCTTTAGACAATCATATTGTATCATACTTTAGTACTGATTAGCAATACATTTTTTTAATTTTAAAATTGCTTTACACTATTAAATTTATTTTTTTTATGAAAAAGACTTGGTTTTTTAAAAAAATATGTTATAATAATATCGTGTTAAGCAGATTATTTATTTTTGTCTTGTTAGCTCAGTTGGTAGAGCAACTGACTCTTAATCAGTGGGTCTAGGGTTCGAGTCCCTAACAGGACACCATTTATTGATAAAAAATGTGATAAATTTTAATTTTTGAACATTTTTACATAAAAAGTATTGCAATATCTCAAAAAATATTATATACTTAATTAGCACGTGGGCTTATAGCTCAGTTGGTTAGAGCGCTCGTCTGATAAGCGGGAGGTCGAAGGTTCAAATCCTTCTGGGCCCACCAATTTAGTGCCTCAATAGCTCAGTCGGTTAGAGCATTTGACTGTTAATCAAAGGGTCGTAGGTTCGAGTCCTACTTGGGGCGCCATTTTTATTTTTTTGGCCAGTTGGTGAAGTGGCTTAACACACTGCCCTTTCACGGCAGCATTCATGGGTCCGAATCCCATACTGGTCACCATTTTTTTATTGCAGATGTAGTACAACGGTTAGTATATGGCCTTGCCAAGGCTAGGATGCCGGTTCGATTCCGGTCATTTGCTCCAAATTGTTGATTAATTGATGCTTAATTGTATCAATTTTTTTATACCCAAATCCCACTCGTTGCTAATTAATTGTATTTTATTTGTTGTTTGTTTTTAAATTTATATTAGGTTTATTTTTGAAATAATTTCTAATGTATTTTTTTATTGTGTTTAAAGTATACTTTTCTCCATCTACTAAGAATAAGTCATCATCTTCATGATATTCATCATAATGTAGCACTATTAAATTGTTTTCATTTTTATTAAATACTAACATATGTGGAGTAATCGCGTGTATATTAACCTTATCAAACATAACAATATAACCATCATAATATGTAACATTTATTCCACTTTATTTAGCCATCTTATTCAATTCTTCTTTAGTGTCATTTTTAAATATCATTATTTCTATTGAAACCTTGCAAATATCATTCACCTCCTGAAGTTAATTAACTTCACGCAAACAATACCGCATAATTACATTAATATCTAGCAATAATTGAAAAAAAGATGATTTTGAGCGATAATGCTTCAAATCATCTTATTTTCTTGTGTTTTTCTTAAATAAACTTAATATTCTATATTTAGGTTTAGAACTAACAATAGGTGTTGATTCAATAATTGGTGAACTACTATCATCTATTTGATTTTGTAAAGAATCTAAATAACTAGATACACTACTACTTCTTTCAACCAATTCACCTTGTAAAAGTTTTTCTAATTTTTCTTTACGTTGTGGATCATCAATTCCTTTTTGTCTAAATAAATAATAATATATTTCAAAGTATATTTTTTCAGCAATAGAATCCAACTGTAACTTAGAAATAAATTCCATATCATATTCATGATTAATGCTATTTAGACTATACTCATTGCAAGCTTTTTCCAACAATAAGTCGCGGACTCCATCAATAGTTGACTGACTTATCATAACGGCATCTCTTTTATGATGTTTATTATTTAAAGATGCCTCGTCAGTCATTAACCTATATAAATCCATAAAGATAGGTTTACTTGAGATACTTTGTAGTAATTCTAAATCAAAATCTTTGTATGGACTATTGATAAAATTAGGATTCATTAAAAGTGAAACAATTTGCATAACAAATCTATCATCAATTTCATTTATTTTCTTTAAATATTTTAAATAGTCTTTATCATTACTACCAGCAACACTATTTCTATCTGAAATATGTGCAGCCTCTATATCATATTTACAATCCCTTAAAAAATCCATATCACTTAAATATTTTCTATCCGGATTAACTATGTAATAATATAATGCTCTTGCTGTTGCTTTACTCTTTGCATTTGCTAATGCTTCTACTTCTTTACGATAGTTTTTATCTTTAACAAAATTAGGGTCAGTCATAATTATATATAAGAATTCACTTGCTATTGGATTGGTTGCTAATATTTGCATATTTTCTAAATGATATTTATCTGCTAAAGATACTTTATTAACTGCTAAATTATTTAAACTATGTTCTGGATAAGAATGACTCATTTGTAGGCAATCACTACCTGCAGTTGCTATTAATTTCATATCAGCACGATGATGTGGACTCTTAATGGAATCAATATTACCAGCAACAGTTGCAATGGCATCAGATACTACAAAATCTAATGGTTCTTCCTCTCTTGTATCATGAGTTTCTACAAGTAATTTTAAATCTTCATCATGATATGGACTATTTATAAAAGTATCTTCTCCTAATATCCATAATCCATATCTAGCCGTATCTGCTTTACTTAACATTTCTATATCTTTATAAAAGTTTTTACTTTTTAAAAAATTAGGGTTACATATAGCACTAAACAAATGCCAACATCCATCACCATTTTTTAATGTTGATATTGCAGCAACTTTTTTCTTATAATCTTGACAACTTAATAAATCACAATTAATTAATAAATGTCTTAACTCCCTTATTTCTACTAAATCTATATCCAAACTAAGAAAGTTATTTATTTGAGTACTATTTAATTTTGATGCCCATTTTTTAAATGCTTCAATATCAGAAAATGACTCAGTTAATTCATATTTCTTAATATGTTCAATTATTTGTTTTAATGTATCATTTTTCACGACAAAACCTCCTTGTTTGTATTATATCATATGTTTTTGTAAATGTCAATCTTTTTTGTAGGTTTTTGGTAAAAATTTTTGTAGGTTTTT
>CAYLJU010000018.1:0-25906 GCA_964384115.1 uncultured Muribaculaceae bacterium | reverse complement strand
CACTAATAAAAGGATTCCAATACCAATATATTGTTATATCTTTACTTTGATTAGATATATCCATAAATTCATAATACTTATGTAATTCTGCCTTATAATCACTACTTGTATAAAACTTTAAATTAGTAGGAAGTGTACCTTTATCTATTGATAATGTTACATACATATCTACACTTGATCCAGTTGCATCTAAATGTAAATTAAAACTTCCACTATCACCAGGCGCTAAAGCCCCTTCTTTTAAAGAAATAACTTTTGTATCTTCATCCGTAAAACCAGTAATATTAAATACAGCATTACCAGTACTAATATTAATATTCCCGCTTACCGTAGCATTAAAATAAGCAACAGAACCAGTAAAAATAAATGAAATTGAAACAACAATAAACATTATCAAAAATAACTTTTTCTTATTCATAAAAACCTTCCTTTTCAAAATAAAATTTATTAAAACAAATTAAGAAAATTAAAATCTAAAAATAACATTATAATTGAAGCAAGAGCTAGAAAAGGTCCAAACGGAACCTCATGATTAATATTTTTTTTAACCATAACATATATTGCATAAGGTAAACCTAAATAAGCCGCTAAAAATAATGAAAAAACAACCTTTTTAAAACCAATAACCATACCAACTACAGCCATTAATTTAATATCTCCATCCCCCATTGATTCTTTCTTTAAAAGAAAATTACCAACAAGTTTAAAACAAAACATAAATATAAAACTAAATATACCCTGAGCTAAATAATCAAAAGCAAAAGTTTTAAATTTAATTAAATATATAACAAATATTAAAATACCACTTATCAAAAGAACACTATCTGGAATCATATAAGAATCAAAATCACTAACAGTAATTATAACTAACATCGAACAAAAAATAATACCAATCAATAATTCATATGAAAAACCAAATTTAACATAACATAAAACAAATAATATTCCCGTAATAAGTTCAAATATAGGATATTTTATAGATATTTTCTTGCCACAATATCTACATTTTCCTCTTAAAAACATATAAGAAAATACTGGTATTAAATCTAAAAATCCAAGTTTATGATTACAATTCATACAATGAGAAGAAGGAAAAACAATTGATTCTTCTCTAGACAATCTAAGACCAACAACATTATAAAATGAACCAAATACAAGACCTAGTATAAATAATATAACATAAAGCATAAAACCCCCTATAAAGTTGTCATTGATTCATACATTTTAAACATAGGAATGATTATTGATAAAATGATAATACCAACTATAACAGTTAAGAAAACAATCAAAATAGGTTCAATAAAAGTTTTTAATCTCGTAACAATATTTTCTTGTTCATTCTGATAATAACTAGCTACCTTAGCCATCATTTCAGGCAATTGACCAGTTTTTTCACCAGTTACAAGCATTTCATAAGCAGGTATTGGAAAAGCCCAGTGATCTTTAAATGCAAGTGAAACTCTTTCACCTTTACCCAAATTCTCAATTGTTTTATAAATCAAATCTTTATAAATTTCATTATTAGATAATTTACTAAGTATATCCATACTATCTGTTATAAAAACATTATTTGCAAGTAAACTAGCAAATGTTTTACTAAACGTAGCAACTTCACTATAAATAATAACATCTTTAATAACAGGAATATGCATTATTAAATATTGATAACCTTTTCTAAATTGTTTTACATTTTTTATTAAAATCAATAAAACAGATAAAATAGCAATAATAATAAGTAATAAAGTAATAGCATTATTTTTCAAATAATTTGAAACATTCATAACAATTCTAGTAAATGAAGGAATTTCAACACCCATAGAAGCATATATTTCTGTAAACTGTGGAACAACATAAAGCATAATAAACACAATAACTGCTATTGCAAATACAAATACAATTGTTGGATAAGTCATAGCATTAACTATTTGCTTTTTAGTTTTTTCAATTGAAGTATAATAATCAGCCATATCATCAAGAGTTTCCGGTAATTGACCAGTCATCTCTGCAGTTTTAATCATATTGATAAGTAATTTTGGAAAAGTTTCTGATTGTTTAGAAAGAGCTGTACTAAATGAATCACCCATTGTAAGGGAATACATAAGTTTTTTAAATATTCTTCTATAATTTCTATCTTTATATTGTCTAGACAAAATACGAATCGAATCAATAAGAGACATACCAGCCTTTATATAAGTAGATAATTGTGTTAAAAAGAATATTAAATCATTCATTTTAATCTTATTACCACCAAAAGATACACCATACATAGTTTGAATATATTTATTAGTTTTAATACTATATACTTTATAACCTTCTGAAACTAAATAAGCATTAACTTCAGCAACACTATAAGCATCAAAATAATCTTTAATAATTTCACCATCTTGATCCTTAACAATATATTCATACATAAGTTTTTTTTCAGTTCTAATATTATCAGTTTCAGGATTTAATTTAAATTCTTGACCAGGTAATTTAATACGTACCTTTAATAATTTATCTATAAAACTTTTCTTTTTCGGTTTTACTAAAGTAGATTCAGTACTACTTTTAGCATTTTTAGAAATAACATCATTTAAACTATCTTCACTTTTAGGTGTTTTCTCATATGATTCACTATTTTCTTCATATAACTCAACATTTTCCTCATTATTCATAGTATAGACCTCTACTTTCTAAATAATTATACCATATTTTAAAAAAACATAAAATACTTTTTCCAATAAATGTACGTTTTTTTTAAATTAATCATATAATATTTTGAAAGGAGACTTATGAACTACTATCCATATTATCCTATAATACCTACTAGACCTTCTTTATTTGGTATATTTAGAGGATTAAATTTTGGTTCAATCTTATCTGGAACCCAAAAAGCTCTAAATCTAGCAAATCAAGCTATACCTTTAATAAAACAAGTTTCACCAATGTTCAAAAATGCTAAAACAATGTTAAGAGTAGTAAATGAATTTAGAAAAACAGATAATGTTCAAGAAATAAATAATCAAATAAAACCTAATATTAAAGATAAAAATAACGAAAAAGTCTCATATAATACTAAAAAAGAAGAAAGTATAAAAGAAAATAATACTGCTCAAATAGGTGGACCAACATTTTTTATCTAAAAAAACTGTTAAATTAATCTTAACAGTTTTTAATATATAACAATAATATTTTGTATTTTATTTTTTTAATTATATTTTTAAAAGGTATATTTTTATAAGTTTTATATATTTTATTATTAATATATTTTTTATATTCATAATTCATATCTAAACCAAAATAATAATCAAAATAACTATATTTTTTAAAACCTTTTTTAAATCTTATAATATTATAATATTTCTTATCAAATATAACTATTTCTTTATCAATATAATATCCCAATTTACATATTTTTTTTCTTAATTCATATAAATTATTATTACTTTGAATAATTAAAGTTTTTATTTTATTAAATTCTTTATTTTGAATAATATTTAAAATTGTATTAGTTCCAATACCAGCAATAATAACATTTTCATTCCCTAAAACATTATAATTTTCTAAACCATTAGAACAAATAATTTTGATTTTATCAAGCAAATTATTTTTTTTTATATTTTCCCTAGCTTTATCTAAAACTGTTTCTTTATTATCAATCGCAACACAATTAATTCCTTTATTTGTTAAATAAATATCAAGTAATGCATGATCACAACCAATATCTATAATATTATTACTATCAACTAAAGAAGCAATAACACTTAATCTTTTAGAAATCATTAATCTGTCATATAATCCTTTAATTTTCTTGATCTTGAAGGATGACGTAATTTTCTTAATGCTTTTGCTTCAATTTGACGAATACGTTCCCTTGTAACCCCAAACATTTGACCTACTTCTTCAAGAGTTCTACTTTTACCATCTTCAAGTCCAAATCTTAATTTAATAACTTTTTCTTCTCTTTCAGTTAATGTAAGTAAAACTTCAGATATTTCTTGTTTTAATAATTCATTTGTAGCATAATCTTCAGGACTCATATTATGTTCATCTTTTATAAAATCACCTAAATGTGAATCATCTTCTTCACCTATTGGTGTTTCTAAACTTACAGGTTCTTGACTTATTTTCAAAATTTCTCTTATTCTTTCTACTGGCATATTCATTTTTTTAGATAATTCTTCTTCTGATGGTTCACGATTTAATTCAAGTGTTAATTGTCTATGAATACGTGCAAGTTTATTGATAGTTTCAACCATATGAACAGGCACTCTTATAGTTCTAGCTTGATCAGCAATAGCTCTTGTAATAGCTTGTCTAATCCACCAAGTAGCATATGTAGAAAACTTATATCCTTTTGAAACATCAAATTTTTCAACTGCTTTCATTAATCCAATATTTCCTTCTTGTATTAAATCAAGAAATAACATTCCTCTACCTACATATCTTTTAGCAATACTAACTACTAATCTTAAATTTGATTCAGCTAAAATACGTTTAGCTTCTTCATCACCTTCCATTATACGATCAGCAAGTTTTAATTCCTCATCTAAAGAAAGTAATTTAATTTGACCAATTTCTTTTAAATACATACGAACAGGATCATCAATTGTTAAATTTTTAGTTAAAGCATTATCATCTAACAAAAGTTTATCAACTGAATCTGATGAAGTATCTTCATCTTCTTCTGAAATAATTGCTATATTATTTTGATTGAATGTATTATATAGATCATCTAGTGCATCACTATCAAGTTCTAATCCTTTTAGATTATTTGCAAGTTCCTCATATGTAATAAATCCTTTTTCTTTTCCTTTTTTTACTAATTCTTCTTTTCTTTCTTCAAAAGTTTTAATTTCATTTACCATAAATTATTCTCCCCTACCATTAAGAAATGCGATTTTTTTTGCAATCTCAATTTTTTCATTATAATCAATACTATTTTTCATTTTTTCTTTTAAATTATTGATTTCTAAACTTTTATTATATTCATCAATACATTTTATATAATCATCTATTTCCCCTTTAATTGGTTTATCGCTTAAATCTAAAGTTGTAATACTTCCAATTGTTTTAATTAAATCATTATTATCTCCGATATAAGTTAAGAAATCTGCAAGACTTATATTACCATATTTTTGAAAGTAAGCGCAAATTTCTCTTACCAAAAATCTATATTTTTCTGTTGGCAAATATATTTTTTTAGCTTCATATTGTAGAATTACATCACTACATCTAAGCATATAATATATTAAATTCATTTCAGCTTTCTCATATTTAAGTAAATTTAAATCTTTTTTAGGAACAATATCTTTTTTTTCTATTTTAATTGCATTTTTTAATTGTGATTTAATAAAATCAGTACTTAAATCAGTTTCTTTTGCAAGTTTATTGATTGTTATTTCTTTTAAAACAGAATCATTTATACTATCAATTTCATTTATCATTTTTTTAGCATAAATTGCTTTAGAACTACTTTCACCCATATCAATTCCTTTTTTATTATAGAATTCTTTAAATTCCATAAATGTTAAAGGATGACTTATTTTTTCTTTAAAATTCTCAACTCCATTATTTCTTATATATTCATCAGGATCTTTTCCTTTTTCTTTATCTAAAACAACAATACTTGGAAAAACATCTAATTTTATTAATTCATTTGTACATGCATTTGCAGCCATAATTCCAGCATCATCACCATCAAAACATAATATGATGTTTTTAGCCATTCTGCTTATTAAATGGGCATTAGAACTAGTAATAGCCGTTCCCATAGCCGCAACAACATTTGTTATTCCATGTGTATAAGCGCAAATAACATCCATGAATCCTTCCATTACAATTACTTCATTTTTGCGTCTACATTCATTTCTTGCCCTATGATAATTATATAAAAGTTCTCCTTTTTTAAAAATTTCCGTTTCCCGACTATTTATATATTTTGGAGCATTTTCTTCTCCATTAAATATTCTTCCACTAAAACCTACAACCTTCCCTTGTAAATCCCATAATGGAAACATTATTCTATTTCTATATAAATCAGATAAACCATAATTATTTTTATCAACTAATCCACTTTTTATAATATCTTTTTCATCAAAACCTTTTTTTTCTAATGCTGAAGCTATATTTCCTTTAACTAAAGCTAGTCCTATTCCAAATTCTTTTATAATATCTTCATTAATTCCTCGCATTTTTAAATATTCACGAGCTTTAATTCCATTATTGGTATTTAAATTAAGTTGATATAGTTTATTTGTTAAATTATATATATCATATAAAACACTTTCTTTTTTTATTGTTTTAATATCATCTATTTTAACATCAATTCCACCTATCTGCGCGACTTTACGAACAGCATCAGTAAAACTAATATTTTCATATTCTTTTATAAATTGAAAAACATTTCCTGTCGCACCACATACAAAACAGGTATATATTTGTTTTTCACGGGATACACACATACTTGGAGAATGGTCATCATGAAAAGGACAAACACCAAAATAGTTTTTGCCATGAGCAGTTAAATTAATATATGATGAAACAACATCTACAATATCTACACTATTTCTTATCTCTTGTAATTCAGAACTTGAAAACATACTCCAAAATAACTCCCTCTATATATACTATACGACAAAACTTTAAAAAAAACTTTTTTTTCATAAAAAAAATGAAAAAATTTTCATTTTTTCATAAATTTATCTAGTATTTTTGTTCTTAAACTTACAAAATCATATCCAAGTTTCTTTTCAACATCACCTTTAGGAGCACTTACTCCAAACTTATCTATTGTTAATAAATAGCTGTTGTCGTATACAAATTGATGCCAACCAAAACTTGATCCTGCTTCTAATACAAACACACGATATCCTCTTGGAAGTAACAAATCTTTATATTGTTGAGGTTGCATATTATATAATTCCATACATGGCATACTAACTACTCTTAAATCAAGTTTATATTTATTATATAAATCATTTGCAAGTACTAAAGCCATATGAACATCAGAGCCTGTTGCAATAATAATTCCGTGTAATTTTTCTTCCCTTCTAACAACATAAGCACCTCTTCCACACATTCCTGCATCAGTAGCTGGTATTATAGCTGTTGGATTTTTACTTACAACTAATGCACTTGGTGCATCATTAGTATTTAATATTATATTCCAGCATCCTATTAATTCTTTAACATCAGCTGGTCTATATACGTTTAAATTTGGTGTTGCTCTTAGCATTGCAAGTTGTTCAATTGGTTGATGGGTTGGACCATCTTGGCCTATACCAATACTATCATGAGTAAAGATATATGTAACTGGTAATTTCATAAGTGCACTCATTCTTATTTCTGGTTTCATGTAATCACTAAATGCAAGAAATGTTGATCCAAATGGTCTAAATCCACTTAAAGCAAGGCCATTTAGTATAGCGCCCATCGCTCCTTCTCTTACACCAAAGCATATATTTTTTCCATTATATCTTCCATCAGTTACGGCTAAACTTTTACTTATGGTTGTTAATGTTGAACTTGCTAAATCTGCGCTTCCTCCTACAAAATTAGGTAAAACTGAACTTATTTTATCAATTACCATTTGATTGCTAACTCTTAGTTCAACTTTACTATTTAAGTCTAAATCCCAATATAATCTTAATAAATCGACATTTACTTGATTTGTAAATAAATAATCTATTTTTTTTCGATCTCCTTTTAATATTTCATCTACATATATTTTATAATTATGAGACCATTCTTCATATTTATAACTACTTCTATCTAACAATTTTTTTCTAAATTCTTTAATTGCTTCATCATTAACATAAAATTTTTCAAGTGGTAATCCTAATTTTTGTTTCAATTGTTCAATGTCTTTTTCTTCTAAAACTTTACCATGAACTTGATTAGATCCAGCAAGTAATGATCCATCTCCTATTACGGTTTTTATTTCAATTATAGATGGCATACCAGAACTTTTTGCTTTATCAATTGCTTTATCAATTAAATTAACATCATTTCCATTTTTTACTATATCAGTATACCATCCCATTGCTTTAAATTTATCTAAAACTTTTTCTGTAAATGTTATTGATGTATCACCATCAAGGGAAACGTTATTAGAATCATATAAAACAATTAAATTATCTAAATTTAAATTACCTGCTAAGCTTGCAGCTTCTGAAGATATTCCTTCCATTAAATCTCCATCACCGCATAAACAGTATACTCTATAATTTATAAGTGTTCTATCTCTTTCGATTCTTGTTGAAGAAGGTATTATAAATTTACTTTCTAGCATTTTTTCTGCTAAAGCCATACCTACAGCATTCGCAAAGCCTTGACCGAGTGGACCTGTCGAAACATCTACTCCATCAGTAACACCATATTCTGGATGTCCTGGGGTTCTTGAATCTAGTTTTCTAAATTTTTTTAAATCATCTATAAGTAAATCAAATCCTGCATAAAAAAGTGTTGCATATAAAAGTGCTGATCCATGTCCAGCAGACATAACAAATCTATCTCTATTTATCCATTTACTATCACTTGTACTTACATTAATATGTTTTGCATAAAGTGTATAAAGTATGGGTGCAGCGCCAAGTGCAATTCCTGGATGACCACTTCCTGCTTCAGATATCATATCAATTGCTAAACCTTTTAAATTTGCTATAATTTCTTTATCCATAATTATTACCTCTATTATATTGTAACAAATAATGAAAATAAAAAAAAGTCTATTTTTAAAATTTTACAATTTTTTAATATGAAACGTTTGTTTGATATATAGATATATGTTATAATTAACATACAAAGGAGTACTATATGGAAAAATTAACTAAAAAACAAGATGAAATATTGGATTGTATTAAAGAATTTATTGCTGATCATGGTTTTCCTCCAACAGTTAGAGAAATTTGTAGAATTAAAAATTTATCATCACCTTCTACTGTTCAAATGCATTTAAATAGTTTGGTTGATAAAGGTTATATCAAAAAAGATAAGATTAAAAATAGAACAATTGAATTATTAGTTGAAAATGAATATATAAATAAAAAAAATTCAATTATAAAAATTCCTTTTATTAATAATGATAAAAATGAATTTATTAATATTCCATCATCTATAATTTCTAAAAATGAAGAATCATTTGCTTATTTAGTTAAAAATGATAACCTAATTGAATATAATATTTTTAAAAATGATATAGTGATTATAGAAAAAACAAAAAAAATAAATAACAATGATATTGTTGCATTTATTGATGGTTCAAAAATATATCTTAATAAATATGAAAAAAATGATAATGTTATAGGAAAAGTAATTGGATTATATAGAAAAATATAAAAAACAAGATCAAAAATCTTGTTTTTATATTTGACTTCCTTTTACTACATTAGAATTACTCCATTTTTCTGCAATCATATTATCTACTAAAGCACTTGCTTCAGCTATATAATTTACTGTTATCTTTGCTCCATTACTAGTTGCAGCAGCTCTAAACATACTTCTATAACTAGTAACCCCTGTACTCATTATATTTATTGTTGTTGTTAAGGATGTGCAACCATAAAACATACTATACATGCTTGTTACTTTTGATGTGTTAAAACTACTTAAATCTAAATTTGTTAAGGATGAACAAGAATCAAACATTTCAAACATATCTGTTACATTCGATGTATTAAAACTACTTAAGTCTAAACTTGTTAAAGATGAACAGTCCATAAACATCCGGCTCATATCTGTTACATTTGATGTATTAAAACTACTTAAATCTAAAATTGTTAAGGATGAACAAGAATAAAACATATCACTCATATCTGTCAAATTTAATGTATTAAAACTGCTTAAATCTAAATTTGTTAAGGATCTACAATTATAAAACATATAAAGCATATTTGTTACTTTTGATGTATTAAAACTACTTAAATCTAAACTTGTTAAAGATGAACATTCATAAAACATATAGTACATATCTGTTACATTTGATGTATTAAAACTACTTATATCTAAACTTGTTAAGGATCTACAACCACCAAACATACTCTGCATGTCAGTTACATTTGATGTATTAAAACTACTTAAATCTAAACTTGTTAAAGATTCACAACCATCAAACATTCGTTGCATAGTTGTTACACTTGATGTATTAAAATTACTTACATCTAGACTGATTAAGGATGAACATTCACCAAACATATAAAGCATATCTGTTACACTTGATGTATTAAAACTACTTAAATCTAAACTTGTTAAGTATGAACAAGAAGTAAACATTTGTTGCATAGTTGTTACATTTGATGTATTAAAATTACTTACATCTAGACTGATTAAGGATGAACATTCATAAAACATACTTTCCATACTTGTTACATTTGATGTATTAAAATTACTTAGATCTAAAGTTTCAATGCATGAACGGTAAGAAATTCCCCCTTGACTCGCCATTAGTTCCAATTTTCCTTCATTTTTATTTTCCATAAATGAAGGTTTTACTTCTTTTTGTGAATAAGCTAAATTCACAGCTCCGCTCCAATTGCCATCATCACTATATATAGGCGTATACATATAACTCATATCTGTTACATAACTTGTATTAAAATTATTATTATAATTAATAGAAATCAAATTATTAAACCCAGCAAAAAATAAAGAACAATCAGTTGGAGCGAATATTGGTGCTTCACTTGCTATATATAAATTATATAATGGTATCAAATTATCATTTTCATCATAATCTTCTGAATCTAAACCACTATCAATTAGATATGCATATACTTTTTTATTTTGAGTAGAACTATATGAAACATCAAAACATAAATTTTCTTCGTTACAAGTTTCTGGCAAATTACTCAAATCATTAATAAAATTAATCATTCTTATATATGGTCTATATTCATCTTTCCAAAATTCACTTCTATTTGAACTAGTAACACCACTACCATTTTTCATCATTGCATATTCACTTATCTGAACTGCATCTAATTTTATAGTAGCTGTTACATCTGTATTATTTATAAAATTACTATCTTCTTCATCATCTATATATGGATTCCAATACCAATATATAGTTATATCTTTACTTTGATTAGATGTATCCATAAATTCATAATATTTATGTAATTCTGATTTATAATCACTTGTTGTATAAAACTTTAAATTTGTAGGTAATGTTCCTTTATCTATTGATAATGTTACATACATATCAACATCTGAATTAGTTGCATCTAAAGTTAAATTAAATGATCCTTTATCTCCAGGTATTAAATTACCTTCTTTTAAAGTTATCTCCTTTGTACTTTCATTTGTAAATCCAGTTACATTAAATACAGCATTACCAGTAGATCCTTTTATATTACCATTTACAGTTATTCTATAATAAGCAATAGATCCTACTAATATACATATTATACCTACTATAGTTATAACTGATATCATTAAACTTTTTTTATTCATACATATCATCCTTTCTAAAATAATTATTTAATTTATATATTAATTGACCAGTATCTACTATTTTTCTATAGAATCTTGAACTATTATAATTATTAATAAAAATATTATTTTTTAATAATACATTTATGTTATACATATTATCAACATTCCTTTACTATCTATATTAATTCTATAATATTTATAAACAAAAATCAATATTTTTTATTTATAAAACGCTACCAGAATCAAACAAATAATCCAGTAGCGTTTCACCAAATTTCTATATAATAGTTTATACTAAATCAACTATTTATAAAAAGTCAATATTTCTAAAATCCTCTTCTCCTTAAGAATGGAGGAAGTTCATCAGTATCTTCATCCTTATCATCTAAATCAACTCTTTTATATAAAGGTTCTGTCTTTTCATCAAAACCAGTAGCAATAACAGTAACAATAACTTCATCATTCAAATTTTCACTGATAATCGCACCAAATATTGTATTAATATCAGTATTCGCACTAGTTCTAACAACCTCAGCAGCTTCTTCAACCTCAAACAAAGTTAAACTATTACCACCAGTAACATTAATTATAGCATCAGTCGCACCACTTATACTAGTTTCAAGAAGTGGACTAGAAACAGCTTGTTTAGCAGCCTCAACAGCTCTATTCTCACCAGTACCAATACCAATACCAATTAAAGCACTACCTCTTTTTTCCATAACAGCCTTAACATCAGCAAAATCAAGGTTAATCAAACCAGCAACCGCAATTAAATCAGAAATTGACTGTACACCAGTTCTAAGAACATTATCAACCTCTCTAAATGATTCAAGCAAAGGAGTAGTCTTATCAATCAAATCTCTCAATTTATCATTAGGTACAACAATGATAGTATCAACATGTTTTTTTAGTTCCTCAATACCAGCAAGAGCATTTTCCATTCTTCTCTTACCTTCAAATGAAAATGGTTTTGTTACAATACCTACAGTTAAAGCTCCCAAATTTTGAGCAATCTCAGCAATAACAGGAGCAGCACCTGTTCCAGTACCTCCACCCATTCCACATGTAATAAAAATCATATCCGCGCCTTTTAAAGCTTCTTCTATTTCTTCTTTAGATTCCAAAGCAGCTTCTTTCCCAATCTCTGGTTTTGAACCAGCACCCAATCCATGAGTAAGCTCAATACCAAGTTGAATTTTTGTTTCTGCCTTTGATTTTTCAAGTACTTGTTTATCAGTATTGGCAACAATAAAATCTACACCTTGTAATCCAGATTCAATCATTCTTTGAACAGCATTATTGCCGCCACCACCAACACCAATAACTTTTATTTTTGCTAATTGATCCATTTCTAATCCAAACATACTTTTCCTCCTTATTCGTTAGTAAAGAAATTAATTACTTTACCAATCATGGTTTCATTAGTATTTTTACGAGGTGACGACAAAATAGTTTCATTTTCACTATCAACCATTGTACTATTTTCACCTTTTAATTTCAACTTATTTATATAATAAACTATATTACCTATAACAGAAGAATACCTATTATCTGATGCTCCAAGCAATTTAACTTTTCCAATACTAACCTTATCACCAAGTATTTTTTTACAAATAACATCAAAATAACTTATATTTACTGTACCTCCTGTAATAATTATATATGAAAATTGCTTATCAGTCAAAGAATAAATTTCTTTTTTAATAAAAGACAATATTTCCTCCAATCTCGATTCAACAACTTCACTAACTTCTTTTTGATTTAAGCGAACATTTTTAACATCAAGTGTATCATTAACACTAGAATATTCACTAACACTAACAGCAAATTTTTCTTTTACATAATCAGCATCTAAATTATCTAATTTAAAAATATAAGATAAATCATTTGTTATATTATATCCACCCATCTGTAATATTGAATTTTTAACAATTATACCTTTATTAAAAACAGATACGGTAGTTATATTATGACCTATATTAACAATTATACCAATAGATTCATTTATTTTTTCATTCTTAAAAGCATACAGATCACCAATTTCATTTATTGAAATATCTTCAACTTGAATACCCATTCTTTCAAACAAATTAATAACTGAATAAATATTCTTCTTTGGCATAGTTATTAAAACAGCTCGAACAAATAACTCTTTTCCTTTTTTTCCTTTAGGATCTAATAATCCAGTCATATCATCAACTGTAAAATCAATCGGAATAACAGTTAACATTTCCCTACCAGGCTCAATTTTACCTTTAGTCGCACTCTGTAATACTCTAACAACATCATTACCAATTACAGTATTATTAACATTAACTTTTCCTCTTACAACCTCAAATTCAGAAAAATAAGATGGAACATTAACTAAAACTTTATTGATTCTAATACCTAAATCATTTTCTAAAGATCCAATCGTCTTTGAAACAGATGCTAAAGCTAAATCAAAATCAACAATAACACCTTTTCTTATACCAGTTGACTTAATTGTAGAAGAAGCAAGCAAATTCAACTTACCATTATATAATTCACAAGTAACAGCTTTAATAGTATCACTACCAAGATCAATACTGGTATAAATATGCCTCATATAACCAACCTCTCCTCCTACTATCTAAATTATACTATATTTTTTTTTAAATGGAAAGTAATTTTGTAAAAATATATAATTTTTTAAATATTATAACTAATATATTTAAAATATAAAAGCATAAAGTTATATTGAGGTGAAACATGTTAAAAAAAAAATAAGCATATTATTTAAAAACATTAACCTATTCAATAACTTATTAAAATTACATTTTTAGATAATTATTATAAGAAAATTTATAAGCTGAAAATATCAGTTCAAACATTTGCTATTTAATAGATGTAATTTAATAAATATAGGTACATTCCTTTTGCATTTATATATTTTATTTAACTCTTAAATGCTCCCCATAACATTTATTCAAGCCTTTATTACACATAGCATTTATTACATATATATGCTTATTATAAGTTAGTAAGTGTACTATAATTTTCAATTGAGTACTTGCCTTTTTCAAAAGAAAGAAAGCAAATAGTATAAATAAGAATGATTTTTTAATCTTATCACTTATCATAATTATCTTTTTACTAATAGTCTTACTTTTTACTTCCATAAAGTAGTAATCTATGTAAAAGAAAAACACTCAATCTAACAAGATTAAGTGCTAACAAAATTAATTTGATTAGCTTTTGTAATTCATCATCAGGGATATAAAAAAATAAAATATACTTATAATATTATTTTTATAGTTATTATTTATATCTTTTAATTTTTGTACATCATAACATGTAAATTGATTTTTACCACCATTTTTTGTTTCATATAATGCTCCATCTGCATTTTTCATAATTGTTTTAATTTTTATATGATTAATATTAATTCTTAAAATAAAAGAATACTTTAACAGTACTCTTTACTAAATTCTTTATATTCTTTCATTATATTTGAAAAATTAATAATTCTTTCTTTATAAATATTGCTTTCTTTTTTAGAATTAAAATATTCATAATATTCTTTTAAGCAATAATATATATTATCATCTATTATTTCTTCATCTAATATATTTTTTCTATCTTTATATACTACTACTCTACTATTTTTTAAACATTCTAAGTCTTTATCATATATTGAATATTCAACTGATATAACTATGTTATTTTCACAATATATAGTCATTCCTTTATGTAATGTATTACTTGTTAAATCGCATTGATGACTTATTAATATATCTTTATTTTTTACTAAAGAAAAACTATAACCATAATTTTTTAATGTTCTAACTATATTGTGCATATCTTTTTGTTCAAGCATCAATAAATTGCTTCTACCACCTAATATATAATCACAAATATATACTTGATGTGGTACTTCTATTTCATAGTTTTCAGTTATTTTACTACTCATACCACGCATTTTAATACTTTCATTTATTCTGTTTTTAGAGAAGTTAGTCATTATTGATTTTATTTTTAGGTTATTATCTTCTATATATTTTTTTACATAGTTTGTAGTTAATGAATACATATAATTTTGTACCATAGTTATATTTAATTTAGGATGTTTTAAAAAGAAACCATCTTCTATTACGAATGGTTTTTCTACAATTATATCGTGTAATCCTAACGATTCACATGTTTCTATTACATCTATAAATACCTCTTTAGGTGTTACTATATCTACTATTATATTATTAATATCTAAATTATTATCTTTAATTACTTTTTGTATTGGCATATCTATATCTGCATAATATAAATTTACTTTTTCTTTAAATTTATTATAAGACATTGTATGTATTCTACTCGCCTTTCCTTTTCCAACCAATATTATATCTTTCGTATAAGTTCACCCAATTTTTTTGATATTTCTTCGCAATTTTCATATATATTTTTACACAGTTTTGTTCTAAAATGTGCAAATTCTAAAATTTCATTATTATCTTTCTTATATATTTCTTTATAACCATAAGTACTTCTTAATAACTGACACATATATACATATGGCATATATTTTAAATCATATTTATTAAGTGGTACAGATTTCATAAATTCTTTTACATATAAAACTAAGTTATCTATATTTATCTTTCCATCTTTACATTTTTTATCCATATAACTATATGAACGCATTATTTCCCATACTATAGGAAGTTTTTTTACTCTTATAAAATCGATTATTGCTTTTAATTTTTTTTCTTCATATATAAATTGTAAATAACTATAATCACCATGTGATACGTAATAAGATATTTTATCTATATCACTTAAATCAATTTTCAAGTTCGTCATTATATCTATTTTTTCATTTAAATCATTTATTACAAATTCATTATCTCCCATTTTAATAATTTCATTAAGTTTTTGAATATTCTTGTCGAAATCATACCAATTTCCTTCTTCTACTTCTTCTACACTATAATTTATTAATTCTTTTACAAGTAAACCATGAATATATCCACATTCTTTTATTTCCTTCTTAGTTGCCATGAATTTTTCTTTAGATTTACCACTTATATATTCTTGTAATATCATATATCTATTGGCTATTTTTACTGAATATTCATTACTTAATGTTTTTATGTATTTTGGAACTATAAATTCTTTTCTCTTCAAATAATTAATTACATCTATTTCTTTGTCTATCTCTTTTTTAGAATATTTTGTTTGATATAATTTTAAAATATAGTCTTTTCTTGATGATATCTTATATATTTCTGCTGAACCTTTAGTTATTAATTTTATCTTATTTACTTCAATATTATAATTTTCCTTTAATATTTCTTTTATCTTTCTACTATTCAATACCTTCTTTTCTATCATCAATTATCTCCATAATTCTATTTTCATCACCACGTACTACAAATGTAGTTATTTTTACATTTCTTAAAAATCTAAGTATTTCTTCTCCTGTATCAATTAACTTTATATATTTAGTAAGTAAAGGCATATCATAATGCCAGTTTGAATATTTAAATAGATTTTTAATATAATAATTGTCATTTTCTATCTTAGTTACTGAACATTTTCCATTTGTGCATATGCCTTTTAATATTATAATTTTTTCTATTTTTACTACAGCATTAGTTAAATAATCATCTATATAAGTTATATTATTATCAATAACATTTAAGCTACTTCCAAGTACTAATTCATCATTATATATCCATGTTTGATCTGCCGAATTAATTTCATACCCACACTTTTTAGCTACTCTTGCGAGTGTTGATTTTCCAGAATTAAAATCTCCTAGTATCATTATTCCTCTTTTATTTTTACTTATTACAACAGAATGAATATATAAATTATTCTTATTATTTATACAATACGCAATTATATTATTTATAATTGGATATATATCAGTTGGATTAACATGTGCATTTATTTCTATATTTATTTTCTCTATCTTTATTATTATTGTCTCTTCATTAATAATAAGTATATTTTTTGTATTTGCATCTTGAACGTGAAATTGTTTTAATCTATCGTATACTTTATCAAAAGAACTTTCTACTCTTATAATTTTTCCATTTACATTAATCGTCATATTTTATCACTTCTATAAAATTAGATTTGTTTTCTAATTTGCTTTCTATAATACCTTCATCATATTGTGTAATATTTATGAGTCTATTTAGGTATTTTTTATCTTTATTAATTTGCAAAAGTTCTTTAAAAGCATCTTGTCTAGTTTCCTTATCTATTCCTGTTAATTCATGACCACCTATTATCCTTAAATTATTTCTATGTATCAATAATGGATCAATTAAGAATTTACTTTCTCTTGGTGTTCCTATTAAAAATATATCTTTATTAAATTTTACATTCTCAAATATATTTTGAAGAACAGAACTTACTCCTGTAGTATCAATATATGTATTATATTCTTTACCTACTTTATCTACTAAATTTAGTTTAATATCATAATTTTCATTTAATAATTTTATACCTTCGGTAACATATTGGCTTAAATCATTCGTATATATATCTATATTTTTATAATTGTTATCAAGTAAATATACAATTGTAGTTAAACCTATATTTCCAAGACCACAAATAAGTATATTATCTTTAAAATTATTTCTATTTAATACAAGATGAGGAATAAGTTCAAATCTAGAAAGAGCAATATTATATATATCATAGTTATAACAATTTAAACTGTCTTTAAAACTAACTATATTTTTTTCTTTATGATCTTGCACTAATAAGTATCTATAACCATATATAGTTTTTGATACTGACATATATCCTTTTGAACCATTTTTTTCTGTGCCTCTACTTATAATGCTATAATCTATTTCTCTTTTTCTTTTTTGAAAATATGAGTTAATCAAGTTGTAATTTGTGCCTAATTCGTCTACATTATGTGAATCACTTCCTACTACATAATCAACTTTATATTTCCTAAGCAAATTCATCATATATTCAAATTGTGCTAAACTCCATAATGATCTATTACTAGTATTAATTTCTATCTTTATATTTTTTTCACTACATTTTTTCACTATTTTTTCGATAAGATAATCATATTCTAAATAATCATCATAAAGTTTTAAGTGACATAATATATCTATTTTATATGAATCAATTAAATCGATATTATTTTTATAATATTCTTCCTCAGTTAAAAGTTTAATTCCATGTACTGAGCCTAAGATATAATCAAAATTGTTATTCATTAATTTTTCTTCATTTCTTCTAAACTCTTCGTCTTTTGAATAATCAACTTCTATTCCAGTATATATATTTATGTTTTTATACTCACTTCTCGCAAGTTTTATTAATTCTAAGAACTTATTTATGACTTCATCATTATTTAATACTGCTTTATGATTAGGAGTAGTTCTATTTCCATGATCCAAAAATATTACATTTTCAAGTCCTAATTCTATGCATCTATTTATATACATTTTCATTATTTCATAATCATTTACACCTTTTTTAAGATGAATATGCATATCTTCCATATAATCACTTCCCTAATTAGTATTATTTTTGCATATATAATTCGTAATATTTATCAAGAATTTTAGATTCATCTATCCACTCGTCAACTATGTTTAACTCTAATTTATTTTCTAAATTTTCTTTATTTACCATATTATATACTGTAACTAACTGTGCTGATTTAAATATATCATTGCTTTTATTTGGTATTGCTTCTGAATCAAAAAGATTTACGCTTCTTCCATTTCCTAAAACATCTACATATTTATCAAATACATTGTATTGTGTTCCGTATTTATCTATCTTTTGATATTTTTTACCTTCTATTTCAAACTCTTTAAATGCATGTAAATCTGCAGTAGCACCTGCAGTTACATACCCATATTCTGGAAGTAATGCAATTACTTCACTAGATATGCTTTTATATCCTGATGCTCCCACTATCATAAATGGTTTTTCACGTTTTACAGCTTCTAGGCAAGTCTTGTATGTATTATATCCTCTTTCTGAAGCTACTATAAGTCTTAAAATATCTGTATCAACTACAGTAACTCTTATACCATAACTTCTTAGCCTATCTGCAAGTATTTCTCCTAAATCACCATAACCACAAAGTACTATACTTCTTCCTACTACTTTTTCTGCTTGTAATAATTCAATTATTCTTGTAAAAATCGTATTAGATATTTCAGTATAAGTAATGTGCCTTTTTAGTTTTGTTTTAGCAACATTAAATACTGGATACAATAATTTATCCTCATTAGGTCTAATTCTTCTAAGGCCCATTTCTGTTAGTTCAACAACACCTACTACATTATCAAAATATACTTTATCTAATATCTTAGTTATTATAGCACCATCATCTAATACAACTACTTTTAAATTTTTTCTATCATTGATAAAATCAAATATTAATTTCTCTCCCTTTTTCATTAACTCTTCGTTATCAACATCTGTATTATCAAGTACATCTACATTAAATCCCATATTTTTAAACGTTTTTGTTATTTCAAATCTATGCTTTGTACTATCTCCTTTATCTATAGCTAAAATATTTTTTGGTTTTACTCCCATATTAACAAAGCCATTTAATAAGCCTATATTTTCTTCTAGAAAATGATCTCTCCATATTATTGCGACATCATTTAATGAATCTTTATGATTAGCTGAATACCAATTAATTATAGGCATATCTCTTATTATTGCATTAATCTCATCAGAATTATAAGAAAGAGTAATATCATTAATTAAATCTTTATCAACATCAATACAAAGCATATCTAAGCCTATTTTAGGGAATCTAGGAATAGAAAAACTTCTAATTGGTAAATATTCTTCATGATATTTTATATACCCATTACCTATAATAATTTTATCACCATCAAGTTTATAATCAATATTTAAATTTGATAATTTTTTTAATAATTCATCAATACTTCCATAAAATTTTTTATTCATTTCTAATCCTCCTTAAACTTTCTATAAATAATTCTTTTTTATCTAAATTACTACTTAGTGGCAAATGCGTTTCTAGTGAAACTATAATATCATCATCTATTAAACTAAGTATTTTTTTAATTTCTATTTCTCCATCAAAGAAATAAACATAGTCATTATACTTTTTATCTCTTAAATGAATATATTTTATATATGGTTTTAATAAACTAAATGCTTTAATATAATCTAATTTTATAGAATAATAATTTTCAACATCATACAAAAGTCTTATATTTGAATAATTATTACTCATTAAATTTAATAAATTATTATAATCTTCTCCATATGTATTTGGTTCATTTTCTATAAGCAATATTATATTGTTTTCTTTTGCTTTATCGTTATATTTTTTTAAACCTTCATTAATATCATCGCTTACATCTGTAAATATTCTTAAATATTTGGAGTTAAATATTTTTGAAATTTTAATATATTTATCTAATAATTCTTCTTCTTTTTCATGGCTAAATTTTCCCTTACCTATTGGGCTATCTATTAAAGATACTTTTATATTATTTTTATCTAATTTCATCTTGTACTCTAGTAATTTACTCAAACCTATCTGAAACAAGTAATTATTATCAATCTTCCTTAATTCTATCAACTTTAAATTTACTTTATTAAGTGTTTCAATAACTTCACCAATATTACTAGAAATTTCATCATTAATAACACTTATCATATTTTTTTAATTAATTCCTTTACTATCTCTTCTTTTGTAGAAGATTTACTATAAGTAACTTCAAATATCTTTTTATTTTGAATTAGATATTCATTTAGTCTTCTTTTATTTTCTTCAATTTCTTCTAATAAAATATTTCTATGTATCAACCATTCTCTTCTTTTACTTTCAGTATCTTTTGGCGTGAAATTGGAAGCATTTAATCTTCTTTTAATTTCATTTTCATCAAGTTCATTTACTACTACAGAATCCCCATCTATTCTTGGGAATATAACTACATCTACTTTCATACTAGAAACATTTTGTATATATGGAAAAATCGTTCTTACATCTGTCAAAGGTATATCACACTTAGTATTACTTCTAGCTAGTATATAATTTCCATTCCTTCTTGTTTCAAGAGCATGAGTATCTCTAAAATAATTATCTAATTCTCTACTACTTTTTACTGTCCCCATTGCATATATGATAGGAAGCGGGAAATAACACATTTCATCTTTTTTTAAAAATACTCTATCATTTGATAAGAATTTTTGTGGTGTATTTATTTCATTTAATCTTGTTGCAAAAGTAGTTTTACCACTACTTGATCCACCTAAAAGAAGAATACCTTTATCATATATTTCTATACCTGTCCCATGCATATAAAAATATCCATTTGTTTCAAGTGCTCTAATTAATATTTCTCTTATAATTCTAATTAAATACTTTTCTGAGTATCTTGAACCATTTGTGAATAGTTTAAAATAAAATTCACTTTCTCTAACACAAATATAATCTTCACTATCAATCATAAATTTATTATCCAACATGTAGTGTTGTTGATTTTTGAATGTATCTATTAAAGTACTTTTATCTTTATCAAATTTTGAATATAGCTTTCTAAATTCTTCTTCATCCTTTTCAAAAAAAATATTGTATGTACTTACTATATCTTTATCACTGCATACTATGAATTCTTTAAAATATTTTTCTATTTCTTCTATGTGATAACTATAAATATTAAAGATAACTCCATTAATGTTTAATACACTTTTTCTTAACTCTTTCACTTATTAAATCTCCATTCACTCCATCACATAGAGTTATATTTGGCTTTGTAAAACAACCATGGTAATCTGAACCTCCTGTTATCAACATATTTCTTTTTTTAGCAATATTTAAAAATTCATATTGTTCTATAATACTATGCTTCGGTGTACATACCTCAATACCATCTATACCGATTTCACATAACTCATCTATTACTCTTGTAATATCTACATTTTGTTTTTTTAATATTTCACCTGGATGTGCTAAGATACTTATTCCATTATCTTTTCTTATTGAAGAAATTATTTCTTCTGCATCTTGTCTTATTTGTGAACCAACATTGTAAGGTTTTAATATTCCATAAAATGCATCCTTTATTTCATTAGCATACCCACATTTTACTAATAACTTAGAAATATCTACTTTACTCAAAATTAATCCATCATCTTTATTAAATCTTTCTAAATATTCTCCGTTGAAGTAATATCCTTTCTTTTTTAAATCTTCAAGTATTTCTAATGTAATATTTCTTCTTTTTTTTGCTATATTATCACATATTTTTCTTATATTTCCATTGCTACAAATTCCATAACCTAAGATATGCATTTTTACGTTGTTAAAAGCAGAACTCATTTCAACACCAGGAATATATGAAATATTAAAAGTATTATTAAGTATATCTATGCTTTTCACACTATCATGATCAGTTATAGCAAATAAATCAATTCCCTCTCTTTTAATTTTAGATACAAGTTCTAAAACTGAATCATCACCATCAGATAAGTTAGAATGTATATGTAAATCAATTCTCACGATATCCACTCCTTATTCACATAATATCAGTTTTTTTGATTAAATAAAAATACAAATATTTTATATAACTATAACTTAAAGTTATAGACAAACTATAAGTTACTTGTTATAATAAATTTATAGAGGTAAAAAAATGAATATAAGTTTTGAATATTATAGAGCTTTTTGCTCTGTCGCTGAAAGTAAGAGCATTACTGAAGCTGCTAAAAGATTAAATATTTCACAACCGGCTATTACGAAAACTATAAAGATACTTGAGTCCGAAATAGATAGTACCCTGTTTTATAGGACTCACAGTGGAATGTCTCTAACGCCTGAGGGAGAAAAACTATATGCATACATCAAACCTATAATATTGCAATTAGATGAAACTAAAAATATGATGAGTGAAATAATAAGTAACGGTAAAACTAATATAAGAATTGGTACAAGTATAACTATTTTAAGATCATTTTTAATTGAATATATAAAAGGATACACTAAAGAGCATCCAAATGTACACATATATATAGAAGATAATACTAATAATAATTTGATAACTAAAATAAAAGAAGGCTCATTAGATATCGCAATTATAATCTCCAATCCTAATTATACAAATAAGTATTGTGATATAAGAAGATATAAGTTAAAAGATTTAAGCTATGCATTCTTTTGCAGTAAAGAATATCTTCCGGAAAAAGATAGAGTTATAAATATTAAAGATATTAAAGATAAGAATTTTATTACAAATAGAAACACAACTGAATTAAATAAATTTCTCAAAAAACATGAATTAAACAATTTTTTAAGTGTTTCGTCAAATTCTTTTATAGTTGATTTTATAAAAAGTGGTATTGGTATAGGTCTTGCTATTAAGGAATTTGCTTCTAAGATAGAAGAAATATACGAAATAAAAATAAAAGAAGAACTGCCAAAAGCAGAACTAGTAGCTATTACAAATGGTAATAAATATCATAATATTACAATATCATATTTTATTAACGGATTAATAGAAGGCAAATAATTTGTCTTTTTATAAAGAAAAAACTATTGATTTCAATAGTTTATATTTAATTTTAATAATTCTTTTGATATATTTTCTAAGTTATCATATAAGTATTTACATAAATTAGTTCTAAAAAATGCAAAATCTAATAAACTTGTTTTACTATAATCATTATTATATTGTTTATAACCAAATGTACTACTCACGAGTTGAAAAATATAAATATATGGCATATACTTTAAATCATATTCTGTAAGATTAATATATTTCATTACTTCTTTTACATAATCTATAAATGTATTTAAATTAAATTTACCATCTTTACATTCTTTATCTATATAACTATATGATCTTATTATTTCCCATACTATAGGCATCTTTCTTACTGTTTCAAAATCAATTACAGCTGTTTTTTTATCATTATATATAAGTTGTTGAACGCTGTAATCTCCATGGCACAATTTTAATGAGACTTTCTTCAATTCTTCAAAGTTAAAATTTAATAATTCTTTTGATATTTCTACTCTTCTATTTAAGTCACTAATTATTTTATCTTTATATGGATTATCTTCTTTAATTTTATTAATTAAGTCAGTTAGTTTTTCTATTCCCTTCTCTAATTCTTCTTTTGAAGCCCAATCTTCATATTTGCTTTCTAAAGGATAATCTTCCAATGCTTTTGTTAGTTTACCTAATATAGTTGCTGACTCAATTACCTTTTCATAATCACCTGTATTATTTTCCATTGTATATCCGTCTAGATATATTTGTAATATAATTATTCTTCCTTCATATTTTGTATAACACTTATTATCTTTTGTTTCAACATAAGTAGGCACTAATAATCCTTTATTATCAAGATGTTTAATAATATTATATTCTTTTTCAATACTTTCTTTGCTTCTATCAGAAGAAAATTCCTTAAGTATATACTTATTATCTAAATTATATATATTGGCGCTACCTCTATTTATACGATTAACATTTGTAACTTCAATACCATAATCATTAGCAACTATTTTTTTAATTAATTTTTCATTTAACACACTATTTTCTAACATATTTCCTCCAAATAATATTACTTTCAAACAATTATTATTTATTTTATTCTAGCATAAAATAATTATATTTGCTAGTTTTTTAAATTAAATTGTTGTAATTAATTCATTTAATCATGAAAAAATAATACCATATATTTACAATATTATTATATGTTATTTTTTATGTAAATATATTATATTTTGAATCAATTCACTTTTACTATCTATATACATCTTTACATCATCACTATATTTACTATCTAATTTCTTTAATTAATATACTATTTTTTCATCTATACATGCATTTTTCTTATCTTTAGTGCAAATTAATTTATCATAGCTTATACCATATAAATCTAATTGCTTTATTGTTGAAAGTACGTGTTCAATATATTCATCTTTTTCTCTTGTCGTAATAAATACTATTTCATTTCCTTCTTCCTTTAGATTTTTTAATACTTCTTTTGCATTTATATAGTTTATTTATTTCTTTTAGATAAGTACAAATTTCATCAAGTTTATTTATTACTTTAAATATTTCCATATAACATTTATTACATATATATTTGTTATAAGTTAGTAAATGTAGTATATTTTTTTACAGTAAATACTCTAGCTGAGTGCTTGTCACCTTTCAAAAGAAAGGAATCTGATAGTATGAATAAGAAAGATTTTTTAATATTATCACTTATATTAATTATCATTTTACTAATAGCCTTACTTTTTACTTTAGTAAAATAGTAATCCAAGTAAAAGAAAAGCACTCAATCTAACAAGATTAAGTGCTAACCAAATTAATGTGGTGAGTACTCAACATTGGACCGTTAAGTATTCCCATTTTTATTTTATTTAAGCTCCCTTGATATATACATAATACCATAAATACGATTATTTGACAAGTAGTTGTTTTTTTTAATAGTGTAAAATGGTTTCGGATGCAAAAAAAAGAGAACCCTGTTATAATAA
>CAYLJU010000017.1:0-26036 GCA_964384115.1 uncultured Muribaculaceae bacterium | reverse complement strand
TTTTACTATCTAAACTTGTTACATCTAAAATATTATTTAATGTAAATGAAGCATCTCTTACATTTAAATCTATTAAACTTGAATTTTCTTTTATTTCTTTAATATCATTAGACTCTAAATTATAATTATTTAACTTTCCTATATTATCAATTGGCTTTCTCACTTCAGCACTCATTCTAAATAGAAAATTAGATTTTTCAATATAACTTTTACTTGTTAAACTTCTATTTTTCTTTAGTTCCTCAATTACCCTCAAATCTGGATTTTCAATCGTATGATACATTATAAAAACAACAAAAAATTCCATAACAGTAATTAAAGTTAAACTAGGATATATCTTTTGCAAAATAGATACTAAAACCATTAAAAAAGCTAAGCAAAAAAATGGAATAATTTTCTTTTTAGGCATCACTTTCCAATTTTTAATGACCGGTATTAACCATACAGTCATACATAAACCTGAAGCAATATAAACAAAACTTACAGATTTTCCAATAGCAAAACCAGCACCAGTTTCAATTGGTAATAAAATAGTTACTAAAGTACACATAAAATATATTATATATGATATAAACCTTAATTTTTTATAATAATCCTCATTTTTAGATAAATAACAAATTGAATAAACATACATTGTCATAATAAACAAAAATGTCATCAAATAAACTAAATATACTTTAGTAAAAATATGAGCAAGTAACGCATTAGCTTCTAGTTTATAACCAATATAAGCACAAATTAATTCTAAAATCAAACCAATAAAATTTACCATTAGTAAATATGAAAAAATTTGCATTTCTTTTGTTTTAATATGTTTTCTTGAAAAATATATTACATTTAAAGTAAATGAAAAAACAGAAACTACTAATATTAAAAGCAAACAACTCATTATATCCCTCTATTCTATAATATAATTTTATCATTTTTTTTATATTTAGTCATCATTTTTTTAAATATTTATAATTAATTATATTTATACAAAAAATGACACTAACGTGTCAATTTTTTTTCTACCAAATAATCAGAACATTTTATACATTCATCAGTAATACCCTCACGAACTAAAGCACCAGTATCTCTTTTTCCGCTCGGCGCAAGTGGAAAAGATTCAATAGAATTTCTAATTCTAACATAAAGATTATTCACAATATCTTCTGGTAAAGAATTATTTAATCTTTCAATACAATTAAATAAAGCATCATTTACCTTACTTATTGATATCAAAGGCTGCATCTCTATATGACAAACATATTTATCATCTACCTTAACAAGTGCAGAAGACATAATATTATCACTATCCATATCAACTATATCTTCAATAGCATAATAAGGTATATTACCACTACTTGAAACAATATAATTATTTAATCTTCCCTTCATCTTAACCCTTTTAGAATCAGATTTATATGAATAAGTATTTAAACTAAGCCATTTTTTTCCATTAAAATCAGTAACATAAACACCTTTATTTAATTCTTCATTTGTATATTTAATCATATTACATGGAGAATTAGCAACTAATAAACCAGGTTCATTCAATTTACAAGGTTTACCATTATTATCTAAAACTTCAATCTCAACAAATCTATGTGGCGTTAATCCCAAAGATTTTTTCTCTAAAATATATTTTTTTTCTTGAAGAGCTTTATACAAAGTAACAAATATACCACTACTTTCCGAAGTACCACCACCAATTGAAAAAGTTACAGGTGCAAGTGGAAAAGGCAATTTTCCAGTACCAAATTTATGTTTTTTTGAAGTATAATTAAAGAATTTTTCTTCACCCAAAGAACAAGCTTCACCAGTAACAGTTGGTATCATTAAATAAGGCATATTAATATTTTTAAAATTATCATCAAAATTCAATAACTTACATAAATATCCCCAAAATCCAGCACTAGCCGGTACAAAATTAGGTTTATTAATTAATAAAGAATATGGAAAGAAATCTCTTTCATAAAAAGGCTCTAAAGCAAGAGTACATTTTTCATACAAAGTATCTGAAATCGCACAAGTTAATTCCATATGAGTATATGTTGGAATATGAGCCAAAACAATTAATTTCCTCATACTCGGCATACCAGAAACATCATATTCTTTAAATCTAGATAAAGTTACATAACTTCTATTAGAATGAACAACACCTTTTGGACAACCAGGATCAGTCGTTCCACTTGTATATGTAATCGCGCAAACATCGTCTAATATACTATCAGCTAAAACTCTTCCTTTATAATTTTCACCTAATTTTACGAACTCATTAACATCAATAATATTATCACAATTTTCTTTATATTTTGGAACTAAATTGGTAATTGAATGAAACATATTATCTAATTCTTCATAAGGATTAATACTTTTGCCATTTTTAATAATGAATGAATCTGTTAATGAAAACATACAAATTTTTTCAATATTACTTTCAGATATAATATCCCTTAAATTTTCATATTCATCATCGGATATAAATATTGTCTTACTACCAGTTTTATTAATAATATCTAATAAATAATCTTTATTAAACCAACTTCCAACAACATTAATTCTAGCACCTATCATATTAACAGCTAAAAACATATACACAAATTCTGGTATATTAGACATACAAACAGGTATTTCCGAATTTTCATTATACCCCATTTTCCTTAAAGATTTAGCATATGCAAAAGCAGAAGAAAACATTTTTTCATAAGTTATTTTATTACCTCTATAAAAAAGTGCAATTTCATTTAAATTATTTTGATTTCTTCTATACATTTCCAAAGCCCATGACGAATCATGATTCTCCTCAAGCTCATCCAATGCATTTTTTACCTTCTTCTTTAATTTTGAAGAATATTCATAATGTTTTGATTTTCTATGTTTATAATAATCATATAAATCTATTTCCATTTCTAATTCATCAATATTACTCATAAAACCTCCAACAACTAAACAAATAATATGTACATATTATAAAATAATAATATCTACTTTGTCAAATTATAAAAAATCAGAGATTATCTCTGATTAAAACTTTATTTAATTAATATCTTAGGCATTTTTATAACTTTATCAATATCTATACAACTATTACCATCTGACATTTCTCTCAAAGGAACATCAAGTTCTGTATCCTTCATTGCCAAAGCAATTCTTCTTAAATCCTCATACATTGAAATAACCTTTTTATAATCTTTTGTTCGTTCAAGATAAGCCCTCAATCTAATATCAATAGCCTTAAATTTATCACTATAAATAGGCTCATAAGAAAGAAACTCATTTCCATAATTTATACTAGAACGACTTGCCTTAATACTATCCGATACAATAAAATCAACTACTGCAGGATTAAAAGGATTATATTCATCTTCATCACGATACAAATCAGTTAAGCCAACAACAGCTAATGAAATAGCATCGCTTCCATTTATATGTGATTCAACATCTGAAGCTAAATCAATAACTTTAGAAGAATATTTTTTTATTCCTAACCTACTAATATCAGATAATGACAAAATACCATTTCTAACTATTGAAGGAGCATCACTATAATCACAATTATGATGATACCTTCCATTCTTTACTTCCTTTTTCTTCAAAGTTATTGAAGAAATATAATCATTAATAAATTCTTTAACACTTTTTTCATTTAAAATTATATTCATAATTAACCCCCTTTTAAACATAAATTTTCAATATTATTTTTTTAAAGATAATTTTTTAGAATCATTATAAACTAAATTATATGTATCATTTAAAATCATTAATTCTTCATTAGTTGGAATAACATAAACAGGAATTTTAGAATCACTTGTTGTAATTATACCTTCTTGTTTATCCTTAAATTTAGCAATATTGCTATTTTCTTTTTCATTCAATTTGATACCTAAAACATTAGATAATTTATCAATAACACTTTTTCTGATACTAATAACATTTTCACCAATACCAGCAGTAAATACGATACTATCAACATTACCATCAAGTAAAACATAATAATAAGCAATATATTTTACAATAGAATCTCTAAATTTATTAAAAGCAAGAATAGCATTTTCATTACCTTCGCTAATTAATTTTTCAACGTCTCTGAAATCACTTTTTCCACAAATACCAAATAAACCACTATTTTTATTTAAATCACTTACTATTTCTTCAGCACTTTTACCTGTTTCTTGCATCATATAAGTGATAATAGAAGGATCAATACTACCAGATCTAGTACCCATTACAAGTCCATCAAGTGGAGTTAATCCCATAGTAGTATCTAAACATTTGCTATCCTTTATACAAGCAATACTAGCACCACCACCTAAATGACAACTAATTAAATTAACACTTTCCTTACCTAATTTATCTTGCATAACACCAGTAATGTATCTATGACTTGTTCCATGAAATCCATACTTACGTACTCCGTTTTTCAAATACCAATCATAAGGAACAGCATAAACATAATTTTCTTTTGGCATTGTTTGATGAAAAGCTGTATCAAAAACAGCAACATTTAATGTGTTTGGTAATAATTCCATCATTTTTTTTATAGCGCCAATTTCACCAGGATGATGAAGTGGACCTAATTTAGTTAAACTAATAATTTTATCTAATACATCATTATTTATAATAACTGATTCAGAAAAATATTCACCACCATGTAAAATACGGTGACCAATTGATGAAATTTCATTTATGTTTCTAATTATATGGTTATCAACCAATTCCTTTAACATAACTTCAGCAGCAGCACCATGATCTTTAACATACCAATTATGTTCAATTTTTTTACCATTAATTTTTAAAGAACAAAAGGAATCTTTTAAACCAATCTTCTCAACATTTCCATTTATAAGTTCCCTTGCGCCAGGCATTTCGTATAAAGAAAATTTCAAAGATGAACTTCCGGCATTAACAACTAAAACCTTTGTATTCATAATTATTCCTCCCATAAATACACCTTAATACTAACATAAATTGTAATTTCCGTCAAATTAAAAAGGAAGTTAATTTTCTTCCTTCTTCAATTTGTTCTTTTCTTCAAGCATATGCATAGTAATATTATCATCTATTTCAGCTAAAGCATTAGAATCTATATTTGTAAGTATTACCTTTTCCTTAATAGTATCAATTATTACTTTTCCCCAAATTAAACCTTTTTTTATTGTTAAATCGTTAAACATATCTGGAGTAATCATTCTAAAGAAATATCCAAACATTAATCTTTTTGTTGCAACAACTATTCTTTTATCAGTCAAAACAATTATATTAGTATTAACAAAATCTAAACTATCACTATTCTTTTGTCCAACAAAAACATACTTTATTTCTTCATCAGCGCCCACAAAATTACTAGCAACTTTAGCGTGCTGCTTTATTCTAAAAGCTACAGTTTTAGGATATTTTTTCTTAAATTCTTTTGCTTTTTTATAAATTAAATTATCAGTCATATTCTCATTCACCATTTATATAATACCACAATCATATAAAATGTCAATTTCTAAAAATAATTATTACAATTAATAATATAATAATTATCTCATAAAATCTTTGTGTTTTGCACAAAGAAATAATATAGTAATACAATAAAAATTAAAAAGTTAATGTCTTCAAACATTAACTTTAATATTCTAAAAATATTATAAAATTTATTTTTTATCAATCATTTCATTTATAACAGTACCAATAGTTGCAACATTTTGCAAGTTAGAAGGTACAATAATTTTAGTTGCCTGACCATTTGCAACTTTTTCAAGTGCCTCATAGCTCTTAAGCGTAAGAACAGAAGAATCAGCTTTAGCCTCTTTTAAAAGCTTAATTCCATCAGCTTCAGCTTGCTTTAATTTAAGTAAAGCTTCAGCTTCACCTTCTGCCATTTTTATTTGAGCTTCTTTATGAGCTTCAGCTTTTAAAATAGCAGACTCTTTTTCACCTTCAGCAATTAAAATGCTTGATTTTTTCTCACCTTCAGCTTGAAGTATTTTTTCTCTTCTTTCTCTTTCAGCACGCATTTGTTTTTCCATTGCTTCCTGTATATCTCTAGGTGGCAGTATATTTTTAACTTCTACTCTATTTACCTTAATTCCCCAAGGATCAGTAGCCTCATCCAAAATACTTCTCATTTTAGCATTTATAATATCTCTTGATGTTAAAGTCTGATCAAGCTCTAACTCACCAATAATGTTTCTAAGAGTTGTAGCAGTCAAATTTTCAATAGCATTTATTGGATCTTCAATGCCATAAGTATATAATTTAGGATCTGTTATTTGAAAATAAACAACTGTATCAATTTGCATTGTAACATTATCTTTAGTAATAACAGGTTGTGGTGCGAAATCTTTAACGATTTCCTTTAAAGTTACTTTATTTGATATTTTATCAATAAAAGGCACTTTAAAATGAAGACCATTTGACCATGTTGTCATATAACTACCTAATCTTTCTATAACATATGAACATGCTTGTGGTACTACTTTAATACTAGGTATTATAAATAGTACAACTAAAATTAAAATTGCAACAAATATTTCCATTTTTACCTCCATTTTTCAACTTTTAATTTAACACTATTAATAGATAATATTTTTACATATTCTCCTTTTAAAATATTAGTATCTGCATAAGCTGACCACTTCTTACCATCTACTTTTACTTCTCCAATATTACCATCAATAATGTCTTCAGTAACAATACCTTTCATTCCAATTATTCGATCAAAATTTGTTTTTATATCATTAACCTTTATCTTTGTATATATTTTTTTACTGATTGGCATAAGTATAATTCCTAAAACAACAAAAACTCCTATTTGAATAAAATGATTATCAGTAAATAAAGATACAATCATTGTTGCTATTGCACTTACAACAAACCATATACTAACTAAACTCGTAGTAAGTGCTTCCATGATACCAAGAATAATAGCAACAATAAGCCAAATATAAAACATAAATTACCACCTACTTCTTTATATGAAATTATTAAGTTTTTATTACTTACATAAATATTATACCATAGTATGTAAGTCATGTAAATTATTCTGTTATCCATAAACAATATAACGTTTCTGTTAATTCTATTTCTTCAGGAGTGAAAGTATTTACTATATTTTGTACTATCCCTTTCATATATTTTTCTGCAGACATCATATCAGACCCAAACATTGTATTTGAAATATAATCATTTGCAAATGGTCTAAAATCAACTTTTTGACAATATTTTAATTTTTTTAAAGCTGCTTCAGCAATAATCATAGCTTTATTCTCTGCATCTTTATAAGCATTACTCAAAAGAGTTTTCCTACATTTTTCCTCATCCTTTAAACCAAAATTTATTTGACAAGTTAAAAAATTACTAAATTTTGAAATCGCTACTATTATATTTGCCATCAAATTACTATTATAGTCAAACTTTAATATAGCATCTTGAGTAAAAGAATAACCATCAAAATCATAAGTTCTAGTAATTTCATTATATTTTTTTTCCTCTTTTATAATAAAACTTCTTGTTTTCATATCATCTTTTTTAAAACCATTTTTAAATAATACTTCTTCTATAAATAATTGAACATTTAATGTTCCTTTATTTAATACTTCTTCATAAGTAATACCTTTCACAAAAAAATTAATATTTAATCTAACTTCATCAGGTACAAATGAATTTGTACACTTTCCTTCTACTATAATTTCCATATACAATCCTCCTAACAATAAACATTTATTATTAAATACATTTTTTACTTTTATAATTATTCATTTTACTAATAATAAATACAACAAATATTAATAAATAATAAAAATTGTTTACTCTTATATCTTATTCTAACTTTTTCTTTTATAATATATTTAAACTAGTAAAAAAGCACTCAATCGAACAGGATTAAGTGCAAATGTAATCAGACTCAATGTTAGAATATTAAACATTCCTTTTTTATTTTATAAAATTTTCTTCACCTGTATACATAATATAATTTTTAAACTTTGACAAGTTTTTAATACCATAAATGGTGTCCCCGATTGGAATCGAACCAACGACCTACTCCTTAGGAGGGAGTCGCTCTATCCTACTGAGCTACGGAGACAACAAATAAATTATAACACAAAAATAACTATATTTCTATAGTTATTTCATTATATTCATAAATAAAACTATTCCTAAATTGACAGCATAATTAAATTTATTACCAAATTTAACTGAAAACTCGTAAGTTCCAATAAATTTATCAACCAAATTAACAACCCAACTTTCAGCGTACTTTGGTATTGATAAATTAACAGGAAACATATGTGTTTTTATTATATCAAGTTCACGATCACTAACATTAAAATTTTTACTTACAGTTTTAATAGCTTTATATGGATGTGTAAACGTTGATATACATTTATCTAATTTAGTTTGCTCATTTGAACTAATAAAGAAATCATGTAATAAACCCGCTCTAGCAGTTTCATATGCATTTAATTTTAATACTTTAGCAATCTTATAAGATCTATAAGAAACTTTCAAACTATGTTCATATCTTGTTATACCATGATGTTCTATTTTCTTTATTTTATCAAACTCATCATTATTTATAATATCGGAAACTATATCATAGTATTCCTTATCATCTAATATATGATTCATTATATTATCACCCTTATTGTCCTTAAGACATTATAATATTACCACAAAATAATCATTAATGTCAAATTAAGAACAAACATTTCATAATTATATATATGTCAAAATAAACATTAAATAACTGAATACAACTATTTTTTAAGCTAAACGATCTTTAATAGTCTTACTCACATATCCCATATCAGCTTTACCCTTAACTAAAGGATTAACATATGCCATAATATCTTTCATATCTTTCATACTAGTAGGTTTAACCTTATCAAAAGCATCATCAATAATTTTATTAACTTCACTAATATCCAATTGTTCAGGCAAATATTTTTCTAAAATTTCTATCTCAGCTTTTGTTTTAACAGCCAAATCATTTCTTCCTGCTTTTTCAAATTCAACAATTGATTCTTTTCTAGTTTTTATTTGCTTACTAACAATACCAATAATCTCATCATCAGTTAATTCACCTTTTTTATTAATTTCTTCTAATTGCAAAGCACCTTTTAATAATCTAATAGTTGATAAAGTATCTTTATCCTGATTTTTCATAGCATTTTTTAAATCTTCTAATATTTTTTCTTTCATATATTCCTCCATAAAATTAAAAGGAGCCTTAGCCCCTATTTCTTTCTCTACGACGACTATTTTTAATAGCCTCTTTTTTAGCTTCCCTACGCTTTTCGCCAGGTTTCATATAACTTTCTTTTTTTCTAACTTCTTTTAGGAGGCCCTCTTTAACAGTCTTTTGTTTAAAAGTACGTAAAGCCGAATCAACATTACCATTTCTAACTATAACTTTTGTCATTCTAATCCCTCCTCTCCCCGTTTTCTAGATGTATTATATCACTCAAAAATAAAGTTTTCAACATTTTTTTATCATTTTTTACTCAAAAGGTATGTATTTTAACAAATTTTTAATTAAAACTTTACTCTTTCATTTATATAATTAACTAAATCATCTAAATTAATAGTATCTTGTTTCATAGTATCACGATCACGAACAGTTACTGTATTATTATTTAAAGTATCATCATCAATAGTAACACAAAATGGTGTACCTATAGCATCAGATCTTCTATATCTTTTACCAATATTACCAGACTCATCATAATTAACCATAAAATATGAACTTATATTTTTATAAATTTCTTTAGCCTTTTCACTATGATTTTTCTTAATTAAAGGTAAAACAGTAACCTTAAAAGGCGCTAGGAAAGGATGTATTTTTAAAACTTCTCTAACTTCACCATCTTCAAGTTGTTCTTTAGTATAAGCATCACACAATACCGTTAAAAATAATCTTTCAACACCCAAAGAAGGTTCAATTACATAAGGAACATATCTTGTATTATCATCTGGATCTAAATAAGATAAATTCTCACCAGAAAATTTTTCATGTTGTTTTAAATCATAATCAGTCCTACTAGCAATACCCCATAATTCACCAAAACCAAATGGGAAATTATATTCAATATCAGTAGTAGCATTACTATAAAAACAAAGTTCTTCTTTAGCATGATCACGAAGTCTTAGATTTTCTTTTTTTATACCTAAATTAAGTAAAAAATTAAAACAAGCATTTTTATAATAATTAAACCATTCTAATTCCGTACCAGGTTTACAAAAGAATTCAAGTTCCATCTGTTCAAATTCACGAACTCTAAATATAAAATTACCAGGAGTAATTTCATTTCGAAAACTCTTACCAACCTGACCAATACCAAACGGTAATTTTAATCTCATACTTCTTTGAACATTAATAAAATTAGTAAATATACCTTGTGCTGTTTCTGGTCTTAAATAAATTGTATTTTTTGAATCTTCTGTTACACCTTGAAAAGTTTTAAACATTAAATTAAATTGTCTTATATCAGTATAATTAAGTTTTCCACACTTTGGACAGACTATTTTATGTTCATTAATATAATTAATTAATTCATCATTACTCATTCCATCGCCAGTTATATCACCATGAGTAAAATCCTCAATTAATTTATCCGCGCGATATCTTGTTTTACATTCCTTACAATCAATTAATGGATCAGCAAATGTTGATAAATGACCACTTGCTTCCCATACTTTAGGATTCATCAAAATCGCACTATCTAATTTAACATTATTTATATCTTCTTCTACAAACTTTTTCATCCAAGCTTTTTTAATATTATTTTTAAGTTCAGCACCTAAAGGTCCAAAATCCCAAGCATTAGCAAGTCCACCATATATCTCACTTCCTTGAAATACAAATCCATATTGTTTTGAATAATTAACTAATTCTTCCATTGTTACTTTTTCCATATATCCTCCCAAAAATTAAAAAAATCCCTATAGTATAGGGACGAATTAATCGTGGTTCCACCCTATTTTATTCTATAGAGAATCTTTATAACGCATCGCTCCAGTTTTCCACACTATCATCGCGTTCACACTAAAATTATAACACACTTTTTATTTTATGCAACACTTTTTCTAAATAACATTGATTTTTCATTATAACTTATAAATTCACCATTAGATCTATTATAAATTAATTTAGGATAAATCATTTCACTATAACCAAAATGATCATATATTTTCTTATATTTTTTACAATATTCATCATATTTGTTTTCAGGTATACAAACTTTATTATTACTAATTTTTATAAATCCCAATACAATAATTAAAAAATCAGCATAAACATCCTTTTTTCTTTCAATTTCACTTATATTACCATATTTAATTATATATAAATTAAGAATATTTTTTATATGCGGAGGTAAATATTTTTCACAATAATTAAAGGCACTTTCATTTATGTTTTCCTTTACAGAAACAATATTACCATTGGCATCTATCCATCCATTATTAATCACATCTATTCCCCCTAAACATATTAGGTATAATAGCACAAATAAAAAAAATAGTCAAATATACATATCTTTAACTATTTTTTTACCATTTAAATATAATCCCGTATATCTTTCATAATAATCATCAAGAAACCTATTAATTTCATTTACAATATTCTTACTAACATTAAAACTATCTATTTTTTTTATATCTATATAATAATATAATCTAATAAGTTTAATTGTTTTTTCTTCTACTTCCATATCATTTTTAAAACAATTACTACAAACTAAACCACCTTTATTACTAGATAAACCAACAATATTATTTTTACTACTACAAGATGCACATTCATCTAAAACCGGACTAACTCCTAAAATACTCAAATATTTCAATTCTAAAATATTTGTTATAATAAGTGGATCAATACCATTTTCAATTTTTTTTAAACCTTCAATTAAATTAAAATATATTAAACTTAAAAAATTTTCTTTTGCTACCTGATAACTTAGATCAACTAAATACATACTAAAACCAAGTTTAATAAAATCTTTTTTTATATTTTTAAAATTATTATAATTATCAAAATTATTTAAAGTGGACAATTTATTCTCTTTATATTTTAAATAAAATTTACCATAAGTTAATTTATCAGTACAAGATCTAAGCATACTCTTAGGACTTTTACATCCTTTTGCAATCGCTCCAATTAAACCTTTTTCACTCAAAATAGTAACAATCTTACTTGTATCTCTATAATCTATTTCATTTACTATTATTCCCTCTATCTCGTCCATCATCTAACTCCTTGTACTTCATAAAATATTCGATTTTACCAGTATTTTTAAAAAGTAACCACAACATTTCTTTCATATCATCACCAATATAATTATGTTTACTTTAAAAATATTTATTCATCAAAATCATTATAACCAAATTCTTTTAAATATTTATCCAAATCTCTCCAAGATTCAATTGTTTTAACAAATAATTCAAGATAAACTTCTTCTCCCAATAATTCTTCTATATCATGACGTGCTAAAGTACCAATCTCTTTTATCATAAATCCATTATGACCAACAATTATTTTTTTAACAGCATCTCTATCAACAACAATCATCGCATTTATAATTAATTTACCTTTATTTCTTTTCATTCTTTCAATAACAACAGTAACAGAATGAGGAATTTCTTCACGTGTTAAATTAAAAACTTTTTCCCTAATAAGTTCACTTATCAAAAATTGAACTGATTTATTAGTAAACGTATCATCATCATAATATTTAACATTATCAGGTAAATATAATTTAATAGTTTTTATTAATTCATCTTTATTCTTATTTTTTAAAGCACTAACAGGAACAATTTCCTTAAAATCATATAATTCTTTATATTCAAGAATTTTTTTCATAATATATTCATTAGTCATTTTATCAATTTTATTAATAACTAAAATAACATCTTTATTAATTTCTTTTAATTTTTCAATAACAAATTTATCACCAGGACCTATACTAGTACTTCCATCTACAACAAACAATATAATATCAACATCATTAATACTAAAATAAGCTTCTTTATTTAAATAATTCCCAAGTTTATGCGTAGGCTTATGAATACCAGGAGTATCAACAAATACAATTTGTGAATCCTCATCATTATAAATACCTTGAATAATATTTCTTGTAGTTTGAACTTTATCAGAAGTAATTGCTACTTTCCTTCCAACTAAACTATTTATTAATGTAGATTTACCAACATTAGTTCTACCAATTATACCAACAAAACCAGATTTCATTTTAACATCTCCTTCTTTTTAATAAAAATCTCAAATAAATAACAAAATAATTTTAACAAAAATAAACTTAAAAACATAAATATTCCAAGAACAATAATCATCTTATAATTAAAGTAAGTTAAAGAGAAAAAATCTCTAAAAAACAAAATACAAATTATAAATGTAATTATACAAAAATAAAATAAACATCTTCTAATTTTAGTAAAAGGAATACATAATTTATAAATCAAAATAAATCCTATAAAAGCAACTAAAGCAACATCAATAGTGTTTTTTTGAATTTGCGTAAAATTTAAAAAATTAGATACTATTTCCATCAAAACAATAGAACAAGCAGAAGTAAAACTAACAGGAACCGATTTAAATAAAACATTTTTTAAAAAAGTTCCTTTAACTATTTCATCATTATCTTCTAAAGCAAGTACAAATGATGGTATTCCTATAGTCAAAGCACCAATCAAAGAAATTTGAATAGGCTCAAATGGATAACTTTCATTTATTAATAAATAAAGAAGCGCAAATAACATTGCATAACCAGTTTTCGATAAAAACAAACTCGCACTTCTTGTTATATTATTAATTGTTCTTCTACCTTCATACACAATATTTGGAATACTATCAAAATTAGAATCTAATAAAACTAATCTACTAACAGCCTTAGCTGCATCAGATCCACCAGCTATTGCAATACTACAATCAGCCTCTTTCAAAGCAAGTACATCATTAACGCCATCACCTGTCATAGCAACAATATGACCCATTGATTTTAATTTTTCAACAATTTCTCTTTTTTGAAATGGACTAACCCTACCAAATATAGTATTTTTAACAACATCTTCATCGATAATATTTTTACCGCTCATATCAACATAATTATTTGTATCAACACCAAGTCTTTTACCAATTTTAACTAATGTTTGAACACTATCACCAGAAATTATTTTAACATCAACACCTTGATTTTTAAAATATTCAAGTGTATTTTTAGCTTTTTCTCTTATTTTATCCTGTAATAATATTAAAGTTCCTAGTTTTAACTTTGAATCATTTTCCTTCTTATAACCTAAAGCAAGTACCCTATAATCTGAATAACTACTTACATCAATACTAGGAAATAATATTTCTGGTGCTCCTAAATAATAATCCATTTTATCATAATTAATCATTGAATATTTCTTATTAGAAGAAAATTCTTCTTTTTTAGAAACATTTACTCCTTTATTACCAAATTTTTTTTCAATAGCATCTAAAGTATTATTATGAACTAGATTTTTTGAAAAAGAAGCAAGTATTTTTGAAACATCAATATCATCATAATTAATAACATCATAAACTTCCATTATTCCCTCAGTAAGTGTTCCTGTTTTATCAAGACATAAGGTATCAACTCTAGCAAGTGTTTCAATACAATATAATTCCTGAACAAGAACATTTACTTTACCAAGTCTAATAACGCTAACAGCTAAAACTGAACTAGTTAATAATACCAATCCTTCAGGTATCATCATAACAAGAGAAGCAACAGTCCTAATTAAAGCACTATTAAAATCACTTGAAAGTAAACTATATTGCTTAATAAACATAATAATACCAATAGGTATAATAAATTTAGAAACATTTTTAATAATAAAATTAAGTGAATCCATAAGTTCTGAATTAATTTTATTTTTTTTCTTACTAAAAGCAGTTATTTTAGAAGTATAATTATCACATCCAACTGCGACAACTTTTACAATTAATTCACCACTTACAATAAAAGATCCCGATAATATTTTATCGCCTTTTCTTTTAAAAACTGTCTTCGATTCACCAGTTATAAATGATTCATTAACTTCAGCATTTCCAGATATTACAACACTATCTACAACAACCTGTGAACCAATTCTAAATTTTAAACAATCATCAATGACAATATCGGATAAATCAATAAAATTTTCTTTATTATCTCTAATACATAATACCGGTGATTTACTAATTATTGATAATTTATCAACAATTAGTTTACTAGAAATTTCCTGATATATACTAATTAAAGTATTTATTATCATAACACCTAAAAAAGTAATATTTTTTAATATATTTATTAATGGAATATTATAAATAATACCTGAAACAATAATCATCAAACCAAGAATAGTATTAACTATATTAAAAATATTAAATGAGTTATCAAAAATAATTTTTTTTATACTTTTAGTTTTAACAGAAGAATCATTATTAATTAAACCATTTTGAATTCTTTCCTTAACTTCCTCACTTGTTAAACCATAGTTTAATTTTTTCAAAACTATCACCTCGATTTAATACCATCAATTACTATTTTACCATCTAAAAAAAGAAATGCAACTAAAAAGTAAATAGAAAACTATTTACTTATTATATAATGGAATAACATTAGGATTTAACCTATAACCATTTCCCCAAGGATATCCACTCCATAATTCAAAATGTAAATGACAGCCAGTTGAATCGCCAGTAGATCCCATTAAACCAATTACTTGACCTTTTTCAACAATATCACCTTTATTTACATATACTTTAATCATATGACCATATAAAGTACTATAACCATTATGATGATTTATAGCAACAAACAAACCATATGAACCATTATCAACTTTATTTGACATTATTACTTCACCATTATTGGCAGCATATATATTAGAATAACAGCCTGTTCCAGTTATATCTAAGCCAGTATGCAATTCATAATTACCATAAACAGGACTATAACGATATCTATATCTATCAATTACATAATAACCACTTTCTGTAGGCCATCCCCAAACAGAACCACCAATTTTTGAAACAACTTTACTTCCCTTAACATCAATTTGTGAAATTGCTGGCTTTAACTCCTCTTTAGAAAGCGTAAGTACATATGTATCAACACCATTTATAGTTTCAATTCTTCTCGTTATTCTCTCATAACCATTTTCACCTTTACGAAGAACTCTATAATACTGTTGATTTTTTTGATCATCATATGTTGTTTCAATCTTATAATCCTTAACATCTTCAGTTGTTTCATACTTTTCAACAACAATATTAATAGAAGGATTTAAAGGTTTAATAATAACACTCGTATTTACAGCAAGTAAATTAGAAGCATTATTATATTCTGGATTAGAAAGCAAAAAGTCACCTGTGCTTATCTCATTTGCAAAAGCAACACTTTCAATTGTATCTCCCAATTTTACAGTATATTTTTTTTCCTTTGCATTATCACCATAAAGTAAATGAGCAGCTAAATCAAGTGGATCTGTATATATTTTTTCACTTATAGGAATATACAATTCTCGATAATTAATACTTTCTTTAACATATATATTATCAATTTTATTAAGTGTAGTTACATCACCATTTTTATAATCTTCATAATCTTCTGCATCAACAAAAGTTTTAATAACAGTCTCAATCGCATCATTAAATACTTGCTCATCTAAAACAAAAATAGATTCAGAATTTTCTCCGCTTGCAATGGAAAATTCATAACCTTTTAAAGTAAAACTTGCTAAAGCCTCAATTTTTTTATAAACACTATAAGCATCATCAACAGCACTTTCATATGTTTTATATGATTTTATCAATAAATTATTTGGTTTATAAACATCGGTTACACCATATTTTTCTTTATATTCAACATTATTATCATTAATATATTTTAATAATTCTTCTTCTGACTTTATAGTTCCAATTAACTCCCCATCATAATAAACTCTATAATATGTATATGGATTTCTTGAAGAAGGCATACTACTACTAACAAACGGTAAACACGCAAGTAATAAAGTAAATAATCCAATTAATATATATTTAAATTTTTTCATTTTCTCACCACTTTTTATATTATACTATTTTAATAATTTTTTTACAAGTCAACTATTTTTCCTCTATAATTTCTACATTTTCAAATTTTATCTTATTATTTTTTTCATATATAGTATCAATTACAGCATACAAAACTATCATAAATAATCCTATAATTAAAAATATAATACTATTCTTTATTAAACAACTAAAAAATACATTATTTTTTAACATAATTATAACATTTTCATCAAAATTACCAATTAATTTATCAAAAAATAAAATATTAATCAAAACAAAAGTTGAACTTAAAATTATAGCAGAACCAACATATTTTAATCCTCTATAAAATTTATTTTTTATATTAATTATTATCAAAAAAAGTAAAATTAAAACAAATATTAATATTGCATATTTAACAAAATTAGAACTATAAATATAATTCAAACACTTTGGTAAACTAAATCCCAAATCATTTTCAATTAATACCATTATAGCATTATAATCATCAATATTATATACTCTAAATGATATGCCAAGTATAAAACAAAAAGAAATTATACCAAATATTATACTAATTAATATTGAAACAAAATTTAATACTTTTTTCATTATCCCACCATAATAATTATACAATATATATATAAAAAAGTAAAACTATAAAAAAATGATTAATTATTCTTTAATCATTTTCCCACAATCCTCTTCTATATTCTCCAGCATCAACTAAAGCCTTTAAATTATTAACAACATTACCTTTATCTTCCTTATAAGTTACACCAAGCCATTTAGAATTAGTATTTAAAACCTCTACTTTAACATTTTCTTCTTTCATTTGTTTAAAAACTAAATCAGGAATCAAAAACTCACAGTTTAAAATATTATCTTTATTTTTATCTAAAAATTTTGGAAATTCTTTTTCTAAAAAATCAAAAATTCTTGGTGTAAAAGTAAACATATTCATAGAAACAATAGTATCAGGACCAATTTCAAAAGAATTATCACCATTTAAAGGACTAGCAATATACTTATCATCAATATATTCAATTTCTGATTCAATTAATTTAACTACATAACCATTAGAAATATCACATACTCCCCTTTTTACTTTTCCATTTTCTGTAATCGTATTCTTAACAGCATAACCAGTCATAGCATAATCACCATTATTTCTACAAATAAACTCACTAGCTTTTTTATAAGCATCCAATCCATAGAAATCGTCAGCATTAATAATTGTAAAAGGCTCATTTACAACATTTTTACAAGATAAAATAGCATGACCAGTCCCCCAAGGCTTAACTCGCTCTAAAAAAACATTATATCCCTTTGGTAAATCATTAAGTTCTTGAAAAACATATTCAACTTTTATCTTATTTTCAATTCTTTTACCAATTGTATCCCTAAAAATATCATAATTTTCTTTTTTTATAATAAATACTACTTTATCATAGCCTACTCTTATAGCATCATATATTGAATAATCTATAATAAAATTACCATATTCATCCATTGGTTCAATCTGTTTAAGTCCACCAAATCTACTACCCATACCAGCAGCCATAATCACAAGAGTCATATTTTCCTCCATTTCTCGCTAAATACAATATTTTTTTCAATAATAAAATTTAAAATAAATAATATAGTTTCAACAACAAATTTAGATAAATAAGCATTTAATTTAAAAGTATTTATAAATAGATTTAAAATAAAACTATTTATCAAAATTATAATAACAGATAACATAATATAACCTTTTAAAGTTTTTTTCTTAGAAGAACTAAATACAAAATGTTTATTCAAATTATAATTAACCGTACCACTTATTAATCTAGCAAATACATTACATATAAAAACAATTAATGGAATATTATTATTAAATAACTTGATAAATAATATAAAAGCTATATAATCAACTAAAAAACTAAGTAATCCCGAACCAATAAACTTTAAAAAGGTTTTATAAACTAAAAATGAATCTCTAAAAGCTCTAAAATGTGAAGTTGAATTTTGCATGTCTTCATAAACAGTTTCAATAGGAACCTCAACAATATTTATTTTATTGCCAACAACACTAAGTAGCATATTCATTTCATATTCATATCTATTTCCTTCAATTTTAAGTAAAAAAGGAATGTATTTTGTATTAATAGCTCTAAGACCAGTTTGTGTATCACTTACCTTTTTTAAAGTAAAGACACTAAATAAGAACTTAGTAATATTATTACCCAATCTAGATTTTAAAGGAACTTTTCCCTTAAACTTACGTACACCAATAATTAAATCATTCTTATTTTTATTAAAAGTCTCAATTATTTTTTTTACATCTTCTACCTTATGTTGACCATCTGCATCTACAAAAACAATGCCATCATCATCTATATTTTTATAAACATATTCCATAGCTGTTTTCATAGCTTTGCCTTTTCCTTTATTAATATCATGTGTAAGTAAAGTAACATTTTTATATTGTTTTACACGATCAAATATTTTTTTATCATTACTACCATCATCAACAACAATTACATTTAAATTTAAATTTTTCTTAATATCATCAAGTACACCAATTAAATGCTCATCTGGATTATAAGCTGGTATTATTATTGTCATAAAATAACCTCCGATACTATTGTATCATATTTTTATATTTTAACAAATATTCTTCTTTTGTAATCGAATGATAAACTTCAGCTATTCTATTTCCATCATATATAACTCTACTTCTTAAAGTTCCATCAACAATCATGCCACATTTTTCCATTACTTTGTAACTTCCTATATTATTTTCATAATGCTTAGCGCATACTAATTCAGCATTTACATCATCAAATAAAAAAGATATAACACAAAATAATGCCTCACTACCATAACCATGACCCCAAACATCTTTTTTATAACAATATCCAACTTCATAAACTTTATTTACAATATCCTTCTTTACAACATCAATAGTACCAATTGCTTCATTATTATCCTTCAAAACAACCATCCACCTATAAGTAGTAGGATCATTGTATTCATCTACCCACATTTTAAGTAATTTCTTTGTAAATTCAATATTAGGATGAACATTCCAAGGCAAATACTTACAAACATCTATGTCAGTACACCAACCATTAAACATTACCTCTGCATCTTCAAGTTTTACTCTACGTAAAACCAATCTTTCTGTTTCTAATTCTTTCATATAATATCTAAAAAGAAATAGTAACCTATTTCTTTAATCCTTTCTTAATTTCCTTAACATCTTTTGCTAAATCAATCATTAACAATGCCATTTCATAACTTACTCTAAGTACTACATTACCAACAATTAATGTTGATAAAAAAGCACCAAAACTAACAGCTATTAGTCCAAAAGAATATAATGTTATAAAAATCGCTAATATCAAATAAGATATTTTTAAAATTGGACTTAAAACTCCTCTTTCAAAAGTTAAGAATTCAGCAAGTATTTTTGTAAATCCTTTCAATTTTCCACTAAACTCTTTATTTGTAAATATAAAGTATAGTGTAATACCTCCAAGAATTGCAATAACTGCAGCAATAATTGTCCATACATATACACCAGTTAATTTTTCTTGGAAATTAATGTAATTATTATAATCACCCATATATATACTCCTTTCATAATAATTATATCATAATTTAAATAGTTAACAAGCATTTTTTTATTATTTATAAACATTATTTACTAATAAAAGCTCTTTTAATTATTTTTTTTAATTCTACTTTACTTATTGGTAAACCAAGCAATATTCTTTTTTCAAAACTATAACTATTTTGAACATTTTGAAGCATTCTATCTCTATCTGAAGAATAAAAATTCATATTATACCAAATAGGTTCCAAGCCAGTATTCATAAAATAAAATTCTGTTGGACATATTATATCTTTTTCATAATTATAACCATTTAATTGAATAAAAGATAATTCTTTATTTAATAAATTAACAACTTTATTAGAAGTATAACCATATGTTTTTATAATATTTAATATATTCTTATAACTATAAAGTTCAGCTAATCTTTCACATGGATTAAATTTATAAGTTTCATTATAAGTATATTTATTATTAATTAATCTCCACAATTCCATATTCATTTTACACCAAGAAATTAATTCTAACTCTAAATCATTAGGCTCAATATTTGATTTTTTTTCTTGAATAATATGTTCAAATTCATGTAAAATAATTTCAAGAATTTTCAAATTAACATAACAGTAATAATCATAACCATCAAGATTATATTTTTTAGCGCAAAAAATAGCTTCTTTTTTCATTAATTCAGTATTAAATATAACCTCCCTTTTATTAGAAGAATATCCAGCACTTTGACCTCCTAAAAAATCATTAACAAAATTAATACTTGAACATTCATGACTTAAATCAAAATGCTCTATATATTCTTTCCAAAGATTATATATAAAAGATATATCAATAATATTTTCACTATCAATAACATTTTTTAAATTATCAATGTAATCCATTTTTCAAATCCTTTCTAAATTTTATAATTGCCTGTCCCGTTGTTTTACAATTAGCATCTCCCAAATAATACCCATAATTATAATTTTCAAGTAAATTTTCTTTAGTTATAACAAATAATTTTTCAAGTTCATAAGCTAAATCATTATTATTCATACCTATTCTAACACTTCTAACATTATAACCATTTTTTTTCATTTCTTTTATCTGATCCTTAATACCAATAATTATTGTTTTTAAAACATTTAATCTTTCAGTTTTCCCAATAACCATGCTATGCATAAAATTATCACTTATTTCAATATTATTAAAAAGTAAATATTCCTTATCTCTATTATAATAAGCAGTAGTTTTACCAACTATTTTACCAAAATAATAAATTATCATTGTTTTAACATAAGGATTAATTATACTTTCAATCATAATTCCTTCACCAGCACCAGAAATATGCGCACAACAATTAGTAATATAACCAATTACATATTGTCTAACATCATCTCCACGCATCCACTCATAACCATATTCATCAATATCATTTTTTATAAAAGAAAATACTTGTTTTAACTTACATTTTTCTTTAGATTCAATATATAAATCTTGAATTCTATTAAATTCATTACTATCAATATGACCAGATAATAAAGAAACTATTTTTTTTAATTCCAAACAATTTTCTTTAATAATAAATTTATTATTAAAAAACCAAATCAATTCCTCCAAAGTTACAACATTCAAATTACTACGCATTTCCTTAATTATATTTTGAACATCACTAATATCCACTTTTTTAACTTTCAATCTGTTTCTTTCAATACATTTGGCTTTTATTTTATCCTTCTTCATAACCAAAATAACTTTATTTATATCATTATATTTTAAATAATACTCTTTGGCAATTGATTTAAAGTAATCATTATTATAATAAATAATAAATAATTCTGCAAATTTTGGATAATAAACTAATTTATCTAAACCGTCAAAAAAATATGTTATATAATCAATTATACTTTCTAAATAAAATATTTTTAAAAATTCAATTATTGCATTTTGTTTATTATTATCCACTGAAAAAAAACCCAAAATATAAGCGATTTTAAACAAATATTGAATATCTACACATAAATTATAACTAGTAATTAAAGTATATAACTGATCAAATTTCTTTCTATTATACCAATAAGTTTTAATAATATTAATATTATTACTCTCTAACAACATAACTAATATTCCCATATTAACTTTATTAAAATCAATATCAGGAATCATTTTAATAATTTCACGATATGATTGTAAAAAACCATATCTATCAAATTGATTAATTATAAAACATTCATATTTCTTTCCATCTATAATAACATTTGTATCAGACGAAAATACAAAAGAACCAATAAATTCTAAACTTCTAGGAATTAAAACTTCTTTAATTGGATTATCAAAAAATGCTCTTTCATCAATCATAAATAAACCATCATTTAAATTAACAATAGATAATTTGTTTCTAGAAAAAGCATATCTTCCAATTGATTTTAAAGTCATTGGAAAATTAATTTTTTTAATACGATTATTAAAAAATGCATACTCTTTAATTTCTTCAATACCTTCACCCAAAACAACTTCTTCTAAAGATTTTTTTGCAAACATACTTGCTTCTACTATATGTAAAGTTCCAGGTAAAACAATCTTCTTAAAATTTAAATTCTTAATTTTATTACTATCAATACAAGTAACTCCTTCTTTTATAACTAATGTATCATCCTTTAATATATATTCTTCCATCACAATCGCCTAGCGTATATATTAACATCTTTCCTTATTTTTTTCAAATAAAACAATAATATTTTTATTTATTATTAATTATTTTTTTTAATTTTATAGCATCTTCAACAGGAGTACTTGCCCCCGTCACTATACCAATAACACCATCTAGTTTTTTATTAAAAGTATCTACATCATCAACAAAATATGTATTAGAACATTTAGAAACATTAAACAATTTTTTTGTATTCGAACTTTTATTAGATCCTATTATCAATAAATTATCAACCTTACTAGACAATTTTATAACTTCATCTTCTCTTTTTTTAGTAGCATTACACACTGTATTAAATACTAATAAAGAAGGATATAACTTAATCAAATAATTTTTTATTTCATCAAATTTTTCTAAACTAATAGTAGTTTGACATATTAAAGCAATTTTATTATTTTTTAAATCAACTATATCTTCTATATTATAAACAACTATTCCTTCACAATAACTCATAGTTGCAATTACTTCAGGATGATTTTTATAACCACATAATACGATAAAATAACCTTTACTATTTAATTCTTGCACTTTTTTATGAATATTTAAAACATTAGGACATGTTAAATCATGTATAATTAAATTTTTGTTTTTAGCTCTTTCATAAATATTTTTAGTCTCCCCATGAGTTCTAAATATCAAATGTTCATTATTTGGAACTAAATCAATATCATCAACAAAAATAATTCCCAATTTTTCCAAACTATTTATAACTTTTTCATTATGAATAAGCATCCCAAGTGCATATACTTTTCCATAATTTTTAACAAGCTCAATTGATTTTTCAACAGCATTACTAACACCTTTACAAAAACCAATATTAGATCCCATAATTACTTCCATATAAAACCTCTAATTCAAACAAAAGATAAGTAATCCTACTTATCTCTCAACTGAACCCCAAATTTATTTTCTACATTTTCAATTATTTTTCTAAACACACTATTCACTTCTTCATCATTCAATGTTCTTGATTCATCTTTAAAAGTTAACGTATAAGCAATAGATTTTTCATCAGAACCAACATTTTCTCCAACATAAACATCAAAAACATCAACTTTAGAAAGCAACCTTCCTCCAGATTTTTTAATCTGTTCAACAATTTCCAAAGATGTTAAAGATTTTGGTACTATAAATGCTACATCTTTAACAATTTCTGGATATTTAGATGATTCTTTATATTTTATTGGTTTAACATCTTTATTTAATTTAGTAAGTGAAATTTCAGCAACATAAACATCATCTTTTAAAATACTAGGATGAACTTTACCAATAATACCAATCTTTTCTCTATCAACTAAAATAGAAGCAGAAATACCATTATGTAAAGAATTAATAATTTCTTTATTAAAACTATAACGATTTTTAAAACCTAAATATTCTAGTAAGTTTTCAATTATTCCTTTAATTAAATAAAAATCTACTTTTATTTTATTATTCATCCAATCATTAGAAATATAATTTCCCTTCATCAAAATACTTAATTTAACATCTTCACAATAATTCTTATCATATGTTTTAGCAATTTCATATATAAGAATATCTGATACTTTTCTTGCTTTATTATATTCATATATATTAATTAATGAAGGTATAATAGTAGTTCTAATAACACTTTTATCACTACTCATAGGATTAGGTAAAACAGCATTAATTTTATCATCATACTTAAACATACTAGCCATATCAGGAGAAACTAAAGTATAAGTTTTTACCTCATTTAAATTAAGAGCTCTCATATGTTTACTAACACTTTTTCTTAAAGCTAAATCACCTTTATATTCACCATTTTTAATATTACCAACAGGTAAAGTACCAATTAAATTATGATAACCATAAAGTCTACCAATTTCTTCAGCTATATCATTAACATTAGCTTCGATATCAAGTCTTCTATTTGGAATTGTAACCTTAAAATTATCTTTATCAAATTCATAATTAAATCCTAAACGATCAAGTTCTTTTTCCATATCATTAATAGAAATATTAATACCTAACATTTTATTAACATCATTAGCTTTAAATTCAACAACTTTTGGTGTTTTATCAATATTATCATACTTAACTATACCAGATAAAACTTTAGCATCAGCATATTTTTCAAGAAGATGACAAGCTCTTTCAATAGCATCCATAGTATATTCATAATTTAAACCTTTACCATATCTAATAGAAGCTTCACTTTTTAAATTCAAATTTGAAGAAGTATATCGAATACTAACACCATCAAAAATCGCACTTTCAATCAAAATTGTATTAGTATTAGAATCAACATCAGTATTAAGTCCACCCATAACACCAGCTATTGCAACCGGTTTAATACCGTCAGTAATTACTATATCATTATGTGATAAAATTCTTTCTTTTTCATCTAAAGTAATAATAATTTCGCCATCATTAGCATCTCTAACTAATATATTATCACCAAGCTTATTTTTATCAAAGAAATGTAATGGTTGACCATATTCAAGCATAACATAATTAGAAATATCAACAACATTATTTATAGGTCTCATACCAGCATCAATTAGTCTTTTTTTAATAAAATCAGGAGAATCCTTTATTACAACATCTTTTACCATTTTTGCTAAATAATAAGGACATTTATTAGTTTCTACTTTTAAATCAAAATAATTACTAATATTATTCTCAATAGGGTTAATAGTTTTATCAGGTAATTTAACTTTTCTATTTAAAATAGAAGCAACTTC
>CAYLJU010000016.1:0-30124 GCA_964384115.1 uncultured Muribaculaceae bacterium | reverse complement strand
GGAAAACCGACATTTATTTTTACCGATTTCCTACATTTTATTTTACCATTTACATTTTCGCACATTTATCAACATTTAAAACAATTTTGTTGAATTATTGTATTTTTATTATCATCTAATGTGCAAATGATACATAAATGTTTTGTTGATTGAGTGTGTTAATATTTGTTGAACAAAATAAAAGTTATTTAACAATATATAAAATTCAACTTCTTCATTTAAACAACTTTATAAAATTGCAATTTATTGTATTTTCTTCTCGCTACTTTGTGTGCAAAACTATTAACCCCTTTGAGGAGAATCAAAACAACAAACCCTTTATTTATAAGGATTTTATCTTCAAAGGGGTTTGGAAGAGTACTCTCACTTGCTCCATAAGGTAAAATCGTCGCACAAAGCGATGTTAATGATTAAATCAACGCAAGTTGATTTTTTTGTTGCACAAAAAAGGCATCAATATTTTGATTTATAAGACATAAGAGAGAATATAAAAAATTTTTAAATACTAAAAATAATGGTTATTGCACAACACTCAAAAAAGGGCTTTTGCCCTTTTTTTATAATGGATTATAAGATTATGCTGCAAAACTAAAGGTTCTGAACTTTTATATATATTATTTAATAAATTTATTTTAAAATTATCATAATAATCTTTGCAATTCATTTAACTTTACAATTTTATAGTATATTTTATTATTATTGTATATATACAATTGAAAAATAATCTTTTGATAACTTTTAACAAAAAAACAAGAACTTTGTTCTTGTTAAAATTTCCATATATCTTCTTCTGAAGCATTATTTACATTATCAGTATTTATAGCTTCACTTGGAATATTTACTTCACCAACTGGATTTGTATCAGTAACTTCTTCGTTGTTTTCTTGCACTTGCTTTTCTTCAACTATTTCTTCTGCTGGCTCAACTATATCAAGTGTTTCTTCTTCAATTGGTTTAGCATCTACTATGCTTTCTACTGTTACTTTTGGTTCGACAACTTCTTCAAATACTGGTTCAATTTTTTCTTGAACAGCTATTTCAGAAACTGGTTGTTCTACTTCTGATTTTGGTGTTTCTTTAACCTCTTCTATTTTTTCTTCCTTTACTGGTTCTTTTTTAACGACTAATAATATTAGTGCGATTAATAATAGGACACCTCCAACAACTATAAACCAAATATAATTATTTGAAACAAATTCAACTAATTTTTCCATTATATCCTCCTATCTTATATATTTAGAATAACACAAATTAGAAATATATTCAATAAATTTTATTAAATTGATTGAATTTTTATTCTTCTAAATAATCTTCTCCTTTAAATGGTTCGACTTTTGATAACCCTTCATAATTTTTTTGTCGCATTACTTCGTATACACCTATTGCTACACAATTTGATAAATTTAATGCTCTTACTCCACTTGTTGCTGGTATTCTGATACATCTATCTAAATGATTTTTTAATATTTCTTTTGGTATTCCGGTACTTTCTTTACCGAATATCAGATATATTTTTTTGTCATTTTTATAATCAAATTCTGTATGTGCTTTTTTTCCATATCGTGTAAAATAATACATTTCACCTTCATTTTTATTTAAAAAATCTGTGAAATTTTCATATATTGTATATTGACATTCATTTACATAGTTTACACCACTTCTTTTTATATGAGATTCATCCATGTAAAAACCGAGTGGTTTTATTAAGTGTAGATGAGCATTTGTGGCTACACATGTTCTCATTATATTTCCTGTATTTTGTGGTATTTCTGGTTCAAATAAAACAACATTTAACATTTACATTATTCCTTCCGATTGATCTAAATCTTCTATTAATACTAGAGGTAATGTTAATCCATCTTCGATCGCTATTGATTTAAAGTTTTCTCTGAATGTATCCAATTCTTTTATTATTGTTGCTGGGTATATACGTTTACTTGTTTTTATGGCATTATAAACATCTAATACATTTACTTCTTTTCTATTTTGGAATACAGCATTACTAAATGCTGCTGATAAAACTGAAAATGCTACATCTGGGTACATAGCAGCTAGACCATATACTCTTTTGTGTTCTGTTGTTGCTGATACTATTGCTGTTAATAATTTTTTTACAATGTAATCATTGTATTTAAATTTTGCTCCTGTTTTATATTCAATTCTTGGTAATGATTTAAATAATATTTCAACTGTTGTTTTTTCATCTGGTTCTGGTACATCAATGCGTTCGAATCTGCGCAAAAAGGCTCTATCTCTTACTATATATGTTTCATATTCTATTGTTGTGGTTGCGCCTATGGCTTTAATATCTCCTCTATCTAAGGCCGGTTTTAATATATTTGCTAGATCCATTGGTCCATCAGTTTTTCCACCTATTAGTGTATGAACTTCATCAATAAATAGAATTGTTTTTTTAACATTTTTTAATTCTCTCATTAATATGCTTATGGCCATTTCTTCTTTGTTATCGATTATAATTTTACCTACTAATGATGTTGAGTTTATTTTAATTACACGATAACCTTTTATGGCGTTTGGTACTTTATCTTGTTGTATTAGGTATGCTAATCCTTCTACAATGGCTGTTTTACCAATACCTGCTTTACCTATTAGGAGTGCTGATTTATCTGGTGTTAATAGAACAAGGATTAATTTTCTTATTTCATCATCACGTGCTATTGCAGGATTTGTTATGTATTTTTTGGCTGTTAAATCTTCTCCATATGTTTTTAATACACTAAATTTTTCATTTTCTTCATTTACTTCAAATAGTTCTATTTCATCCATTTTATTCCTCCATTATTCCGTTATCTAGTAAAAATTTAATTGTTTCATCATATGATTTATTTCCTATTTGTCTTTGTTTTACTATACCTTGTTCTATTATTAATAATACTGGTGTATATATTTGGCCACTATCTGTATAATATTTACTTGTTATTAATAATTTTTCTTCTTCTTTTAATGAATTAATATTTAAATATAATATTTTAATTTTTTGTTCTTCAACTATTTTTTCTATTACTTTTTCAAATGATTTGCAAGCTTCACAATTATCTTTTCCTATTAATAAAATATAGTCTTCATAACTATTCATTTTTTTATATAATTTATCATAATTTATTTCGGTATATGTTTTATTTTGACATCCACATAGAAATAATATTAATATCAGAAAAACTATTTTTTTCACTTTATCTACCTCTTATTAATTATATAATAAGAAAATAAAAAAGGAAAGTCCTTTTTTAATTTTTATATACTATTAACTGATTTGGGAGCAAATAAATATTTTGATTTTCAAGTGGATTTGGTACTCCTAAAATATTTAATACTTTATTTAAATTTTCTCCTTCTTCTGTTATATAAAATTTTGTTTTTTCATTTGGTACAACTAAACTTTCACCTGGATATATGTAATCATCATCTATACCGTTTAGTAATTGTAATTGTTTTGATGTTGTATTATATTTTTTAGCTATTTCATATAGATTGTCACCTTTAACAACTTTATATGTTGTAAAATTTCCATTTCCAGCTGGAATTATTATTTGATCACCATATTTTATTGTATGAATATCAGAAAATCCATTTATTTTTCTTAAATCTTCTTCTTTTATTCCTAAACTATTAGCTATACTTTCTAGAGAATCATTTATTCCTACTGTATATATTCTATAAATAAAAATCACCTCATAATCATTATATGAGGCTTTTTTTTATTTGTTAACGTATTGCTTTGGTAACAAATTGATTATTTTCATATGTTATTTCTATTAGTGTATCTATTTTTATATATCCACCATTTTTGGGGTCTTTAACATTATCAATTAAATTGTCTTCAATGAGATCATTTAATGTTATATAGCATGTTTCACTTTGACCATCTTCTTTTAATCCTGGAACTTTTGTGCAACAATTTTTGCCACTTTGCATGCAACTTTCACTTGGGGTTATTTCATCTAATAAGTGCTTAGAGCAAAAAGATTTTGCGGCTGCTTCAATACTTTCATATTGTAAATTTAATGATTTTTCTTTTGAGGCATTTATAAAGTTATTTACTGTTATAACGCCAATTCCGCTTAATATTGCTAGCACTACAATAACTGCTAATAATTCTACTATTGTATATCCTTTTTTATTCATTTTTACCTTACTTTCTCTCCACAATATTTGCAGTAAGTTGAGTCTTCTTCTATTTCTTTACCACAATATTTACAAAAAATTTCATCTTGTAGACCTTGTTTTACTGCTCTTACTTTACTTTTTATAGCGTCAGTTTGTGCATATGCACTTATATCATTAATTGCTTTTAAATCTTCTTTTGTTTCATCCATCATGTATTTAGCGGCTTTTATATTTTTGGCTAGCATTTTTCCTCTAATTTTACTACTTGTCATTAATAGTATAAAAAATACGATTGATATTACCATTATTATTGGTACAATTATCATTATTATTTTACTTATTATATTTATGTATTCATATTCCATAGATACCTCCTATTATAACATGCCATATGATAAAATTTCATCTGTTTTAATCTATTCTTTTTAAAACAAAGTACTTACAATTGTATGAACAATTTTCTTCTAAATATTTTTTTAAATTTTCGATGTCATTTATTGGTTTATATATTTCATTGTTTTTGTCACAGAATCCTTTTAATCTTAGTTTTCCATATGACCAGTCACCTACTATATAATCATATGGAATAAAATAATCGGTTATTTTATTTTGGGCTTCTTCAAAGTCAAATCCTTCTTTATATTCTTCTATTAGTTCATATTCGATTTCATTAAATTTATATTTTTTCATGTTTTCTCCTTAGTTAAATGCCCCTATTATTTCTTTATATTTGCTTGCTTTACTTGCTGCTCCCCATGCATTCCATGTCATTACTCCACCGGTTAAATTATTATCTTTTAAAGCTTTTATTTGGGTTTTAATATAGTTAGCATCACAATTAACGGTTGGGTTCCAATATGGTACATTATATGCTGTTACCCAAGTTCTGACTATTGCTTTACTTGTTGTTTCTTTTTGTCTTGCTGCGGCTGTTGCTGCCCAATTAGAAATTACATTATATGGATTTGTCCATGTATCATATGATCCAAAGTGATCGGTATATGGCATTGAACTTATTACGTCAACAACATTGCTTATTGCTGCCCAGTATTGGCCATATCCTGGTATATATGTGTATGATGCTTCTCCGAATACATCGGCTGATACATATACGTTTAACTTATGTAATTCATCGGTTGCATATATCAAGAAGTTTTGAATGGCTTGAGATTTGGTTTCATTGTATTTATTTTTTAAATCTTCGTTACTTAGCCATGGTGCGGTTTCTGGAAAACGTACATAGTCATATTGTATTTCGTTAAAGCCAAATAAATTTACTGCTTCTTTTGCTAATTCTACTTTATATTCCCAAACTTTTCTTGAATATACTGATGGCCAGTATTCATATCCGTAGTAGTATAACTTTCCGTTTTTGCTTAGGGCATCATCGGGATTGCTTTGAGCAAAAGCGCTATCTTTAAAAGCACATATCCTACCTATCACATAAAATCCATTATCTTTCAATTTTTGGATTGCTTTTTTATAATTTTCAACACTATGAAAGCCAATGTCTTTTGGTGAATATGTTTTTGCAACTTCTGATACATATGCTAGTTGTCCATCTTTTATGTCAACTACAAATGCGTTTACGCCTGTATTTTTTGCTAAGTTTATGAATGTATCTATGCTACTTATGTCACCCATTGAGAGATATAATGCTTTTACTTCATTTGGCATAATATTGTTTTCAAAATTACCTTTTTCTCTTGGATAATAGTCTAATGCTCCTGCACTTTCTGTTTTGTCATAATAATTGGTTCTGCTTTGATGGATGTTATAACTTCCATTATCGTAATTTATTAATGCTGTTTCTTTATCATCAACTAAATATTTTTCATAGACGTATCCTGTTATGTTATTATATTTTACGTTATATTTATTAACTTTACCATTTTCTAATTTGTCAAAACCAATTATTTCTAATTTTGAACCTTTTGGTGCATATGATTCTATTTTGCTTGAATCTTTTTCTTTGTATATTGTTACTGGTGTTCTTACATATTTTTCTTTTTCTAACACCACATTTTCATATGTATCTGTTATGTTTTGTTTTAAAATATATAAATTTTTATTTTCTATTTCATAGTATTCATTTTCAATTAATTTATCAATATATTTTATTTCTGTTCCTCTAATTATTGTTTCAACTTCATTATATTCTTTGTCATATAATGGAGCATTTATTGTTTGACTTGCAACGTATCCTGTTTTTATATTTATCATTTCTTTTTTTAATAGTTTTTTTGCTATAAGTGCTAGTAAAAATGCTAGCGCAAAAAAGATTAATATCAATAATATAAATCTTCCTACCCTTAATTTTCTTTTTTTCATATTTATGCCTACTTTACTATTATATTTTTAATTGTCCAGGTTCCTGGTCTTATGTAAATATTTAAGCCAAATATCCATGCTTGTTCTACTGATGATTTTACATATATAATTGAGTTTGAATTTATATTTTTGAATATAAGATTATATTTTAGTGTTTCTTTAAAGCTAAAACTGCTTAAATCAATTGTTTTTAAATTCTCGCAATTTTTAAACATACCTTCCATAGTTTCTACTCTTTTTACATTAAAAGTGCTTAAGTCTAAATTTTCAATATTTGTATTTTCAGCAAACATATAACTCATATCGCTTACGTATTCTGTGTTTGTATTTTTAAAATTTATATTTTTTAGTTTTGGAAAGTTACTAAATAATTTTGATGAATCTTGTGGTAAGTATATTTGCATATCAGATATTATTTGCAGATCGTATGTATTTTCTTTTTCTATTAATTTTGCATATACTTTGTTTATTCCTTTTGATATGTCAAAGCATAGTTCATTGCATTCAAAATTTTCATCTATTATGAATTCAATATTTTCTATATATGGTCTATATTCATCACTCCAAAAATCTTCTTTACTAGCAGCTTTATTTTGCATGCTTCCTGTAAGGTCTGATTTAACTGCATTTATTGATATATTTCCATGATAATTTTCACCATTATTTTTATAATAAATCATTATTGTTTCTTCCCCAGCTTCTTCATATATTCTGTAGATTGTTTTTACTTTTTGGGTATGTTCTTTGTCATAATATAGTTCTAAAGTTGTTGGCAAATCAACAAATTTAATTGCATATATTCCTTTTTCATCGGTTTTTATTCTTAATTTTAGTTTTCCTTCAGTTCCACTTTTTATTGAGTATATTACATTTCCTTGATAAGTTATACTGTTTCCTGATGATATTACTCCAATGGTATTATCAATAAATTTATTTTTCACACCTACTACTATTCCAAGTAATGAAATTAAAAAGCCTAATATAGCTAATACATCTGCAATTTTTTTCATATGATCACCTACTATAATTATATATTTTTTTTTATTGATTGTAAAGAATTATGAATCTATTAAAGAAAATATTTATTTATAAAAGATAGTATCAAAATTCAAATACTATCTTTTTATTTTCATCTAATTTTAGGTATGCATCAAATGCTTTTCCATTTTTGGATATAAAGCCGTTAATTTTATTTGTTTTACCTTTTTCTAATAATGTTTTGGCATTTTCTTTTGATATTATTTTTTTGCATATTATACCATTTATTTTAAATGAACATTTTTCAAAATCTTTACATCCAAATCCATATCTATTTTTTATGACATCATTACCACATATTGGACATTTTCCTATGATATCTCCATAAAATCCATTATCTTCAACACTGTTTTTATTTTCAAATATTTCACTTATTTCTTTACATGCTAGTTCTACTGCATCTTCTATTTTTATTTCTTCATGGTATACTTTTTTTAAGGCTTTTCCTAATTCACTTGTTTTATATTTATCCATTGATATATTCATTGTTTTTAATGATTCTATTAGGTATTCACCTTTTGGTAATATGTAATAGGTATCTTTTTTTAGTTCGATGTAGGAACTTTTTTTGGCATTATCAATTATACCTGTTCTAGTTGCTTCTGTTCCTAATTCTAGTCCTTCAAATATAGCTTTATAGTCCATTGTATCATCATCATCAATTGTTTTTTCATCCTTAAATGGATTTTTTAAATAGTTATTTAATGTTTCAATTGTGTAATGTTTTGGGGCACTTGTTTGTTTTTCGATTTCTTTAAAATTGATGTTTACTTTATCACCTATGTTTAAATTTGGTAGTATTTTATCTTTGGTTGTATAGTCATCATATTTTGTCCATCCTGGTTCTAGGATAACAGATCCTTTTAAAGTAAATGTTTCCTTGTTTCCTAATGCAACTGATATTTCGCATTTATTTATGATTGCTTCTTCACTACAAAATACGGCTATAAATCTTTTGAATACGGTTAAATAAACTTTTAAATCATCATCTTTTAATACTCCTTTTTTGGGTATTTTATATGTTGGAGTTAATGCGGAATGGGATTCAATTTTAGAGTCATCAAATATTGTTTTTTTGTTTTTAAATTCAACGGGATATCCCATTTGTTTTATATTATTTATTATTTGTTTAAATTTATCCATTTCTGCTGTTGCTAGGTATTCACTATTGGTACGGGGATATGTTAAATATCCTTCTTCATATAATTTTTGAACAATACTTAAACTTTTATCCATAGACATTTTGTATTTTTTACCTAAAACGTTTTGAAGTTTTGATAATGAATATAGTTTTCCTGGTGAAAGTGTATCTTTTTTTTGTTTTTTGTCTTTGACTATTGCTTCTAAATTATTATATATTTTACATAATTCTATTGCTTTTTGTTTTTCATTTTTATTAAATTTTTCTTTACTATTTAATTCAACAATTTCACCATTTGTTTCTTCTTTACTGCTTATTCCATAATATATATCTGGTATAAAGTTTCTTATTTGCATATCTCTATCATATATTGCTTTTACAATTGGTACTATTACTCTACCTACTCTTAATAAGGTTCCTGTCTTTAATGTTGCATATCTTGTTAAATTAACTCCATACAACCAATCAATGTATGTTCGGGCAAATCCTTCATTTGCTAGGTTATTATAGTTATTTTCTTCTTTCATTTCGGATAATGCTTTTTTAACAGTTTCTGGTGTTTGATCTGGAAGCCATAATCTATAGAATGGTTTTGGTTCATTGAGAGCATTATTAACACATAGTCTGATAATAATCTCACCTTCTCTGTCAGCATCGCCTGCATTTACTATTTTGTTGACATCTTTTCTATTGCATAACATCTTTATCTGTTCAAATTGTTTTTTTATTCCTTCATCTGTATTTTTTAATTTAAATTTAAATTGTTTAGGAAAACATGGTATATTATCTAATCTCCATTTAGGGTTTTTATTCTCTTGATAGTCTTCAATATCGCATAGTGAAAAGAGGTGTCCATACGCCCATGATACAATGTATCCACACCCTTCAAAATAACTGTTATATTTTTTCATTTCACCTATTCCTGCTACAATATTTCTAGCAAGGCTTGGTTTTTCTGCGATTATTAATATCATAGTTTAAACTCCTTCTTTTGATTATAGCATATTTTTTTGTAAAAGAAAAAGCATTTTATGCTTTATCTTCTACTTGTTATTAACCAGTTTACTACATCTGTTTCTGTTAATGATTTATCAACAATATTATGACCATATCTTTGGAATGTTGTTAATTGTGCATTACCACCTAATGATTTTACAGTACTAATCAATTTCACGTCAACATCATACGATACTGATGTATCTAATTCTCCATGAAGTGCCCATATTGGTGTATATATAAGTTTATCTGCTTTTACTGTTGTATATCTTCCGCTTATAGGAGCTGCTGCTGAGAAAAAGTATGGGTATTTTGCTACCATAGCATATGTTCCTATTCCACCTAAACTATGGCCAGATATAGATATTCTTGATTTATCAACATTATATTTATCAACTATTTCATCTATTAATTTTTTTAAGTTTGTCGTTATGTTTTCTGTTGACCATTCTCCTGATGATATTTGTGGCATTAGTATTATTGCATTATATCTTGTTCCTTTATTGGTATATTTTATAAATGCATAATTGCTTAATTTTTTAACTGATGTTCCAATTTCACCTTTACCGTGCAAATAAACTAATAATGGTTTTTGTTCTTCACCATAATCATCTGGTAAATATAGCCAATAATTTGAAATGGTTCCGTATTTTTTATAGACTATATTTCCACTTCCTGTATGTATACCTGGATCCAAAGGTTTTTCATCAATTATATTGCATTTTATCTTATTTTGATTTTCTACATTGTCGAATAAATTAACGTATACTTCATTTACTTTATTATTATATATATATGTGTTACTACTTGTTTTTTCAATGGTAGAACCGTTTACTATATACATATATTTGTTTATACCACTTTGGGTATCGGTTGCTGATACTTTTATTGTGGTTTTTGTTTTAGTTGTATTTATGGTTGCTGTGCATGATCCTGTTGGTCCTTCTTTATCTATATTTGTTATTTTGATTGTATTTATAAATTCTCTACCATTTATATTATATGCTTTAAATTTATATTCGCCATTTGCTGTTACTTTATATACTGCTGTTTTTGAATTTATTTTTTGACCATTTGGAAATTCTAATGTTTTGAAACTATCTCCGCTTACTTCTACTAATATTGATATTTCATCACTTGAATATCCTTTTGTTTGATTTGTTAAATTTATTGTTAAATCTGATCCAACTATTACTTTTCTTATTATTTCTTTTGTTATTCCTGTACTATTTGTTACTGTATATCTAATATTATATGTTCCTGGTAAATTTGTATTTACGCTTCCTTTTACATTTACTTTACTTGTTATATCACCATCTATTGTGTCTACTGCTTTATAGCCTGGTTCTGTATATGTTCCCCCATTTTCTATTAATAATGGATTATTACCTTTTATTTCTAGTGTTATTGTACCTATTTTTTTGGCATATACATTTACCTTTCTTGATAATGTTTTGGTTATTCCACTACTATTTGTTACTGTATATTTTAGTTCGTATGTTCCAACTGTATTGGTGTTTACATAACCTTCTATTTTTACTTTATTTGTAATATCACCATCTATTGTATCTATTGCTTTATAGCCTGGATCTTTGTATGTTGTTCCTTCTTCTATTGATATTTTTTCTTTTCCTATTAATTCAAAGCTTAATAGTCCTTCATTTTTTTCATATACTTTTACTACTCTATATATACTTTTTTGAATGCCACTATTATTTGTTACTGTGTATTTTATTGTATATTCTCCTGCTTTTGTTGTGTCTACGATTCCTTCTGTTACTACTTTTTCGGTTATATCTCCTTCAATATTATCTTTTGCTTTATATCCTGGATCTATATATTTTTGTCCTACTACCATATCAATTTTTTCTTTTCCTATAAGTTCTAGACTTAAATCTTCTGGTAATACTTGGTTTACTATTACTGTTCTAGTTGCAGTTTTTAATTCGTCGTCTGATCCTACAAATGAATAAACTACTATATACTCTCCTGGTATATTTGTATCAAGTGTTGTTTCAACTTTTACTTTATCTGTTACTTCACCATTCATATAGTCGATTGCTTTATAGCCTGGTTCTACATATTTACTTCCTACTCCGATATTTATTGTTTTATTTCCTAGAAGTTCTATATATGCGCCTTCATTTGCAATTACTACATACGTTCTTTCTAATCTTAATTCTTGATTATTTAAATTTAATTTATATGTTATATCATATATTCCTGTTTTACTTGTGTCGACATTTCCTATTTTTATTACTTTTGATGATACATCTTTTCCGTTATCATCGATAGCTGTTACACCTAAATCTTCTACTTTATCATATTCATATAAAGTAATTATTTTAGTGCCATTTAATTTAAATACTATATCTTGTTTTTCTTTTTCCTTTGGTTTTATTGATAATAATTTGCTGGATATAAATAATATTATTATTAAAAATATTCCTAATGCTATATATTTTGTTATTCCTTTTAAATGAAGATTTTCAGCTATTATTTCAAATTTTTCTTTCATTTTATTCCTCACCTTTATATTTATATTTTATCATATTTATTATAAAAGAAAAAGTGAGAAATCTCACTTTAGTATTTTTGATAAAAACTGACCAGTATAACTTTCGTTTACTTTTGCTACTTCTTCTGGTGTTCCTTGGGCGACTATATTGCCACCGGCATTTCCACCTTCTGGTCCTAAGTCGATTATATGATCAGCAACTTTTATTACATCTAAGTTATGTTCAATTACAACTACTGTATCACCATTATCAACTATTCTGTTTAGAATCGCTAATAATTTTTTTATGTCTTCTGAATGTAATCCTGTTGTTGGTTCGTCTAATATAAATAAACTTTTGCCAGTTGCTTTCTTTTGTAGTTCTTTTGCTAGTTTTACACGTCCAGCTTCGCCTCCGGATAGCGTTGGTGCGCTTTGACCTAATTTTACATATGATAATCCCACATCCATTAACATTTGCAATTTATTTTTGACTTTTGGGATATTTTCAAAAAATTCTAAAGCTTCTTCTACGCGCATTTCTAGAACATCATATATGCTTTTACCTTTGTATTTTATTTCTAGTGTTTCATGGTTATATCTTGTTCCTCCACATACTTCACATGGTACATATACGTCTGGTAAAAAGTGCATTTCAATTTTTTTAATGCCATCGCCCCAACATGCTTCGCATCTTCCTCCTTTTACGTTAAACGAAAATCTTCCTTTATCATATCCTCTTATTTTTGCTTCTTTTGTTTCTGTAAAAACGTCTCTTATGTCATCGAATACTCCTGTATATGTTGCTGGATTACTTCTTGGAGTTCTTCCGATTGGTGCTTGTGATATATCAATTACTTTGTCTATATTTTCTAGTCCTTTTATGCTTTTAAATTTTCCTGGTTTAATTTTTGATTTATATATATTACTATATACAGCTTTATATAAAATTTCATTTATTAAAGAACTTTTTCCTGATCCTGAGACACCTGTTACGCATATAAATTTTCCAAGTGGAAATTTAACATTAATATTTTTTAGATTATTTTCGTTTGCTCCTTTTATTTCAAGGAATAATCCATTTCCTTTTCTTCTTGTTTTTGGAATTTCTATTTTTCTTGTACCTTTTAAGTATGCTCCTGTTATACTGTTTTCATTTTCCATTACTTCTTTTGGTGTTCCTTGAGCGACTATTTCGCCACCATGAATTCCGGCTCCTGGTCCTATGTCTACTAGGTAATCACATGCAAGCATGGTATCGGTATCATGTTCTACAACAATTAGGGTATTTCCTAAATCTCTCATTTCAAGCATACTGTTTATTAATCTTTGATTATCTCTTTGATGAAGCCCTATTGATGGTTCATCTAAAACATATAATACACCTGTTAATCTTGATCCTATCTGAGTTGCAAGTCTTATTCTTTGAGCTTCGCCTCCTGATAGTGTATAAGCACTTCTTGATAGAGTTAAATAATCCAATCCTACATTAACTAAGAAACTTAAGCGTGATAATATTTCTTTTATTAGAAGACGCGCAATTTCTTCTTTTTCTTTTGTCAATTTTAGATTTTCTAAAAAATCTTTTAACTGACCAATACTTAAACATGTTAATTCATAAATATTTTTTTTATTTATTTTTACGGATAATACTGAATCATCTAATCTTGCTCCGTGACATTTTGGGCATTCTAATTCAGTCATAAATTGTTCAATCCAATTTCTTATCCAATCACTTTTAGTTTCAACATATCTTCTTTCAAGATTGGTTATTATTCCTTCATATTTTTCTTTTGAGTATCTTATGTTACCATTTTTAGCGATGTATTTTACTTCTATTTCTTCTTTTGAACCATAAAATATTATGTCTAATTCTGATTTTTTTAAATCTTTTAATTTTTTATTTAAATCAATATTATAGTGTTTGGCACATGCTTCTAATTGGGTAAAAAATATATTAGAGTCTTCACTATTAAGTGGTATAATCGCGCCTTCATTTACACTTAAATTATAGTCTGATACTATTAGATCAGGATCTATTTTTTGTTTTATTCCAAGTCCTTTACATTCAGAACATGCTCCGTATGGTGCATTAAAACTAAACATGCGTGGTTCGAGTTCTGGAAGTGAAAAGTCACATTCTGGACAAGCATATGCTTCGCTCATTACTATCATATCATGACCTATATAATCAATGCATACCTTTCCTTTGCTTAGTTTGCTAGCATTTTCTATAGATTCATATAATCTACTTCTAATGCCTTCTTTGATTATTAGTCTATCTACTACAACAAATATATTGTGTTTTTTATTTTTATCTAATATAATTTCTTGGCTTAAATCATAATCTTCGTCATCAACTACAACTCTTATATATCCATCTTTTCTTAATTTTTCAAACAAATCTGATTGAGTTCCTTTTTCGCCATATACGACTGGGCTTAATACACGTATTTTGCTGTTTTCTTCTAATGCTAATATTTGATTTGTCATTTCTTCAATACTTTGACTTGTGATTGGTTTATTATGTGTAGGGCAATATGGTACGCCTACTCTTGCATATAATAGTCTTAAATAATCATATATTTCGGTTACTGTTCCGACTGTACTTCTTGGATTTTTATTTGTTGTCTTTTGATCAATTGCAATTGCTGGGCTTAATCCTTCAATACTATCTACATCTGGCTTTTCGGTTCCTCCTAAGAATTGTCTTGCATATGCACTTAAACTTTCGATATATCTTCTTTCACCTTCAGCATATATTGTATCAAATGCAAGAGAACTTTTGCCTGATCCTGATACGCCTGTCATTACTATGAATTTATTTTTTGGTAGTTCAAGATTTACATTTTTTAGATTATTTTCTCTTGCTCCTTTTATTATTATTTTATCCATTTTTATCACCAACTTCTTTAGTATTATATCAAATTTTTTGTTGTTTTAAACAAAAATGTTGAAAAGTTTATTTTTTTATTTATATTATTACAATTAAAAAGCAAATGTTTTATGCATTTACTTTATAATCATCTTCAAGAGAGAATTCTACATTTTGTTCAATCCAATCTTTTCTTGGATCAACAGAATCTCCCATTAAAACACTTACTCTTTTTTCAGCTAAAGCGGCATCTGTTATGCTAACCTTAATTAAATTACGATTATCTGGATCCATGGTTGTTTCCCATAATTGTTCTGCATTCATTTCACCTAATCCTTTATATCTTTGAGTGGTTGTTTTTTGATTTTTATGTTTTTCAATTACTTCTTTTCGTTCTTGATCAGTCCAAACATAATAATGTTCTTTACCACATGTTATTTTATATAAAGGAGGCATTGCTACATATACATGTCCTGTTTCTACTAATGGTTTCATGTATCTATAAAAGAATGTTAATAGCAATATTTGAATATGAGCTCCATCATCATCAGCATCGGTCATTATAATTATTTTGTCATAATTAGATTCTTCAACATTAAAATCGCTACCAACACCAGCTCCTACTGTATGAATTATTGTATTAATTTCTTCATTTTTTAGGATTTCCTCTAATTTAGCTTTTTCGGTGTTGATAACTTTTCCTCTCAATGGTAGTATAGCTTGGAATTTTCTATTTCTTCCTTGTTTTGCGGAACCACCGGCTGAATCTCCTTCGACTAAAAATAGTTCATTAATTTTAGGATTTTTGGATTGAGCAGGTGTTAATTTACCACTTAATGCACCTTCTTTTTTATTTTTTTCTTTACCATTTCTAGCTTCATCACGTGCTTTTCTAGCAGCTTCTCTTACGGCTTTACTTTTAATTATTTTATCCATTATATTAGATGCGACTGCTTTGTTTTCTTCTAAGAAAAATTGTAATTTTTCACTTACAATGCTTTCAACAATAGTTCGTGCTTGGGGTGTTCCTAATTTTGATTTTGTTTGTCCTTCAAATTGTAATGATTCTTCTGGTATTTGAAGGCTTATTATTGCTGTTAAACCTTCTCTTGTGTCTGTTCCTTCTAAATTTTTATCTTTTTCTTTTAAGTATTTATTGTTTCTTGCATAATCGTTAAATACTCTTGTTAAAGCTGATTTAAATCCTACTTCATGAGTTCCACCATCATTTGTTTTTACATTGTTTACAAATGATATTACGTTTTCGGCATATGAATCTGTATATTGAAATGCAACACATACTTTTATTTTATCTTTTATTCCTTCAAAAAGAGCCGTTTTATGAAGGGCTGTTTTGCCATCATTTAAATAGTTAACAAATGCTTCAAGTCCATTTTCATAATGGAATGTTTCACTTTTATTATCTTCTTCATTTATTACTTCAATTGTAATGTCTTTAAGAAGAAAAGCACATTCTTGCATTCTTTCACATATTGTTGAATAACTAAAATGTGTTGTTTCAAACATTTCATCATCTGGCATGAATTTTACTTTGGTTCCGGTTCTATTTGTTGATCCGATTTCTTTTAATGGTGTATCTAATTTTCCGCCATCTTTGAATCTTATAAAGTATTCATGGCCATCTCTTTTTATTGTTACTTCCATCCATTTACTTAATGCATTTACGACGCTTGCACCAACTCCATGAAGTCCTCCTGATACTTTGTATCCACCTTCTTCAAATTTACCTCCAGCGTGTAATACTGTATATATTACTTCTGGGGTTGATTTTCCGCTTGCATGCATTCCTACAGGAACGCCACGTCCTTCGTCTTCAACACTTATGCTTCCATCTTTATATAAAATTATTTTAACTTTTTTTCCATATCCATTTATTATTTCATCAACTGCATTATCTACTATTTCCCATACTAGGTGGTGAAGTCCACGTCTATCTGTTGATCCTATATACATGCCTGGTCTTTTTCTTACTGCTTCTAGGCCTTCTAATATTTTGATTGAATTCTCATCGTATTTTGTCATTTTCATCACCATATTAATAATACAAAAAAAAAAGTAAAAAGTCAAACAATTCGTTGTTTTTAAATGTTTTTACTTTTTATTCGCATTTATTTTCAGCTAAACATCTTACACAATTATAAGATTCATCAATTACTCCTGTTGATATAATTATGTTTAGTAACAGTTCAACTATTGGTACTATGAAATATAATAGGAGTGCTGATATTATTCTTAAGAAAAATATTTTGAATCCATCACTTATTTTAGCTTCTTTTGATGTTAATACTTTTATAAAGTCTAACATTCCCATAATTATTAATATGACTGGTACTACTAATTTTAGAATTATAACGATTATTCTTATTATTTCAACATATGTTTCTCCTATTTGAATATTTCCGCACATAACCATATAAAACACCTCTAGAAGTATTTTACACTATTTTATATGTTTTTTCAATGGTTATTCAAATTTTACTGATATGTATTTATATGTTTCAAATTCATTTTGAATGCTTTTCATTATGTTATCAGCTATTTTACTATCATGATTATCACTTAAGATAACTACTCTTATTTGATCATCATTTATTTTTACAAAGGAACTTAAGTTATAAGTTTTTTTTATCATTTCTTCTAACTTTTCTTCTTTTCCTCTTATTATATTTAATTCTTTTAATTTATCATAGGCATTGCTTTTTTCTTCACTTGTTGTGTCTATTCCTGATAATATAAATCTTAAATCATTCATCATACTTTCCATTTCTTTATCGGCTTGGACTCTCAAAGCCGTTAAGATTGTACTTTCTTCTGTTTTTACTACTGGTTTATTTTCAAAATTTGTTTCATTTGGTATTGTTATATAATATACACTTAGTACAATTATTAAACTAAATAAGGTCATAAACCATATGCTTTTTTTATTTATCATAAATTCCTCCTGTTTTCTATTAGAATATATGAAAAAATTAGTTAATTTATAACTAATTTCTTAACGTGTTTATAATCGTTTTCATCAATATCATTTTTATCGTATATAAATGGATCAACATCTATATATTCTATATGCCCTTTTTTATCTGCATATATATCCATGAAATATGCACCTACTATACTTTTTAAATTGTTTAGTTTCATAAAACCACTTTGATTCATAAATGATGGTACTAACCAAAAGTGAACATTTCTGTAAACGCCTCCATATGCTTTGTGAAAATGTCCTTGCAAAAATATGTTTGGTTTATCATTAGTATCCATTTCATCGATTGCGATTTGTGGTTTATATGACAAACTTCTTGCACATCCTCCACCTGGGTGTTGCATTTTTATTTTGACATTTCCAAGTTCAATTATTGCTTCTGGTGTTCCAAGGTATATCATGTCATTTCTTATTTTACTTATCCATAATCCAGGTGTTGCGCCACCATTTTTTACATGTGTTTGATCATGTGATCCTTCGATAAAATATGTTTTGGCGTCTTTTACATACGGATACATGTCTATTGCATACATTGTTTGTTCATCAAAACCTCTTTTAAATAATTGATAGTTTTGGTCTGGTCTTATTTTGGTAAAATCACCATCTAATAGATCACCACAGTGCAGAAAGATTTTTATTCCTCTTTTATTTCCTTCTTTATATACTTCATTTAATAGTCCTAATTGTTGTATTGTTGTACATAAATGAGTATCCGATACTATACATACTTTTATGTGATTAAGATTTTCAATGTCTGGTTTTATTTTTTTTGTTGTTGTTTTGATGATGTTTTTTTTAACTACTACTAATTTATCATCTTGCTTGATTATTTCAATATCATATCCTCTTATTTTTAGGGCTTCTATTAGTCCGTTTACTTCAAGTGGTTTCATATTTAATTTTTGACATAGTTCAAATACTTCGGTTCCATTTTTTATCATTTTAAATATTTTTTTGTATTCTTCTTCTGTATTCATTATTTTCCCCCTTTTCTTAGTATTAATAATTTTTCATATTCTGGTGTTTCTTGTTCTAATTTTAATTGTTTTACTCTTCTGTAATCTTCTTTTATTGTTTCATAGTAACATATTCTTCTATATGTTGTTTTCAAAAAATTGCCTTTTTCGTCTAATTTAACATTTATTATGTATGCTCCTACAGTATTTGGTGTGTCTAAGAAATCCATTTCTGGTGTATTTGCGACTATGCTTGGTATTGAAAATTGATTAATTTTTCTTAATACATATTCATCCATGTAACACCAGTGTCCATTTAAAACAATATTTACTTTGTCTTCACTGCGCATAGCGTTTATATGTCTTTGTGATTTATATGACATTGTATATGCTACTTTTCCTTTTGGATGTCTAATTAAAATATTGGTATTTCCTACTTTTATAACTGCTCTTTTTTGACCTAAATATACCATATCTTCCCTATCTTGACTTATTAGTTTTCCAATATTTTCACCTGATGTTTTTATATGGGTATCATCATGTTCACCAGTTATAAAATATGTTTTAAATCCTTCAATATATGGATAATTATTTACAACATAATCTTCTTGTGATAATGTGTCATGGGCGAATATGGTATCTTTTAGAGAATCATTTTTATATATTCCTTCTGTTATATCACCTGCGTGTAATGCGAATGCAGCGCCTTCTTTGAATGCTCTTTGATATATTTCGTTTAATATTCCAAGTTGTTGATAATATGAACATAGTCTTGTATCAGATATTGCTAGAAAAGAAAATTCATTTTCTTCTGGTATTTCGAGAAATGATTGTTTTTTTAAGCTTTCATTTCCTAAATTAAGGGCAACTTCTTCACCATTTTTAACTACATGGAGTATGTTATAGCCATTTTCTTTTAGTTCTTTTATTATTCCTGATACTTCTAAAACTCCTATATTCATATTTTCGGCAATATATTTTATGCTTCTTTCTTTTTTTAAATATTCTAGTACTGTTAATTTTTTATCATCTAAATTAATTTCAGCGCTTTCATTTAATTCGTCTTCGACATTTTCATTTAATATATCTATTCCAAGTTCATTTAATATTTCAATACAATCTTCTTCTGGAATTTTTAATTTTATTGATAGTTCTTCAACACTTTCTGGTAATCCGTTTTTAATTTCATCTTTGATTAATTTTAAAATTTCACTTTTTTTCATATAAACTCCCATTTTTTGTAAAAGGGAACATAAACAAATCTTTTATGTTCCCTTTCTATTCTCAATATAAATAATACTAAAAAAAGATACTTTTTTCAAGTACCTTTTTTAAATTTTTTATAAATTATAATTTTTATTTTCTATACATTCATTTATGTTTTTAATGAATTCTTCTGTAGATAGTGTTGTTGTTTCTGTTTGACCAAATTTTCTATAACTTACTTCATTATTTTCTTTTTCTTTATCACCTATAATAATTGTAAGTGGTATTTTTTTAGATTGACTTTCGCGCATTTTGTATGATAATTTTTCTTCTCTATCATCTATTTTTACACGTATATTATTTTTATTTAATTTATCATATAATTCCTTACAATATTCTAAATGTACTTCATTATTAACTGGTATAATATTTGCTTGAACTGGTGAAAGCCATAGTGGGAATGCTCCTTTTGTTTCTTCTATTATGAATGCTGTAAAGCGATCAAATGTTCCAAATATAGCGCGGTGCAAAACGACAGGAACTTTTTTTTCACCATTTTTATCTATGTATGATAGGTCAAATCTTCTTGGTAATAGGAAGTCTAATTGACATGTTGATAAGGTTACTTCTGGTCCTACGGCTGGTTTTACTTCGACGTCTAGTTTTGGTCCATAGAATGCTGCTTCACCTATTGCTTCGAAGTATTTAATTCCAAGTTCGTTTAGTACTTCTCTTAATTTGGCTTCTGCTTGATTCCACATTTCATCATCATCAAAATATTTTTCTTTATCTTCAGGATCACGAAGTGATAGCCTAAATTTATATTCTTTAATACCAAAATCTTTATATACTTCTAGTATTAGACTTACTACTTTTTTGAATTCTTCTTTTATTTGCTCTGGTGTTACGAATAGATGGGCATCATTTTGGCACATACATCTTACTCTTTCAAGTCCTTTTACGGCTCCTGATGCTTCATAGCGGAAATCGGTTGCAAATTCGCCTATTCTTATTGGTAAATCTCTATATGAATGTAATTTATTTTTATATATTAACATATGGTGTGGGCAATTCATTGGTCTTAAAACAAATTCTTCGTCATCTACCTTCATTTTAGGGAACATATTTTCTTTATAGTGATCCCAGTGTCCTGATGTTTTATAAAGATTTACTGTTCCTACGCATGGTGTATATACGTGTTCATAGCCAAGGGCTCTTTCTTTTTTGTATATATAATTTTCTAATTCTTTTCGTATTATTGCACCATTTGGTAGCCATAATGGCATTCCTGCTCCAACTAAGTCGTTATTCATGAATAATTCTTGTTCTTTGCCTATACGTCTATGATCACGCATTTTTGCTTCTTCTAAATAATTTAAGTGTTCATTTAGATCTTCTTCATTTTCAAAACATATTCCATATATTCTTTGAAGCATTTTATTTTTGGAGTCACCTTTAAAATATGCTCCTGATACTTTTAATAGTTTGAAATGTTTTATTTCTTTAACGCTTTCAACGTGTGGTCCTCTGCAAAGATCTGTAAAATCACCTTGTGTATAGCAACTTATAATATTTTCATTTTCGTCCATTCTAGATATTAAGTCTATTTTATATGGATCATCTTTAAACATTTCTAAGGCTTCTTCTTTTGATAGTTCATGTCTTACTATTCTTTTTCCGTCTTTAGCTATTTTTTTCATTTCTTTTTCAATTTTTATTAGATCATCATTATTTAATACTTCATCACCTAAATCTATGTCATAATAGAATCCTTCTTCAATTACTGGTCCTACCCAAAATTTAGCGCATGGATATAAATGTTTTACTGCTTGGGCTAGTAAATGGGCACATGAGTGATTTAATACACTTAATCTTTCATTTTCTTTAATGTTTATCATTTTATTTTCCTCCTTATAAATAAAAAAAACGCTTTCCTTAAAAAGGAGCGTTTATACGCGGTACCATCCTACCTTATAACTTTAATTGTTAACGATCTTATGACCGGAAATATCTTTCGATTTTCAGCTCCAAGGTAGTAATTATTATTTTTGTTTATTAGTTTACACCTTACACTAACTCTCTTTAAAACTCTAATAATAATCGTGTCCTTTTCCTCACTTGATAAATTAATTCTAACACTTTTTTTTTATTTGTCAAGTTTTTTATTCACCAAATATTGTTTCAAATATTTTACCTATTAATTTAATTGAATTTTTTGCGATTATGGTTATTTTGTCTGACAAAAACGTTCCAATACGTGATATTTTATTTGATGGTACATTATCGTTTGTTTCAATGTAATTTTCTAGGTTTATATTTTTTCCATCTTTTACATCTTGTTCAAATCTAACGATTGCATCTTTTGTTAATTCTGATTTTTGATATGCTTTATAGTTATTTGTTCCATTTGATGTTGATATATATATTCCTAGAAATATTATTAAAAAACATATAAATGTATTTTTCACTATGTAATATAAAATATCTGTTTTTTTTATTTTTTCCATATTGTCACCTATATAAATTATATATAGTTTTTTTTAAAAAAAATGTCATAAATGAGTTATATTTTCATTTAATGCATTATTTATGCCATTACTTAATAATTCACTTATTTTATTTACTTGAAAATCAATTTCTTTTGGTGTTACCATTAAATTATATCCAATTGGTGACAAGACTTCTGATATTAATTGTTTTGTTTCATTTGAAGTTAATGTTCCTACAATTCCTAACAATAAATTTTTGTCTTCTTTTGTTATTTCGGTATTTTCTTTCAGATAATTTGGATTAATCATTAATCTATTTACTGGGTTATTATAATTTTTTTTATTATATGCAAAATGTTTATACATGTACTTAATTGTATCATTTACGATTGTTGCAGCATCTACTACTGTTGGTACTCCTATTGCAATTACAGGAATTTCTAATGTTTCACTTGATATTTCTTCTCTTTTATTTCCGACTCCACTTCCTGGAGATATTCCTGCGTCTGTTATTTGAATTGTTTTATTTACATGATCTAAACTAGAACTTGCTAAACTGTCTATAGCAATTACTAAATCCGGTTTAATTTCATTTACTATTCCTTTTATTATATTCTGGGTTTCAATTCCGGTTGTTCCCGTTACTCCAGGTTCAATTACTGATATTCTTCTAAATCCTTCTTCTAATAGTCCTAATTCATATAAATGATTGGTTACTATTATTTTACGTGCAACTAATGGTCCTATTGAGTCTGGTGTGCATGTTTTATTGCCTAATCCGACTATTAGGACATAATCTGTTTTTTTTATTTTTTTTAATACGTTTTTTAATTCTTCAATGAATAATTTTTCTACATTTTTATTATTTTCATAATCAGTAACATCATCAAATTCAATTGTTATATATGTTCCTTTTTTTTTATTTATTTCTTCTATTTCTTTTAATACTTTTACATGCGTTACTTTAATTTCATTATAGTTTTTGGTTTTTATTATTATGTTTTCATTGTTTCCTATTGCTTCATCTATTGCTAGATCTGTTCTTACTTTATAATTTTTTAGATCTTTTTCCATGTTATCACCTATTTTATTTTGTCCAAATGTAAAGTTTTTATTGCTTTTTTGTTTAAAGTTTGCTAAAATATTTTTGTCATTAACAAGGGAGACCTATTTTAAGAGATGATAAGAATTAAAATATGGAGGTGAAATCTATGCCAAATATGAAAAATGCTAAAAAAGCTGTTAAAGTTATTTCTAGAAGAGAAGAATCAAATAATAACTATGAAGCAAGTATGAAAACAGCTTTTAAGAATGTTGAAAGAGCTGTTATTAGCAAGGATAAAGCTAAAGCTGAAGAATGTTTAAAGATTGCAACTAAAAAGATTGATAAGGCTGCTCAAAAGGGTGTTGCTAGCAAGAATTTTGTTGCTCGTAATAAATCACGTTTAACAAAAAAAGTAAATGAAATGGAATAATTTACTTTTTTTTATTGTTTTGGTACAATTATTATGGTGATGATATGCATAAAGGCATTATTCTTATTTTTATTTGTTTTGGTTTTTATTTTTGTTTTAAAGTTAAGATTGATGATTTTTTTCAGAAGAATTTTTTTTACAACTATATTAAGTATGATAGTAATGATTATTATTTGGATAATGATTTTGAATATTTTAAGGAAAATAATAGTTTAATTGCATATAATAAAGATGATATTTTAAATATTTTATATACTTTTATAAATAAGGGGTGTGAAAATTTTTCTTTTTATTGTGGATCTAATTATAAAGATTGTAGACATGATATTGATGAATTAATGAAGGATAAGAGCGATATTCTTTATATAAATGATTTTGTTCATCCATATAATAGTTTCCATAATATTAATGCTAAGATTGATTGGAATAAGATTACTTTTAGAGTTTTTAAGAATTATTCGTATTCAGAGATTGTTAAATTAGATTCTATTATAAAAAAAATCATCAATGAAAATATTAATGATTCTATGAGTACTCGTGAAAAAGTTAAGGTATTACATAATTATTTGATAGTTAATACTGAGTATGATAATGATTATGCTAATGATATTAAAAATAGCATTCAAAATGATAAAAATAGTTATAAAGCTACTGGTGCTTTAGTTAATCATTTAGCTGTTTGTAGTGGTTATACTGATGCTCTTTCTATTATGCTTAATTACTTAAAAATTAAAAATGTTAAAGTTTCTAATGATAATCATGTTTGGAATCTTATATATGTTGATAATACATGGTTGCATACTGATGTTACTAATGATGATTTAGGAAGTGATGTAAATAACCGGTATTTTCTTGTAAATACGGATACTATTAAGTTTGATGGAAGACATACTTTCTCTAATGATGTTTATTCAGAGTTCCAGAGGTAATGTAATTTTTACTGTTGCGCCTTTATTGTCTTGAGTTTTAAATTCTAGTTTTCCACCATGAGCGTTTATTATTTCAATTGATAATGGTACTCCTAAACCAGTACCATTTTTTTTGGTTGTAAAAAATGGTTCTTGAATTTTTTCTAATACTTCTTTGTCTATTCCTTTTCCGGTATCTTTAACTTCTATTAATGTATAATTTGATATTATTGTGGTTCTTATAATTAGTTCTTTTTCTTCTGATTCTTCCATGGCTTCAACAGAGTTTTTAATGATGTTTACAAATACTTGATGTAATCTATTGTAATCGCCATTTATGTATATTTCATCATCTAATAATTCTTTTTTTACTTTTATGTTATTACTTGTTAATAATAGTTCTATATTATCTAAACAATCTTCTATTAAATAATTAACATCTAGTAGTTCTTTTTTTAAATTTGTTTTTGTTAGATTTAAGAAATCTTGTAATATTAATAGTGTTTTTTCAATTTCTGATTTTACTATTGCTACATATTTTTTATTATGTTCTTTATTGGTATAATCATACATATCGAGATATCCTTTACATACTGCTAAAGGATTTTTTATTTCATGGGATATTTTAAATAGTGTTTCTTTTATTTGTTTGCTTTCCTGGATTTCTTTTATGCTCATAAATAATTTTGATGCTTCTTTACACTTGTCATACATAAACATAAATATAGATATGGCTCCTATGAATGTTAATGATATATAAATTATTTGTTCTATTTCTAATGTATTTATTTGTTTTTGAAATATTAACATCAAAAATGTTATTAAATTTATTACTGTAAATATAATGCTAATATGATACTTTGATATTTTTTTCAATATATATGGTATTGTGCAAATAATAATTATTATATATTCTATTATTAAATATATTATATTAAAATTAAATATACTATAATAAGAAAAAATTAATATTATTGATGCACATATGCTTGTTATTTCTCTTTTTTCAAGAAGTGCGATTAATATTGGTATGCTTGCTATTAGCATTGTTTCTTTTGGTTGTGATACCACTAATAGATACTCGGTAAATATTACTGCTATATCAATAAATAAAAAGCGTTCATTTTTTCCTAAACTTCTTGTATATATTATATAAAGTGTTGATAGTAATGCTGGAAATACTGCAATTATTAAACATATTATTGATTTTACAAAAAACTCCATAATTTCACCTTCTTTTACATTGTACAACATATTTTTTCATTTTTTTGTCTTTTTTTGTCGAAAAAGTAAAAAAAAAGTAAATTTTTTTACTTTAATTCGTCAATATATTTTTTTATTTGCCCAGTTTCATCGCCTAATATGATTTTTAGTTGATTATCTATTTCAACAATTCCTTTAGCTCCCATTTTTAATATGGCATCTTTATTTACTAGTTCCATGTTATTTAGGGTTGCTATAAATCTAGAATGATTCACTTCATAATTTGCTATGTTTTCTTTTCCTCCTAGATATGTAACTAATTTATTTGCTTCAACTTTAAAATCTTTTCTTTTTGATCTTGTTATTGCAAGAGCGATTATTATTAAGATAACTGCTATAATAATATACTGGATATATTCCATTTTTATCACCTACTCATAATATTATACATTATTTTTATTAATTTTACAAATATTTATTTTTTTATAGTATAAAATAATAGTGAAATGAGGAAAACAATGAAGAAAAAGGGTTCATTTATTTACATATTTTTGATTATTTTTTTTATTGTTAGTATTAGTACTATTTATTCTGCACAGGGTATTTTATCTGATTATTATAATAATCTTTATGTTAAACAAATAATATGGTATATTGTTGGATTTGTTTTTATGTTGATAATTAATAGAATTGGTAAATCTTATGTTTATAAAATTTGTTTTTTTATTTATATTGTTTTAAATATTCTTCTTTTGGGTTTATTATTTTTTGGTAATTATGTAAATGGCGCTAGATGTTGGTATAATATTTTTGGTTTTGGTTTTCAACCTAGTGAATTTATGAAGATTACTTTGATTATTTTAATTGGTGTTATGATAAATAATTATAATAAAAAAAAGACTCATACTAGTGATGATGAATTTAAACTTATTTTATCTGTTTTTGTTATTACTTTAATTCCTAGTATTTTAACTTTTCTTGAGCCCGATACTGGTAATGTTATTATTTATTTTGTTATTATGGTTTCGATGCTTTTTACTTCTGGTATTAATAAGAAATGGTTTATTTTTATGTTTTTGATTTTATTTATTGTTATTTTAGGAATGTTAATTTTTTATCATTATTTTAATGATTTGTTTATTAAAATTTTTGGTTCTAGTTTTACTCTTAGGTTAGATCGTATTTTGTCTTGGAAAAACTTTTCTGGTTATCAGCTTATGAATGGTATTAGTTCGATTGGTTCTGCTGGTTTATTTGGTTATGGTTTTAGGAAGACACCACTTTATTTTCCAGAAGCTCAGACAGATTTTATTTTTGCTGTTTTTGCTTCTAATTATGGTTTTATTGGTTCATTTTTACTTATTTGTTTAATTATGATTTTTGATTTAAAATTAATTAATTTAGCATACAAAAAACATGGAATTACCAAATATGTTATTATTGGTATGGTTTCCATGATGTTTTATCAGCAATTTCAAAATATTGGTATGACTATTGGTATTCTTCCTATTACAGGTATTACTTTACCTTTTATTTCCTATGGTGGTTCTAGTCTTATTAGTTATTTTATTGTTTTAGCTTTTTGTATTTAAGGGGTAACTGTTCCTTTACATATTTCTTGATTACATGTTGATCCATCGTTTGATGCGCAACAACAAAAATAATTTCCGACATATTGAACATATATTGATTTATTTTTATATTTATCATTTAAATTTGTTAAGATTCCATTTTTTTCTAGTGTTTCTAATTTTATTTCTGTTAATTTACTACTATAGTCTTCTTTATTTACATATAATTTTGCGGCTGCACAGAATGTTTTTATTTCTGATTCATTTATTTCTTTTTCGCTATTTTTTATTTGACCACTTATCATACTTATTACTATTGTAAATAGACTTCCAACTAATACTAGTACAGCTAATAATTCTACTAGGGTAAATCCTTTTTTCATTTTCTCACCTATTATAATGTTATCATTAAACACAAAAAAAAACAACATAAATGTTATTTTTCTTCTTTTTTAGCAACTACATCTTTTCCTTTATATGTTCCGCATTCTTTACATACACGATGTGGTCTTATTTCTGCTCCGCATTTTGGACAAGTTGTTGTTGTATTAGCACTAATTTTGTAGTGTGTGCGACGCATTCTTCCGCTAGTTTTACTTACTTTTCTAAATGGTACAGCCATACTTACACCTCTTTCTGATTATTTTCATCGCTTATAAATTCCCATCCATCGCCTTTGGTTACTTTTAGGCTTGCACCGGGACTTATTACGCGCATTGGTACAACCAATAATACATTATGCCATACAATTGGCCAAATATCAAGTGAATTTGTTATATTTTTTATATTTTCTCCTATTTCAGCCATTAAATCTTCATAATTATCATCGATTTCAATTGATATTGGGTACTCTACTTCTTCTAGAGTTATTGCACATTCAAGTATTAAATTTCCTTCTATTTTTAAATATATATGATATTCATCCATTATATCTCTATCTATATATCCAGTTATTTTTAAATCTTTAATTTTTTTTATATCTGTTCCGCTTAAATTTTCTGTAATATTATTTACTTCTTCATTTATTTCAATTGATTTAACAAAATTACTTCTTAATTTAGTTATATCTATATTCATGATATCGCCTCGTGTAATTATTATACAAAAAGTTATAACAAAATGCAAGTTTTTATGTTATTATATTTTTGGGTGATGTTTTTGAAAGCGGTTGGTTTGATTGTTGAGTTTAATCCTTTTCATTATGGTCATAAATATTTTATAGATAGCGTTAAAAAGAGTTTTAAGGATTATACTGTTATTTGTGTTATGAGTGGTAATTTTACTGAGCGTGGCGATACTAGTGTTATTAATAAATGGGATAAGACTAAGATTGCTTTAGATAATGGTATTGATATTGTTTTAGAACTTCCTTTTTTATATGCTACTCAGAGTGCGGATTTTTTTTCTTATGGTGCTTTAAAGATTCTAAATGATATGGGTGTTTCAGATATTGTTTTTGGTAGTGAGTGTAACGATATTGATAAATTATATGATTGTGCTCATAAACAGTTAAATTGTGATCATATTATAAAGTCTAATATTAAAGATGGTATTTGTTATCCAAAGGCTGTTTCTAATGTTTATGATGAGGATATTATTAGTCCTAATGATATTTTAGGTATTTGTTATATTAAAGAAATCATTAAAAATAATTATAATATTAAGGCTCATTCTATTAAAAGGACTAATGATTATAATTCTCTTGTTTTGGACAAAATTTGTTCTAGTAGTGCGATTCGTGATGGTATAAAGAATAATAAAGATATTTCTTCTTATATTCCTTATGATGTTTCTTATATAAATAATAAATTTCTTGATGACTATTTTCCTTTAATTAAATATCAAATTATTTGTAATGATAATTTAAATGATATTTTAGGTGTTGATGAGGGTATTGAGAATAGGTTAAAAAAATATATTATGGAATGTGATTCTTTAAATGATTTTATTTTAAAGGTAAAATGTAAAAGATATACTTATAATAGGATAAAAAGGATTCTTGTTCATATTTTATGTAATGTTCGTAAGGATTCTAGTCGTGAGATTGATTATATTAGAGTTTTAGGTTTTTCTTTGAATGGTCAAAAATATCTTTCTGATTTAAAATTAAATATTCCTATTTTATATAATTATAAAAAAGGTATTAGTAAACTTTTTGATATTGAATATAAATCTTCATGTATTTATGATTATGATTTATCTAAATATGAATATAAGTGTGGTGTTATAAAAAAATAATCAAAGATTAATTTCTTTGGTTCTATAATATTTAGTGTTGGTGAGGTCACTGACACTATTTTCTTTTTTTA
>CAYLJU010000015.1:0-30611 GCA_964384115.1 uncultured Muribaculaceae bacterium | reverse complement strand
TCTATCATTCTTGCTTCATTTAAAAAATTATCAAAATCTGATTTATATAATTTATCTTGTTTGATTTTAAATTTATCATATTCTTTATAAGCTAACTCTTGTGCAACTTTTGTGGATATTTTCCCAGCATTGTGCAATATTTCTTTACCATTAAATTGTAAAAATGCATTTAGCTTTTCTACCCAATCTTTCATCGTCATTGCATTATGATTTTCTGCTTGTAATTCTGCGTAATCTAAATACATTGTTACTATTCTATTTAAGTCTTTTAATTCTTTCTCATTTAAATAATTTTTAGCAATATCAACATCATATTTATATATTGGTCCATCAGGAGAATTCTTCCAATTAGTTAAACCCATATGTTATATGTTCTTTTTCTGAATTGGCTCTATTATATATTATTTCTGCTGCAGTATTTCCTGTTATTGCATAATGCAACTTATTTTGAACAGTTTTAAAAAATTCCTTTGTTATTTCTGAATCTTTATCATAATCAATACTACAAGAAGAATATATATCTGTTATTTTTTGATAAAACCTTCTCTCACTTGAGCGAATATTTCTAATTCTTTCAAGTATTTCTTCAAAATAATCTTCTCCAAATATGTAATTAGGATTTTTTAATCTTTCATCATCCATAACTACGCCTTTAATCATATATTCCTTTAATATTTTTGTTGCCCAAATTCTAAAATTTGTTGCTTTTTTAGAATTCACTCTATATCCAACTGCAATAATCATATCAAGGTTATATATTTTTACAGGTTTTTTAGAATTATCAACGTCGGTTTTTCCGACAGTGTTATTTTCATCAAGTTCACCACTATTTAATATATTATTAATATGCTCTGTTATTGTACTTCTTCCTACACCAAATAATTCTGCAATTAAATTTTGGGTAAGCCATATATCATTATTTATTAACATTACACTAACCTTAACATCACTATTTGAATCCCTATATATTAAAAAATCATGATTAGTTATTTGTAAACTTTTATTATCCATATACTATTCTCCTTTCTGTTATTCTATTTAAAATCAATTTTAACATTTTCAAAAATATATAATTCTTAATAAGCAATTATACCTATTTATTATATCATATTTTATATGTACTAAATTCAAAAATATATAATTTTTCCTCACTTAACTCCACATATCAAAAACATAATTATTAAAACTACCATTTATTTAAAATATTTTATTTCAAAAATTGAGCCTTTATCACTAGATTGAACACTAATTGTACCATTATCTTTTTCTATAATTGTTTTAGCAAGTGACAAACCTATACCAATACTATCAGAAGTTGCATTTTTACCTTTATAAAATCTTTCAAAAATATGAGGCAAATCTTCTTTAGCAATTCCACCACCATTATCTTTTATAATAATCTTTGAATAAACCTTATTATCTTCAATAATAACTATAACATCAGAATTATCATTAGAATGCTCAATACAATTTTTTAAAATATTACTAATAGCTTCTACTTGCCATTTAAAATCACATTTAATAACCGAATTACTTTTAATTTTTAAATTAACATTGACATTCCTTAAATCACTAAGCATAGACACATTTTTTATTGCTTCCATTACAATTTTATTTAATTCAATTTCATCTTCAATAAAATTAATTGTATTTGTATCTAATTTTGATATTTTTAATATTGATTGCACTAAAAAATTTATACCATTTATTTCTCTTTTAATATCTTTAATAAAATCATTTCTTATATCTTTATCCATTCCTGGATCATCTATTAAATTATCTAATATAATTAAAATAGATGTAAGTGGTGTTTTTAATTGATGTGAAATATCCGATAATGAATCTTTTAATTCTAACTTTTCCTTATTTGAATTTTCTGCTGCTTCTTTTAACATTATAGTAGTTTTATAAATCTCATTTTTTAAAATTGATAACTCATCTTCTGATATATCATCAATTTCTAATTTATAATTTCTTCTATTTATTTCCTCTATACATTTTGTTATTTTATTAATTTCTTTATCTTTTTTCTTATTAAAATATAAAAATATTAAAAGCATTATTAATATAGTTATTACATAGAATAATACATTAACAGATATAAATATATAATATGAACTTTGATTTTTTTTAAGTATTGAATCTTTTTTTATATCTATACTATATTTTTTAAAAAAAGTATCTTCATCATTTTCACTACTAATAACATCAATAATTTCTTCTTCAGTTATATTAGGGTATTTTTCATTTATTTTATTTATAATAGATGATATTTTTTTATTAAAGTTTTTATTATATGTATGATATTCATAAATATTTATTATTAAGAACAATGATAATAAGAATACTAATAAAATAATAATACATAATAATAATTTTTTTAATTTTATTTTATTTTTCATTATCAATTCTATACCCCAGTCCCTTTACAGTTGTAATTATATTTGTTCCCAGTTTTTCTCTAATTCTTTTAAAATAAACAGTTACTGTATGATCATCAACATCATTTCCAGTACTATCCCATATAGTATCCAAAATAGTATTTCTGCTAACAACTTTTCCAATGTTTATAAAAAGTAAACTTAATATTTTTATTTCTAACGAAGTAAATTCTAATATTTTATCATCCCTATATACAATCATTTTATCTATATCAAATTTAATATTTTCTACAGAAATAATACTTTGCTTTTTTGTTCTCAACAATATTTTATTAATTCTAGCCAATAATTCTTTCGTGCTAAAAGGTTTAGTAATATAATCTTCTGCTCCTATATTTAATCCTTTTACAATATCATTTTCATCATCTTTTGCTGTTAAAAATATAGTTGGAATATTTAAGTTTTTGATATTATTTTCAAAAAGTTCAAATCCATTCCCATCTGGTAGTGTTATGTCCAATATAATTAAATCTAATTTTAAATTATCCATTAATAATTTTATTGTATCTTTTATATTAGTTTTATAAATTAAATTATAATTGTTTTTTTCAAAAGAATACTTTAATCCTTTTATAATAGTTTGATTATCTTCGACTAATAAAATATTCATTATTTTACTCCTTTCTTTTCATATATTATACCATAATAAAAGGGCTTTCGCCCTTTAAATATTTTCATTTCTTATTGTTTCAATAGTATTTTCTTTATTAATTTTATTCATTGAATATTTCATTAAAATTGTTATTAATAAATATACTACAATAATCGATATAATGAGTGCTAAAATTGGTAATTTAAACGGCAAATTACTTTCTTCTATCATAAAATGATAAATTAAATATGATAAACAAGTACCAATTAAAATGCCCCAAAGTAATGATTTAGCACCTATAAAGACACTCTCTAGTCTTATCATCTTTTTAAATTCTTTACTTATCATTCCTATTGATTTTAGCATTGCAAATTCTTGTTTGCGCAGATTCATATTTGTTGTAATTGTATTAAATATATTTGTAATACCTATTAATGAAATTACAATTATAAATCCATATAAGAATATTGCTACTAATGTAAATAAGTTATTCATCATTTTAGCTTGCTCATTTACATTCTGTAAATAGTATTCTTCTCCTTGTAACATTTCATCTATATCATTCTGTAATTCATCTGGATTATTTGATAAATAATACATTGTAAATCTTTTATTTTTATTTTTTATTTCATTAAACATCTTATCTGAAACTATTAAATACACATCCGTTACTTCTTCACCAATTGGTTTTTTATCAGTAATACTTCCTATTTGAATATCTATATTTTCTTTTGAATAATTATTATATAAAGATAAAATATCTCCATTTTTATAATCATATTTTGTTACATAAATTGATTTACTATTCCCTGTTTTCTCATCATAATTTTCAAGTTCAATCTTATTTGAAACAAGTATTGCTTTATTTTGATATTCATCATAATCTAAATTTAATTCTTTTAAGTATTTTTTATATTGATAATCTCCTATTGACAAAACATTTATTATTTCCTTATCTATAGAATCTTTATCTATATTATTTAGAACAATATATTCTTCATTATATTTAGGTTTTTTTAAATAAAGATAATTATACTTATATATTGCATAATCTTCTATATTATTTAATGTAGTTGTACTCATAAATTTATTTTCTTTTTCAGCACTAAAAGATTCTCCTGAAACAGTCAATGAAAGATTATAATCATATGTTTTTATTTCCATCTTTACTGAATTAAATGCTTCACTAATAAAATATGATAAGCCAATAAATACTGCTACAGAAACAACTATTGAAATAACCGTTGTCCTATATTTCTTTTTATTTCTTTTGAAATTCTTATATGAAATTTCTCCACCTATTCCAAATAGTTTATTAATTACTTTTGGACATTTAATTTTTTTAGATTTAATTTTTATATCAGCGCTATTTCTAATAGAATTAATAGGGCTTACTTTTGATGCTTTCATAGCACTTCTTAATGCAGATAGATAAATTGTAATTATTCCAAGTATGATAGCTACTATAATTGAAACCCAAGATATACTTAAAACAAGTTTTAATCCAGTATTTAACATATCTTTTAAGAATATATTGCTAACAATTACTAATATATATGAAGCAATTAATCCTAATATTATACCTAGAGGTATTCCTATAATTCCTAATATAGTTCCTTCGTAATACACATTTCTTTTTATCTGTTTTTTTGTTGCCCCAATACTTCTTAACATACCGTATTGTTTTATTTTTTCAGTAATAGATATATCAAAACTATTCTTAATACAAAATACTGATGTTATAACTATTATTACACATACGATTATGGCAGCATAGCCCAATCCACCAGTAGTATTTTCATCTAATGGATTATTCTCTAACATAATTAAGTATCCATTTATATCATATTGATATTTAATCTTATTAAATTCCTCATTTATTTTTTGTAGTTCCTCTTCAGATATATTTGAGCCACTATAATATTTAGAAAATAATTTTTCATCAACTTCTAATATATTTGCGGTTACTTTTAAATAATTTTTAGAACCATATTTATTAAATTTTGCATAAACATCTACATTACTTTTTATTTTATTTTTATCCAAATATGTAATAAAAGTATATCCAGGTGCTTCAAAATTTTCTATATTTGTTGCAGGTCTTTCAATAATACCAACAATTTTATATGTTTTGGTAGTAGTTTCTACAATATTCTCATTTATATCTTTTATAAATGGATTATATTGATTAAGTTCTGCTCCTTCTTCATTTACTCTCTTTCCAATATCTAATGTAACTACATCCCCTATTTTTAAATCAATTCTACCATTTGTTTTTAAATGACTAGGTATTAATATTTCATTTTCATTAATAGGCATTCTCCCGTCAATTAATTTAATTGATAAATTTTCTAAAGCATCCTTTGTAAAACCCTTTACATATGCATAAGGTTTATACTCATTTTTTGAATTATTTAATTTAGCATATCCAATATTATTAGTTAAATATAATTCTTCTACACCTTTATTTTTTTCAATTTTATAAATATCTTTTTCACTTACAGTATAAAAAGCTACATGAAAATTTCCTTTATGATATGTCTCAAAATTTATAAGTGACTTAATCGCACTTGAATACATTGTTGCAACAGCTGTAATAAGCGCGACTGATAACATAATTCCTATAATAGTTACTATAGTTCTTTTTTTATTTAATTTTAAATTTTTTATAGTCAATTTGTTAAGTAAGTCCATATTTATACCTCCATAACAATTTTTCCATCTTCAATTTTAATAATCCTATCAGCAATTTTAGCAATTTCCATATTATGGGTTATCATTATTATTGTTTGTTTTAATTCTTTATTTGATTTTTTTAATAATGCAACTATTTCATCACTTGACTTACTATCAAGATTTCCTGTTGGCTCATCTGCTAAAATAATTGTAGGATTTGTTATCAATGCTCTTCCTATACTTGTTCTTTGTTGCTGTCCACCTGATAATTCATTAGGAAGATGATTTCTTCTTTTTTCTAATCCTAATAGTTTTAACATTTCATTAAGTTTTTCTTTATCAATTTGTCTATTATCTAAAGATAGTGGAAGTGTAATATTTTCTTCAACATTCAATATAGGAATTAAATTATAAAACTGATATATAAGTCCAACTTGTCTTCTTCTAAATATTGCAAGTTTATCATCATTAAACGAAAATATATCCTTCCCATCAATAAAAACTTTACCTTTTGTTGGTCTATCTACTCCACCAATTAAATGTAATAATGTAGATTTACCACTACCAGAAGCTCCAACAATTGCAACAAATTCACCTTTTTCAACTGAAAAAGATACATTGTCTAAAGCTGTTACTTTAGTAGAATCTTTTCCATAAATTTTAGTCAAATTTTCAACTCTTAAAATTTCCATATATAAAACTCCTTTTCCTATAAATACATTATAAAATATCTAAAGTTACAACTAAGTTACATTTTTAATAAAATAATTATATTGTTACAATAATTAAAAAAGTAATTATTCAAAAATGAAAATATATTTTAGAAACATCACTTGAAATAATATAGCATTATTTTTTATACTAATTTACACATTTCAAACCAAAAATACATATTTACAATTTATATAAAAAGACAGAAATAATCTGTCATTTTTTTAATTCTAAAACTTTCTGTTCTTTATTATTAAGTTCTTTTTTAATTTTAACTAATTCTTCCTTTTTATCATTTAATTTATTTATAGTTAAATCCATCTTTTTTAAATAAACATCATAATCATCAAGTACATCACTAAAATCACCAAATTTTGATATATAATTTTTCTTTATTTCTACTATATTAGAAATACTTCCATCTAAATTTCTAGTTATCAAATCAATATTATTTTTATTTTCATATATCATATTTATATAATCTCTAATTACCCTTTTAGTAATAATTTCTTTTTTTAATTCAGGATTAAAAAAATTCCTTATCCCATCAGTTGCTGATTTAAGAATAATAACTTGAAATAATAATCTAAAAGAAGGAAATAAAGGCATTAAATTAGTGCTCAAACCAATTCTAAACATATTATCAAATAATGATTTACTAGCATCAAATAATCTAAAATTACTTAATTCATCTTCTAAATAAGAAATATCTTTATTTAGATTTTTCAAAAATTCATCTTGAGTTTTTATATTTTGATTAATTTTTTCATAACCTTCATCAATTAAAGATATCTTTTCTTTTTGTAATAGAAAATCCTCATCCCTTTTTTGAGTATATTTCTTTACTTCAAGTATCTTTTTATCTTCTTTTATACACTTATCAGTTACATCAATTATAACAGAAAGTTTCTCACTTTCCTTTTTACAATTCATAACTAATTCATCAATTTCATCAGCATTTTTATAAAATGAATAATCTTCAATACTATTTATTAATAAAGTATTATTTAAATTAGAATAACCCTTAAAATCATAATAATCACTGATAATTTCATAATGTTTTCTTATTTCAGCAAGTCTTTTTTTAACATTCTCAAGTTTTATCTTTAATTCATCAATATATTCACTTTTTTGATATATATTTGCCTTTTTATCAATTTTTAAAATTTCTTCATTAATATTTAAAACTTCTTTTTTATCTTTCTCAATTATTTTATTTAATTCATTTTTAATATTTTTTTCATTTATATCTTCAAGTTTTATCTCAAACTTTTTATTGTTTCTTATACCATCTTCTAATTCTTCTAATACTGATTTTTGAACTTTTGTTTTTAAAATAACATCTTCTTTTTTACTTATTTTAAGTAAATTATTTTCCTTAACTATTGATATAGGACTTTCTTCAATTTTATCTACTTTTTTCCCTTTTAAAATATAATTATTATTTTCTTTTTCAATATCAACCTTTGAAACTAAAGAATCTTTAAATGATAAATTATTAGTAACATTACTTTGATATTTTGAAGTTACAATATCATTTTTCTTTAGCCTTTCCTTTTTTCTTCTAATTAAATGTCTATAAAAATCGCTTCCAATATTACTCATTTATAGCACCAATCTTATTAAAAGGCCAAATACGAAATACAGCTTTACCTTGAATTAATTTTTTATTAATCGGTCCAAGAATTCGACTATCTTTTGATACAAATCTATTATCACCCAAAACAAAATATGAATCATCAGGAATTACTTCTAAATCAAAAGTGCTTAAACTAAAATCAGAAGTTTTACTAGAAGCATATGGATCATCTAAAACCTCACCATTAATATAAATAACGCCATCTATTATTTTAATACTTTCACCAGGTAAACCAATAATTCTTTTAATTATTCTTTCATTATCACTTTTTATAACAACAATATCAAATCTTTCAAATTTTTTATCAAATTTTTCAAGTATTAATATTTCTCCTTCTTTTAAAGTATCATCCATAGAAGATCCAACAACTCTAACAGGAGTTGCAACAAAAAGACGAATTATTAAAACTACTAATATTATAATAACATATGATAATATATCATTCTTTTTTTTATTTTCCATATATCTCTCCTACTAAAATAGAGTATGACGCATCATACCCTATTTTTACTAATTTCTTTCTTTTATTTTTGGTTGTTTAGTCATATCTCTTAAGTAATTTAGTTTAGCACGTCTTACTTTACCTTTACGAACAACAGTAACTTTATCAATAATTGGTGAATTAATTGGGAATGTTCTTTCAACACCAACACCACCAGAAGTTTTTCTTACAACAAAGTTACGACCAATTCCACGATTTTTTATAGCTGTTACGATTCCTTCAAAATCTTGAACACGTTCTTTTCCACGTTCAACAATTTTAACGCCAACAACTACAGTATCACCTACACGAAATTCTGGAATATCTGTTCTAATTTGACTTTTTGTAATTTTTTCTATCAAATTCACGATTTCACTCTCCTTAAATATATTTAATCATATATATAGTAACTATATAAAGCGGATTACTTGATTAATTCTACCATAATAGATATTAAAAATCAAGTTAATTTAATACTTTTTTTAAAATAAAAGCCTAATTTTTTTTTAAAGTTTTAATAGAAGTTTCTACTAAATTATTATATAACATAGCAACAGTCATTGCTCCAACTCCACCAGGTACAGGAGTAATATAAGAAGCTTTTGATTTTACATTTTCAAAATCAACATCACCACATAAACCACTTTCTAATCTATTAATTCCAACATCAACTACAACAGCTCCATCTTTTACCATATCAGCAGTTATTAATTTAGGTTTACCAACAGCAACAACTAATATATCAGCATCTAATGTATAATGTTTTAAATCAGTAGTCTTAGAATGACAACAAGTAACAGTTGCATTTTCCATTAAAAATAAACTTATAAGTGGTTTTCCAACTAAATTACTTCTACCTACAATTACAACATGTTTGCCACTTAATTCAATATTATAATATTTTAGTAACTTAATCACACCATATGGTGTACAAGATATTAATCCCGGCTTAGCGCTAAATAATTTACCAACATTTACCTCAGTTAAACCATCTACATCTTTAAGAGGAGAAATAGTATTTAACACTCTATATTCATCAATATGTTTAGGTAAAGGTAACTGAACAATCATTCCATTAACACTATCATCTTTATTAAATTTATCGATTAAATTGATTAATTCATCCTCTGTTATATTTTCTGATAATTTCTCATGTATACATAATGCTCCAATTTGCTTAGAAACCTTTATCTTTTGATTAATATAGACATTACTAGCAGGATTATCTCCAACTTGAATAACAACTAATTTAGGAACAATTTTACTGTCTTCTATCTGTTTTTTTAAATTTTCTTTCAAAAAAGAACTAACTAATTTTCCATCCATTATCATTTTATCACCTAAAATCTATCAGTTAAATCTATTACTCTTTTCTTTAATTCATTTAATAAATCAATATTATCTCTATTTTTTAAAGCTAAAGAAATTATTTTACCAACTTCTATAAATTCTTTTTCCTTAAATCCTCTCGTTGTCATAGCAGGACTACCAAGACGAATACCACTTGTCTTAAAAGGTGATTCACTATCATTTGGTATTGTATTTTTATTACAAGTAATATTTATTGAATCAAGTATTTTTTCAGCTTCTTTACCAGTAATGCCAATAGATCCTTTTACATCAACCAATATTAAATGATTATCAGTACCACCAGATACTATTCTAAAACCATCTTTTTGAAGTGTATCAGCAAGAACTTTAACATTCTTTAAAACTTGTTTTTGATAATCTTTAAATTCTGGTTGTAATGCTTCATAAAAGCACTCTGCCTTCGCACCTATTACATGCATAAGCGGTCCACCTTGAATTCCAGGAAATATTATCTTATCTATTTTTTTAGCAATTTCTTCATTATTTGTCAAAATCATACCACCACGTGGTCCTCTTAAAGTTTTATGAGTTGTTGTTGTAACAACATCAGCATAAGGAAAAGGAGAAGGATGCAATCCCGTTGCTACAAGGCCAGCTATATGAGCCATATCTACCATTAAATAAGCTCCACAGGCATCAGCTGCTTCTCTAAATTTTGAAAAATCAATTATTCTAGAATAAGCACTAGCTCCAGCTATAATCATTTTTGGTTTTTCCTTTTTGGCAAGTTCAATTATGGCATCATAATCTAATTGCTCAGTTTCAGGATCTAAACAATAAGGAATAATATTATACTCTAATCCACTAAAATTTATTGGATGACCATGTGTCAAATGTCCACCTTGACTTAAACTCATACCCATAACTTTATCACCATTATTTAATAAAGCCTTATAAACAGCCATATTAGCAGATGATCCACTATGTGGTTGCACATTTGCATATTTACAATCAAATAATTTAGTAGCGTATTCTATAGCTTTTTGTTCAAAAACATCAATATATTGACATCCACCATAATACCTTTTGCCAGGATATCCCTCCGCATATTTATTTGTCAATATACTTCCTTGCAATTCTAAAATATCATTTGAAACAAAGTTTTCAGATGCAATTAATTCTATATTATGCTTTTGCCTTTCTTTTTCATCATTTAATGCTTTTAATAATATTTTATCCATCATTTCACCTCATCAACATTATACAATAAAAAAATTAAAAAAAAAAGAATATATATAAAATGAATTCATTTTATAATATATCTTGTTCTCCAAGTAAGCTTGGATCAATTGAAACATCATCCATAATAGGTTTACATACCAGTTTATATGCGATTTTATATTTTAATAAATAGTTTAAAACTATTAATATAGTCATTGTTATTGCAAAATCAAATAGTAATAAAAATCCAACATGATTTCCCACAAATTCACATGCTTCAGGATTAAAATAATGCATGCAAATTACCAATGTAGAAATAAATGAAAAAGCATTTAATACTGTGTGAAATATAGTAGCATTAATTTCTGCTTTATTCAGTTTATATGAAGCCTTTAATAAATCCCAAAACTTTAATCCCCTTATTTCATTTCTTTTATATAAAACATTTTCAATAATTATAATTTCTAAAAATATATATATTATTTTAGAAGTTATCCAAATTAATAGACCCAATATTAAAATTATAGAGTCTGGCATACCATTTTTCATATACATAATTTTTCTCTTTCTTTCTATAAATGCGTAAGAGGAGAAAACTCCTCTTACCATATGCATAAAAGCATAAATATTTTATTTGTGAGTAATTTTAACACATAATAGTTTTTAAAACCATACTACTAAAATTTTTATCTACTTTATCAAGCCCCCCAATTCACATTAGCTACCGCATCAATTTCAGGAAAACTGTCATAATATGTAGCATGCTGTGTAAGCCAAATTTCATCTAAGAACATTATATTACTTGATGTTGGCGGTGTAGACACATTATAAGTAGCATGGGCATAATCACCTAAAGCAGTAATAGTTGCTATTGGTTGAGTAGTATCCCTACGAATAACACTATAATACATATAAGAACTTAATGAACTAAGTGTTCCAGAAGGAAGCTTAAATACCACAACTTCAGCATTTGAAATTGAATAATAATTCGCACTAAATGACGAATCACATTCTGAATAAAGATTACACCATTCCTGAGTAAAAGTTGTTGATATTCCTAACTGCAATTTAGCTCCATCATAACCAATAGCAATAATATCCCAACTACGTCTAGAAGGTATTTGCTTCCATTCAAGTGTATTTTTATACCTGTAATACTCGCCATCATTAATACTTATAATATATACTGTTAACTTCTTATAAGCAGTCTCACCAGTAGAAGTACTAATAACACCACTATAACTTACTAAATCACCACCTATATTTCTATCAGGATTTAGACTTAATGGAGGAAATTCTGATAAATCAAGTGTTACTTCACTAATAATTTCACCAGTCAAATTACGATTGGCATTAAATTCATCAACACTCATACCATAAATTTCTCTTTCTTCAAACCCCAAATTTAAAAGATTGTCATATTCTTGAGAAGTAATTTCTGTTCTTCCATGATCAATATAATAAGTATCATCTGCTGAAACTATTATTGGCATAATCATGATTGAAAGAACCAAAAGTAAAAATTTTTTTTTCATATATCCCTCCTCTAATTTTTACAACCCAATTGTAACAATTTTTGTCGTAATAAGTACACCCATTTTAAAGCGAATTAAGTAGATTTTGAAGCGAAAGACAAAAAAAGAAAGGTACTTATAAATATCTTTCATTATTTTTTATAAAAAAATCTATTATTTCTTGATTCTAAAATATAACTAAAGTCAAATTTTTCTGTATATTTATCTTCACCATAAACAAACTCAATCTTCATATATCCATTACCATTTATATTATTATAATCAAATTCATTTAAAACTAATTCACCATGAGAAATTATATCAATAATTTCTCCAAAAGTATATCGCAGATCATCTTCAATATTCGAATCAGATTTTGAAAAAAAGCAAATCAAATCATCGTCAAAATAAATATTGACCTTATATTCATTTGTTAATAATCCGTTATATTTTTTTATATCATAAACTACAAAATCATCAATAATAAGTTTACGCTCACCGCCAACTAAAAAAACATTACCTGATAGTGAATAATTATTGCCTTTGCCCTTAAAACTATAAACACGACTCTTATCATAATTATTACAAAAATATACAAGAAGCACCCAAAAGAAAATAATCAATAATATTAAAACACCAATAATTGAATATCTTATATATTTATTTTCATAAATTTTAACGATTTCAGGATCAATTTTTTCTTTTCTCTTGCCTTCTAATATTTCACTCACAGAAACATTAAAAATTTTAGCAAGCGATTGAATTACCAAAATATCAGGTACATTAATACCTCTTTCCCATTTAGAAACAGACTTATCACCAACACCAATCAATGTTGCTAATTCAGACTGTGTCAAACCCCTTTCCTTGCGTAGACTAGCAATAAATTCACCACTTTTAGTAAAATCATTCATATCTTCATCTCCTACACCCAAGAAAACAACCCAAGGAAATTATAACACTCATAAAAAAATAATAGTATTAATATTAACTTATAGTTAAATCAAAAACTATTTTAAATTTTTATTATTTCCGTAAAATATACCAATAAAACTGGATACTCTATATAAAATTATGTTACTTTTAGAAATAGCAACACCTTTGCAAAAAGCCTTACCACCAATTGTAAGTGCCGCTACAATACCAGTAATAATCAAAGTAATAGGAATAAAAGTAGTAATTTTTGAACTTAAATTAGCAGCAATCATCGCTCCAGCACTTCCCGACAAAATGCCACAAACATCACCAATAACATCATTACACATTGAAGAAACTTTTTCAGCATTTTTTTTAAGTTTAACAGCAACAATTCCAACCTTCATCTTTCTAGTACTCATTGAATGAAAAGGTTTTTCATCAGCAGCCGTAACAGCAACACCAATAACATCAAATAAAACACCAAGCAAAATAAAAATAAGCAAAATGATTATACTAAATATAATTGTTACATTTTTCATAATAATATCAGCAATAGTTGAAAACAAAATAGAAAGAACAAAAGCAACAAAAGTAACAATAATTCCCCACTTATAATTACTTTTTTTCTTTTTCTTACTTTTTTTTATTTCTTCTTTTATACTTATTAATTCATCTTTTTTCATATTTCCTCACATAAAAACTAAAAAAAAATGGCGTTTAAATAGTAAACTTTGCGCCTTAGGTCAAGTTGGGTTTCCCTAAATTCTACAATCCGTTACCAGATTTGCGGTTCCCCTTTAAAGAATCTAGCATGGTGTTTCCAGCCATGCGACTTGATTGCCACTTAGTACACACTGCAATCCTATTTAAAAGCACTCTAGGAGATTTCCTCATACACTTCATAATATTATTATTCTTTTTTGCAAATATGGTTTCAAAATATCCCCCATACTCACTCAAGACAGGCTACGCTACTCGTAGTATATCCACATAGTAGGTTAACATCTAAAGCGTAGAAAGTACATCAACATATAGTGTATAGTCTTTCCACACATTTTAGGTCTCTATAATAGTGGGTCGGTTCTATATGCCATTATAGGCGCCCAACTATCTACCTTCCAGCATCCACCCCAAACTGGGCGTAAGAAGCAAACACCAGAAGTTTCACAGGTATGCCCTTTCACGGATTTTTAGGCCCGTTTTCATAATAAACGAAGCGACTAGAATAATGTGCCACCCTATATACATTATAAGTTATATTTTTAAATTTGTCAAATTACCAATTAACTATCTAGATAATAACTTTATTTCCTTTTTATCATCATCGCTACATCTTTTGTAATTCCATAATCCTTTAATGCCATTACTCTGCAATAAATATTTTATTTCTCGCAACTTATTAACTTTAATGTCATCTAAAGAACCAATACTAGAAGTATCGATAACTCCATCAATACCGGTCTTTTCTTTATATGCTTTCAAAACGACATTGTTAATCAAATTCAAATTACTATTAACGCTTCCTTTAGAATATAAAACTTTTTTTAGTTTTAATGAGTTGATAGAGTTATATATATCATTTATTGTAGTTCCACAAGTATCATATAAAACATCAAAATACGCATAAAATTTTTTAAATTTATAACTTATTCTATATTCAACATTAACAGTTTCTTTCAAATAATAATCACAAACAAATTTAGGTATTCTCCGTATATCAACAAGAAAAACTGTATTTTTCATGCATTCAGGACAATTAATATAAAATTTAAAATAACCTTTTATTTTATGATCACTAACAAACTTAGAATTAATAAATCCAACTTTCCCATTTGAAACAAAAGTAACATCTTTAGCTAAACGATAATCAATAGCAAAAGCTTTGGAACAAAATTCACAAGCACAAGCATTATAATACTTCTTACCCTCACCTTCATATTCAAGGGTTTTCATATAATCTACATAGTCAACTTTAACAGGTGCCCCACCATAGAAAAATCTTGGTCCATAGAAACCATATCCATGAAATCCACCACACCAAGGTCCATGCGGTCCACCATAGCCATATGGTCCATATGGTCCATGCGGTCCATGCGGTCCATGCGGTCCATGCGGTCCATGTGGTCCATGCGGTCCATGCGGTCCTCCATACATATTATCTACCTCTTTTCTCTGAATAAATAATACAATTTTTATCAAAATATGTCAAATTTTAGCAAATATATTTTTTCCACACAATATTTAACGAAAACATGATATAATTATAATGGTGATATAATGGAAAAGAAAAAACAACCTAAAATTATAATAATATTATCTATCCTTATTACATTTGGATTTCTTATCTTTATAGTAATACATATGCAAAAAGAAAACATAAATTTACTAATAACAACACTATTATTAGGATTAATAGCAGTATTATTAATATTTCCATTCAAAAAAAATAAAGTTTCAACCCTAATTGCCCTACTAATAATATGCTTAACAGGATTTAATGCCTATACATTTGCTAGACCAAATAAAGAAGAAAAAAACGAATTAACAAACATAAAAAATTTACAAGGAAAGCCATTAAATGAAGCATTAAATTATGCTAAAGAAATAGGAATTGAAATAATAGAAAAATATGATTATAGTGATTATTTTGAGAAATATTATATTATAAATCAAAACATAATTAATGAACAAGCAGAAAATATAGAAAAACTTGAATTAATTATTTCTAAAGGGCCTAATTATAATATTGATACAAATATTCCATCATTTATAGGAGAAAATATACAAGAATTAATTACATTTATAAATAATAATTACCTAAACAATGTTGAAATCGAATTTATTGAAAATGAAAATGAACCAAACATAATAGTAACACAATCAGTAACCGGAAATATTAAAAGAAATACTAAAATAAAATTTGAAGTATCAAAAGCACAATTCAAAGAAATTGAAATGGAAAATTTAAAAAATAAAACCCTTTTTGAAGCTAAATTATGGCTTGAAATTAATAGCGTTAAATATGAAATAGAATATGATTATAATGAATTAGATAAAAACATAGTCTTTTACCAAAGCATTGAAGAAAAAACGAAATTAACTGAAAATGATACAGTAAAATTAAAAATATCTAAAGGACCAAGTATAACAGTTCCTAATTTAAAAGAAATGACAAAAGAAGAAATAACCAAATGGATAACAGAAAACAATCTAAACATTGAATATATAGAAGAATATAACAAAGATTATGAAATAGGAAAAATAATAGACGCTAATTACAAAGAAAATGATATTATTGAACAAGGAACAACAATTGTAATAAAAACAAGTAAAGGATCACTTAAAATGATTAATTTTACAAACTTATCAGATTTCAAAATATGGGCTAACAACAATAATGTAAAATATGAAATAAATTATAGTTTTAGTGAGACAATAACAAAAGGAAATTTAATAAAAGCATCCCACAGCGAAAATGATATTATAGCCGAAAATGAAACCATAATATTAACAATATCAAATGGAAAAGCAATAACAGTACCTAATTTTAAAGGAATGAAAAAAAATGATATAATAAATAAATGTAATCAACTAGGACTAAACTGTACATTTAAATACTATGGATATACTATATCAACAAGTAAAGATATAGCAGTAACCCAAACAATAACATCCGGAAAACAAGTTGCAAGTGGAACATATATAACAATTTCTCTAAGTAGTGGAATCGCTCAAACATATACCGTCCAAATAAATGAAACTGATTTAGTTATCAATAATGCCACCCAAACAATTCAAAATTTAAAAAACCTATTCAGTCAAAAATATCCTGGTGTTACATTTAATTTCATAACAAAAGCCAGTAATACATATAACAATGCTGGATTTATCCATGAAAATTCAGCCGTAAAAAATGGAACTAAAGTTACACAAGGAAAAACATATACAGTTACAATAACAAGTTAAACCTAACAAAAGTTAGGTTTTTTTATATAAATTATTTAAATAAGTATCTTCACCAATATAATTACCATTATAAAAAATAAAATGATAACTTCCCTTATACATATTATTAATATTTTCTATCTTTTTAAAAAACAAAAATTTAAAATTATATAGTATTCTTTCCATAACAAAACTATTAAAAATAAATTTTCTATTATTATAAAATTCTAATATTTTAAATAATAAAACAATAAAAATTAAAATATAAATTAAATTAAAATTATATATAAAAAAACATAAAATAAATATACAAATAATATAACTAACAAAAAATAATATATCATTACATACCTTATAAGGAAAAATAATATATAATAAATCACTAAATATTTTTGATCCATCTAAAGGATAAATTGGAAGTAAATTAAAAACAAGTAAAAATAAATGAATACTATAATATTTTTTTATAAAAAAATATCCTAATATTTGAAATAAAGGTCCACTTAAAGCAATCAAAAAATCTTTAAAAATAGAATCATTTATTTTCATATTAAAAACAGTTAATAAACCACATGGATAAATATTTATTTTAATAACTTTAAAACCAAGTAAATATCCAATCAATATATGTCCTAATTCATGAATTAATAAATATATAATCATAAATAAAAAAGGCTTAAAAAAGCCTGTTACAAGCATAATTAATGAAACAATATAAAAAATTGGATTAATGTATATATTCCTCATAGTTTAATATATTACCTTCCTTTTTAAAAACCATATAAATATATTCATTTTTAGAAACACCTATAAGTTCACCAGTTTTAATATAATCATAAAGTTTAACACTTTCATCAATATTAGAATACCAAACATCAACTCCAGTATTTAATGAAACAATAACTGTATTACCATAATTTTCTTTTTCACCAATAAATAATACTAAACCAGTTCCAATTGAAGGAACCATATAATTCTGATTAACACATAACTTAACGCCATCATAATATTGTTCATAAGAATTATACGATAATTTTTCGTTAAAAACTAAATCGGTATTATTTAAATCTTTAAATGGTAAAGAAAAACCAAACATTTTTTCATACCAATTATTAATTTTCATAAAAGGTATACTTGTTTCATAAACATTATTGTAAAAGAAAGAATTAAAATTTTGACTTTTTTTTAGTCCTATTAAAATACATAATGTAATTATTACAACGATTAATATTTTGCTTATTGTTTTCATACTTAAATATATGAAATAAAATATAAAATATACATGGTAAAAATGAATATAATATTATCAATTTATAATTATAGTAATCGATACTAATAATATAATATAGAAATGTAATAATATATAAATATATTAAATTTATAATAATATTATATTCAAAATATTTATATATAAATTTAATAATATATAAACATATAATTAAATATAAAACATAATACTTTTCATATAATAAATCCATTATTAATCCTATTATTATTAAGTCTAAACAATTATTTTTTTTTATAACTAAATAACTAAATACAATTAAACTATTTATACCAAAATATCTCAAAATAATGTCAATTATAATTGCTATCACTTTACAATAACTCCAATAATATCTAATTCATTATAATTATAACAACATTTTACTTTTAATATTTTTGATAATTCAAAATTATCATAATTGATATTCTCAATTGTTCCAATCAATAATCCACTTGGAATATCTAAAGAATATTTGCCTGTTACTATATGATCTCCTATATTGATATTTCCTTTTATTCCTGAAACATAATAGTAACCATTTTCATATTTATCAATTTGTCCATATTCCAAAGTTGAATCAACCATAACCGGATATTTTATATTATTTATTAAATAAATTCTACTACTATTATTTGTAACTTCTTTAACAATACCAATAAATCCTCCTGTACTAATTACAGCATTTCCTTCTTTTATTCCTTTATTTTTACCTTTATTTATAATAATATAATTATAAAGTTCTGATTTTTCAACAATATCAGCATATACTATAGAGTATGAATTATTTGGCATTTCTAAAATTGTTCTTAATTCATTATTTTCTTTTTCTAATAAATTATAACTAGCAATTAATGATTCATATGATTCTATTTTTTCCTCATATTCATCTATTATTTTTAATAAATGATCTTTTGTTTGCAATAAATTTTTAGTTTTTCCTACTGTTTTATATACATAATTAAATTTATCTAAAAAAAATACTTTAACATCTTTAAATATATTATTTTTATATACTACCGTTAATAATAATATAATACTAAATATTATGATTAAAACTTTTTTCATAGTTCACCATTTTCAAAGAAACTATAATATTCTTCTTTACCAATAATAATATGATCACTTATTTCAATTCCCATTAAATTACCTATTTCTTTTAACATTTTTGTTAAAAATATATCTTCTTTACTAGGATTAATATTACCACTTGGATGATTATGAATGCATATTATACTAGATGCACTAAGTAGATATGCTTCTTTAAATATTTCCCTAGGATGAACTAAACTTCTATCAACAGTTCCTTTAAATAATAATTTACTATTTATTATTTTTTTCTTACTATCTAAATATACACAATAAAAATTTTCTTGGTTTTCATTATCTAATTTATTTTTAAAGTATTCATATATAATATCCGGTCTATTAAAAATTTTATTGTTTATTGTATTAATACTTTGATTCATTCTTTTAGCAAGTTCGATTAAGGAAAGTAAAATACAAGCTTTAGCTTTTCCTATTCCTTCAATTTTTATTAATTCTTGATAATTCAAATTTTTTAATTCACTTATATTTTTTATTGTACTTAATAAAGATTCAGTTATTTCTTTAACATCTTTATTTTTATTACCGCTTCCTAAAATAATTACAAGTAATTCTGCATCACTTAAACTAGAACTTCCTTTTTCTAATAATCTTTCTCTTGGTCTATCATTTATTGGAATACTTTTAATTCCCATTATATACCTCCTCATATTCACTTAATACACTAGCATTAATAGCTTCAATTGCAGATTCATCATTTGTTTTTTCTAGTAACATATCATATTGTTTCAAAACTTCTGTAAAGCTACTAGCAGAAACATTTATTTCCTTAACATACATACTATACCCTAATTTTTCAAAAAAAACTTTTAATTTTTCTACATTATTTATATTTGTTGTAAATGCCGCATAAACATGATACATATCTCCATTTTTTTCATATATATAATAATTTAAACTTACATTTTCTTCAATTGATTTTATATTAGAATAAACACCTTGTTGAAATGCATAAATTGTTATATTTTCACTAAATGCATATGTAACATTATAAGAATCATAAAAAATTTTTGTAAATATTAATCCTACAACAATACCTAAAATAATTGGAAGAATCTTTTTCATATAATCACCATTATCATTATAAAACTAAAAATTTAAAAAAAATGTCAAAAAAAAAGAAACTATCGAAAGTTAATAATTTCGATAATCTCATATTTATGATATTACGCTTCCTTTTACAACATTAGATGTTTCTGATTTTTCCGCAATCATATTATCTACTAAATCACTTGCTTCAGCTATATAATTTACTGTTATCTTTGCACCATTACTAGTTGCAGCATTATAAAACATACTACTATAATTAGTAACACCTATGCTCATTATATTTATTGTTGTTGTTAAGGATGAACAACTATAAAACATCCAATCCATATCTGTTACTTTTGATGTATTAAAACTACTTAAATCTAAACTTGTTAAGGATGAACAATTATAAAACATATAAGCAATATCCGTTACTTTTGATGTATCAAAATTATCATTAAAATTTATTGTTGTGCATGCTCTAAAATACTTAAAAATATCAGACGAATCAATTGGCGCGAATATTGAATCTTCACTTACTATATACAAATTATATAAATCATAACTTACACTATCACTATCTGTATAATCTTCACCACTATCTGTAAGGTAGCCATAAACTTTTTTTCTTGATTACTATCATATGATACATTCCAGCATAGAACAGAATCTCCTGTGCAACTAACTGATAAATTACTTAAATCATTATCAAATTTAATTGTTCTTATATAAGGCTTATATGTATCATTCCAAAATTCTGTTCCCCCATTTGCGCTACTATCACTACTATTACCATTTTTCATCATAGTCGTAACAACATAAACCTTGCCTTCAGAACTAACAAACAGATCCCCACTTACAGAAGAACTAGATTTCCAATATATAGTAATTGTACTTGTTGTATTGCTATCTAAAGTACCACTATATATATTATCAGTTATTTCATCAAGACAACTACTATCCCTATAAAATTTTACATCACTAGATAAATTAGATTCATCTAATTTAATACTATATGATATATAATCTGAATAATCAGTTGAATCTAATACTACATTAAATGAACCACTAGTACCACTTAATGATACTTTATAATAATCATTTTCAACAGTTCCACCAGTTACATTAAAACTATAATTCCAAACATTTTTAGTCGCAGTTATATTACCTACTATCTTATTATTAAAAACAGAATAAGTATAACTAATAGTAAATAACAATAAACATACAATTGAAATTAAAAGCAAATTTTTTTCATATTTGATACCATTCCTATAATATCTATATCCTATTCAATATAAATTTAATCAATGAAGAAACAAAGAAAAATGATAAACCTGAAGTTAAACCAACAAGAAAAATAAACAATAAATTTTGCATAAACCCATTTTTATTATCCTCATACATAAATAATTTTGCTGATTCCTTCCCAGAAGAAAAAGTCAATTTTTTTCCTTTTTCATTACCATCAACATCATCTATTTTCTCATTAATATCCTTAATTTTTTTTATAAGTTTTTCCCTTTCATTTAATAAAACATCAATAGTATTTTTAATTTTCAAATCTTCATTACCATAAACCTTATATAATTCAATTAATCTTTTATAATTATGAACAATAATATTCATAAACAAAGTAATATTATTAGGCTGAATATTATTATAAGTAATTTCCTTTATCTTACCAAAATATTCATGTTGATTATCATTTAAATCTTTAATAACATCAATTATTTCATTTAAATAATATTGAAATAAAAATTTAATCATTTCTTCTCTAAGTAATATAATACCATTAAAATCAACCCTATTATTTACCATTTCTTCATAATTAGCATTGGAACTCGGTTTTACTAATTTCTTTGTATCTTTATTTATCGCATATGAACCAAAAGATAAATTTTGACTAAATAAATAAGAATAAATTATTTGTTTAAAATAATCTTTTCTAAACCTAACATATTCATTATCATTAGGCAACATACAACTTTTATATATTAATGGTACAATTTCAACTCTATCTCTCAAAGAATTATTATTATATGAACTCAAAATAGAATTATTTGCCTCATAATATTCAGCAATTGTTACTAATTGCAAATTCATATTTGAGTCATCGTAAAAAACATTATATAGATGGTTAATATTTCTCTTTATGCTTTGATTACGTAAAACATTTTCATCAAAACTAATTACTTCCATATTACCACCATCCTACCCTACTAATAATATAACATAAAAAAACAAAAAAAACAATTAAGTTAATTGTTTTATATAATTTTTTTTTGTTTCAATACATAAAATATACATAAACAAAACAAAATTGATGTAACTATTATATAAGGTAACTTATTTGTTTTAGATTCAATTTCAAAAAATGTTTGAGCCAAAGGATAATCAAATTTTAATTCAGCATATTCAGTACTTATTTTACTTAAAGTAGTAACTTCATAACTATTTCCCTCTTGCGTAGCAGGAGTATTAATAGTAGGTTCATAAAAATCAAACCTATTAGTATAAACACTATTCTCATAAGGTTTAAAATAATAATTAGTTTTGTATTTTTCTTTTACACCATTAGGATTAGTATCCAAATCAATTCCTAAAAGTATAGCAAGTTGATCCTCTAAAGTCAAATTCCCACTTAAATTACTTTTATCATTACTCCACGCACTATTTTCATCAGTCCTATAATAAACTTCCAAAATAGGATTTTTAATTAACATCGTCAAATTTTCTTTCGTAGCAGTATCATTAGGCATAACAGTCTCATATAAAGAATTACCAAACATTCCCCCAGAATAACCTAAAAAAATATTATCCCTTATATTTTTATATTTACCATTAGGATCAGGTAAAATTGTTATTTTTATATCACCAAAAACTTTTAAATAATTATCAGAACTTTGAGAAAGTAAAAAATTTAATTGTTCATTACTTAAATTAGTAACATCACCTAAATAATCAATTTCAAATATGTATCTATTATTACTATAACTTCTAGATGAAGTTGTAACTAAATTATTTATATATTCAATATTAATTTCATTTAAAACATCCGATGCATAAACATTCATTACAAATAAAAATCCTAAAACAAATAACCAAAACTTCTTCATAATTCCCCCTTCATTAAATTTTATTCCATTTAATGAAAACTATATCATTTTTTATTTTTTTATTGTATAATTATCTCGGTGATAATATGAAAAAAGTATTTTTGGCAGTTATCGTTTTTATTTTAATTCTATTTATTATTGATATCAATAAATTTAATAATAAACTATATAAAAAAATTGAACAAGAAAATATATATATAGATGAAATATATATATATGGTAGATTTTTAAATATTAAAGGACATGCCGATTTTAATATTGAAAATGCTTCTCTTATTTTTTTAAATAAAAATTTTGAAGAAACAAAATATAATATTATTACAAATCAAACAAATTTTTATATCAGCGATAAAATAAATGGTGGCATAAATTTAGAAAAAATAATTTATGACGATTATACACTTCTACTATTAGTAAATGATAAATACTATTCGTTTAATAACAACAGCAATTATAAAACTACAACGTATTATACAATAACAAATAATAATGAAACAAATTACATTACTTTTAATTTTGAAGAATTTAAAAACAAATCATTTTTAAAACTAAACTCAGTAACTCAAAATACACCAAATAATATATACGATATAGTAATAGATCCCGGACATGGATCAAGTTATGATCCTGGTGCGGTAATGAATGATATATATGAATCAAATATAAATTTAAGTATTTCATTAAAATTAAAAGAAAAACTTGAAAATGAAGGATTTAAAGTAAAATTAACAAGAGAAGATGATTCAAACCCTAATCCATATGGAAAAAATGGACGCGCAACAACTCCCTATGAAGTAAAAGCAAAACTATTCATCTCCGTTCACATAAATAGTACTCAATATAATTTAATAAACGGTGGTGTTGAAGTATATGCATCACCATTTATGGATTATACATTTGCCCATAACATCGCAAGTAAAATAAAAGAATACGCCAATACAACATATTCACCAATGCAAACATACAAAGTAGAAGACGGAGTCTATGTAAGAACACTTACTGAATCTGAAATTCAAAATTCAAAAAAAGAAGCAGAACAAAATGGCTATACCTACTATGAAAACGTAACAACTAATACACCTTGGTATTTTTACAATAGAGAAACAGGTGGATATATGACAGGAGCATATATAGATGGAAGAAATAAATCATATCCACCAAATCAATATTACAATTCAAACATGGGTATAGAAGGATATTTACTAGAACTAGGATACATAACATGCAAAAAAGATTTAGACAATTTGTTAAATAACCAAAATGGTTATGTTACAGGAATAACAAAAGCCATTGTTGAAGAATTAAAATAAGCTAATAACTTATTTTTTTCATAAAAAAACTACTCACCAGTAGCTTTCAAATTTTCTTCCTTTAAAGACTTAATAGTATTAAAAAGTTTTTCATTAGCGTCTTCTAAAGTCATATCAGTAACCTTAAAAGGTTCACCAAATCTAACCATTAAATTTCCACCTTTTTCATATTTTCCAGTAACTGCAAAAGGAACAATTGTTGCATCAGCCTTTTGAGCCATTGAAACAGCACCAAATTTAAATGGTAACAGAAAAGCATCAGTTTTATTTCTAGTTCCCTCTGGAAAAATCCCAACTGCTCCCCCATTCTTTAATATTTTAATAGCTTTTTCTTTAGCTTTTTTAGCTTCTTCATGATTTTCCCTATCGACACTTATACAACCAACCATTTTAAAAAACCATCTTGTTTTAATACTATCAAAATATTCTTTTTTAGCCATATAATGAACAACCCTAGGGATTGCAAATAAAGGACCACATTGATCCAAAACATGCATATGATTACCACATAAAACAATAGGACCTTCCTTAGGAACAACATCAGCATTTATAATAGTTGGATCACATTTTTTATAAAAAATAGGACCCAAAATTTTTTTAGCAATTTTATAACCTATATCACTCATCGTACTCTCCTTGTATTAACATTTTTACTTTTTCCATTAAAATATTATTTTCTTTCTCTAAATCACAACTAACTTTATAAGCTTTTCCAAAAGTTATAGTAAGACCACCAAACATTCTATATCTACCAGTAATACTAAATGGAACAATATAAGCATTCGTAGAACTAGCCATCTTAACTGCCCCAAATTTAAACGGCATAATTATATCATCAGTTTTATTAATCGTTCCCTCTGGAAAAATACCAATAACCTTATTTTGATTTAAACACTTAATCGCACTATCTAAAGCTTTACCATTTTTCTTTTTCCTATCAACAGGAATAATTCCCATACCTTTAAAAAAATACTTCATTTTAGTATCTAAAAGTTCTTTTTTTGCTAAAAAATGAATTACTCTACTAGTAGAACAAACTAAAGAAGCGCAATCAAAATTAGATTTATGATTTCCAGCTAAAACAACTGGTACACCTTTAGGAATATTTTTTTGATTCTTATATTTTGGTGTAAACAATAAATAAAATATGGGAGTACCCAATATTTTAACAAACCAATATAAAAATAAATTCATTTTATCACCTTATAACATATAAAAATATACTAAAAAAATGAAAAATACTACCAGCAAGTACAAAAAAATGAAATAAAGAATGCATATATTTAATATTCTTACAAAACTTATATATTAAAGCTCCAACAGTATAAAATAAACCACCTAAAATTAAATACAATGTTCCTGTAAATCCAAGTAAAGTCTTAACATCATTAAAAGAAAAAATTATTATCCATCCCATTAAAAGATATGAAATTAAAGAAATAGTTTTAAACTTTTCTAAATTAATAGCATTTAAAATTATACCAATTACAGATAAACCAAGTAATATTCCCCATAATGTCCATCCCTTTACTCCACCAATTAATACAAGCAAATAAGGCATATATGTACCAAATATAAGTAAATAAATACAAGCATGATCAAGAATTCTAAAAACCTTCTTCGCACCAATTCTAGGTGAAAAACTATGATACAAACAAGAAATTGTATACAAAATTATAAGTGAAGATCCATAAATAGATGAACTTACGATAGAAATAGGACTACTAGAAAAAACTACAGATAAAACTAAAGCAGCAATACCAAGCAAAGCTCCAATACCATGGGAAATAGAACTTATCAATTCTTCAGCTAAAGTATATTTAGGAATTTCAACTTTTATCATAAAAACCTCCTTAATATTTAAAGGTTCAAAATGAACCTTTAATAACTAACTAGAAATCTGTTTACCAACAACATTTATTGAAAATGTAATATTAGTACCAGTTAATAAACCAGTATCATATTCCCATCTCCAATATATAGTAGCACTACCAGTACTACCAGAAGTAAGCACTTGCTCATATGGATTGTCTTCTGTAATCAAATTTGTATATCCACTATCAGAATATATCTTCATACCAGATAACGAATAAGGAATATCAGGTGTTACAAAACATTTAACATCAGTTGTTGAAGCAGAAGCATCTAAAGCAACACTAAACGATCCACTTGACCCAGGAGATACATCACCTAAACTTTTAGTAAATGATGAAACATTATTATCTGCTTTAAAAGACCAATTAATAACCTGACCAGAAATATCATACGAACCATTCTTATTAAAATAAGACCATGTTACACCTGTTGCCAAAATTAGACCAGTAACACATAGACATATGGTAAAAACTATTAAGCTTTTAGAACTAAAATTTATATTCATATCATTCCTCCACAAGAATACTATAATAATAGTTTACTATATAATTAATATTTTTTCAATAATCTTTATAAAAAAAAAAAGGAAGTTTATAAATTTTAATTTAAAAAGTACATATTTGATGTAAATCATAGATAGGAATATTATATATTATATAAAAAAGCCATAATTACTTCAAAAGTTATGACTTTTTAACTTTAACATTTTTATCAGTTTTTATTTTAACATTTATAAAGGAATGAAAAAATTTACACACTTTACTTGACAAGGTCTATGCTAATAATCTATTCAATCACATATGGATCCATCCCTGTTCCAGATCCACTTGTCAATAGTGTATCAGATTTCAGATTGACAACTGGGCGCACAGCGTACGACGTCGCCGAATTAGTGTAAGTCAAGTTACCAGCGGAAAAGACGCGCCAGACATTCGAGAGCGCATAAGACGAGTCGAAGCAAGACGGCGAGGACGTCCAATTGTACAAACCGTTATATAAATAATACTTATTATTCATTCTTCCATACACTCCTCCTGCAAGTGCTGCTTCATCTATTGTCATTAAACCTACTGGATATTTTAAAGCATTATTTCCATATCCTTCTATTCCAGCTATACTACTTTCTCCTACTACTTTTAATGTGAATTTATCATTATTATTTTGACATATCAAACTAGGTCTATGGGATGTATTCATTCTATAATATGGATTGTATAAAGTAGTACTATTTAGTGTATAACCATCTCCACTACTTATACTTCTATCATTACAAAATATCTGATTTGTTAAATAACTTTCTAAATTTTTATTTAATATATTTGTTTCATACCATGTATCGATTTTTCTTTTTATGTCTGAATCTTTTACATTACTAACTGCTGATTCATAACTTGGTGAGAATAATCCATGGTATAAAACTCGCGCTTGAGTACTATTTGGAATATATGTTGTAACTCCATCTACTTTTTTAGTAGTTGTCCTTACTCCTTTTATTTCACTTACTATCGGACATGTTATTTTATTATCTGATAATGTTCCATAACCAAAACATGTATACTTATACTCCCCTGTATACTTCCATTCATTATAAGTTGAGCTACTATCATTTTTATCATAATTATTATACAATCCTGACCATGTTGATTTAACACAATCTGTTCCTAAATTACATGTTAATGTACATGTTTTTGTACTAGTACTACAATCTGTGTCTTTATCAAAATTCTTAACAAAATAATATTCTGTAGTCGCACCAATATTGTTAAATATATTATATCCAGTTACTTTACTTGGATTTGTATTTGGATATGATGCTATTTCCATATCATCATCATTATACATATACCCTACATATGTCGCTCCATATCTTTTTGTATTAATTGGAATTGATCCAATACCAGTAGTGCTTCCTGTATGTTTATCCTTTGTTCCAGAGTATATTAATCTTATACTTCCATCACCATTTATTCTAAGTATTCGCCAGTAAAATCCACCAAAACTTACCCAGTTATTATTAACCTCTCCTCTATAATAATAACTATTTGTATTATTTTCATCTTCTATTGCATATAAACCTGCTTTGGATGTGTAATCATTTAAACTATATGTATATTTATCATAATCTGTTAATTCTACTTTATCATTTACTACTGCATAATCATATATCTTATACACAATATTACAACTACTATTTACAGATAAACAAGTATACCAACCATTATTTTTTATTTCTTCTATACTAGCATATACTCCACTTGTTCCACCTTGTATAGTATAATTTGCTGTTTCTGTATTAATTGCTGATACTGATGTACCATAATAATATAATTCACTAGTTAGTTTATTGGTTTTATAAACCTTATCAGTTATATGATATTGTTTATTTTCACTATATGTTAAATAAGGTTCAACTTTAGTAAAATCAGCTACTTTACTTTCAATATTATTTATAGCATTTGTTAAACTTTTATCTTTTCTATAATTAGGATAATCTGTTGCAATTAAACAATCTTTTAAATTATTTATTCTATACATAGAACAAAATGAAGTTAGATTAGTAATTGTTACATCATCTTCTATATTATGTAATATTAATATTCCATCATTATATGTATAATGGGTATCCAATGATAAATCATTATCCCCTTGTTTTAATGATAATGACGTATAATTATAATTACTCATATCAATAGTTAATTCATCATTCATGTCTATTACACTAGGATACTGAGCAGAATTATTAAAACCTATATAATTTATAGCATATTCCGTATCTTTAGCTTGTTTACCTGTTATATCTACTCCTATTGTAAAAGTCATATTTTGATAATTTATATCATCATAATTATTTTCTCCACTATCATATGGCCACTGCCAGTAAATAGTATATTCTCTCTCTTCATCTATATCTAATATTCCATTTAAACTTAAAGGATTTAATTCAACTTTATCTATCTTTTCACTATCTAAATAAAACTTCATATTACTTGGTATATTATTACCACTTAAAATAACATCATATCTTAATTTAACCTCTGATCCATTACTATTTAATTTAATAATAAATTCTCCATAATCACCAGGTACTATTACATTACCAACACCATTATGAACTTTAGCAGTATCATATAAATTTATATCACTAAATACTTCTTCATTTGTATTTATGATCTTATATACATTAAAAGCAAATGATTTACTTCTAGTAGTAAGTTCACCATTAATTGTACTAGCATAATAAGCTAGAGTTCCAGCTAAAACTATTAATATTGTCAAAAAAACTAAACCAACAAAATTTTTCTTATTCATAGTAATCATCCTTATAATATTTTTTTATAAGTACTACAAAAAGTACCAGTATCTATTTTATTATCATAGAATCTTGCTCCATCATAATTATTACCAAAAAAATTATTTTTTCTATTTTTTAGTAATACATGTATGTATGTATGTATGTA
>CAYLJU010000014.1:0-30774 GCA_964384115.1 uncultured Muribaculaceae bacterium | reverse complement strand
TGTCTTATTTTACTATATTTTATTAATTTGGTCAATTTACTTTTTCAATTGAGCTTTTGTTGAAATTGATTATAAATTATATACTTCTTTAATAGTATTTATTAAGTTGGCATATATCATTTCATTTTGATTTTGCTTTAAATCAATATTTATTAGCTCTATTTCATATTTTTTAGATATTTTTATATTGTCTTGGGTTAACTGACCTATTATTACAATTTTTTCTTTTGAATATTTTTTTATTATATCTATTAATTCATTTAAATTTTCTTTGTTTGATGTGACTGTTACTATTATTATATCTGCTTTTATTAGATGATTTTTCATATTTTTCCCTTGAATTTTTTTATTTGTTTTGATATTTTCTACTATTTGATTAAGGTTACATGTTACATTTATATTTTCTTCAAGTAAATTTTTTTCTTCTAAACTAGATGATAATTTGTCTATATATGATGGTATTTCATATATATTACTATTACCAAGGCTTAAAATATAAATTTTTCTATCTATATTTATTATATATATTATAAATGTTATTAACAATATTGTTAATAACGCAAGTATTGTTTTTATTTTCATTTTAACCCCCAAAAAAGTAGGTATAAACCTACTTTATTATATTTCTTTTAATTCTATTTTAGCACCGATATTTTGTAATTTTTGTGTTATATTTTCATATCCTCTTAAAATATAATCAGCATTTTTAATTATTGTTTCTCCTTCAGCCTTTAAAGCAGCTAGTAATAAACATGCTCCAGCACGCAAATCAGTTGCTTCAATTACATTTCCTTTTAGTTTAGAAACGCCTTCTATTTTTAATTTAGTTTTATTAATTGTTATTTTAGCTCCTAATTTATTTAAGTATTCAACATTATTAAATCTGTTTTCATATATAGTTTCTTCGACAATCGAATATCCTTTACATACTGATAGGAGCGCTACTATGGGTTGTTGCAAATCAGTTGGAAAGCCTGGATAAACCATTGTTTTTATGTTTGTTGGTTTCATTTTGGGATTACTACTTATAGTAACACTATCAGCTGTAATTTCCATATTAAAGCCCATTTCTTTTAATTTCATTGTTAATGCTTCTATATGTTCTGGTATAATGTTTTCTATTTTTAAGTTATCTCCCATTAAAGCTCCAGCAATTATATATGTTCCTGCTTCTATTCTATCTGGTATTACTTCAATACTTCCTTCATGAAGTTTATTTACACCTTTTATTGTTATTGTACTTGTGCCAGCACCTTTTATTTTAGCTCCCATGCTGTTTAGCATTAATGCTACATTAACTATTTCTGGTTCTTTGGCAGCATTTTCAATTATTGTTGTTCCTTTTGCTAATACGGAAGTTATTAGTGTATTTATTGTTGCTCCAACACTTGGTATATCTAAATAAACTTTAGATCCTTTTAATTCTTCTGCTGTTATTGTGTAACAATCATCAATTTTATCAATTTTAGCTCCTAATGCTTCAAATCCTTTTAATGTTTGATCAATTGGTCTTGCTCCTATATTGCATCCACCTGGAAAATGCATTACTACTTTTTTTTCGCGTCCTAAAAGTGCTGCCATGAAGTAGTATGATGCTCTTAGTTTTTTTGATATCTGATCTGGAACTTCAGCATTTATGAGATTTTCTGCATCTATTTCTAAATATTCTTCTGTTTCATTTATTTTTACATTTAGATGTCTTAATATTTCTTTTATATTTTCAATATCAGATATATTAGGTACATTATATATTTTTACTTTTTTTTTGCTAAGGAGTGCTGCTGGTATTAAAGCTAGTGCAGCATTTTTGGCACCACTTATTCTAACTGTTCCTGTTAAATGGTGTCCTCCTTCAATTCTAAATTCTTTCATGTTCACTACCTTTCACTAATAAAGTATGTAATTTGTCTATTTTTGCGACTTTCCAATACTTCCTAGAACTGTTATTTTATGGCAAATTGCTTTTTTTATTGCTTCTTCACCTGCTGATATTATTTTTCTTGGATCATATACTTCCTTATTTTCATCTAAAAATTTTCTGACTGCTTTACTCCATGCTATTTGTAATTCTGTGTTTATATTAATTTTACATGTTCCATTTTGAATTGATTGTACTAATATTTCATCATCTAATCCTGTTGCGCCATGTAAAACAAGTGGTATTTTTACTGCATTATGTATTTCTTCCATTCTTTGATAATTAATGTTTGGTTCACTTTTATATAGTCCGTGAACACTTCCTAAGGCTGGGGCTAGAAAGTCAATGCCTGTTTCTTTTACTAATTTTATTGAGTCTTCTACGCCGGCATATATTATTTGGCTTTCCTTACTGTCTTCAGCTCCTCCAATTGCGCCTATTTCGGCTTCAACTGTTGCATTAAATTTTTTGGCATATTCTACGACTTCTTTTGTTATTTTGATGTTTTCTTCTAATGAATAATTTGATGCATCTATCATAACGGATGTGAATCCTGCGTCTAATGCCTTTTTACAGGCTTCAATTGTCTTTCCGTGATCTAAGTGCAGTGCGACTTCTGTTTCAATGTTTAAATCTTTAATCAATCCTTTTACTAAACTGCTTACGGTGTTATATCCACCCATATATTTAGCTGCGCCTTCGCTTACACCTAATATAACTGGACTTTTTAATTTATTACATTCTTCTAGTATGTATTTTGTCCATTCAAGATTATTTATATTGAAGTGTGCGACTGCATATTTATTTTCATTTGCTTTACTTAGCATGTCTTTCATGTTTTTTAACATTATATCACCATCTTCATTATACATATTTTCTAAAAAAAAAGCAAGTTTATGTAAAAAATGGCTTTTTACATAGTTTTGCTTTATTTAAAAATATAAATTATTCCTATTATAATTAATAGTATTCCACCGATTATAGGGGCTAGATTTCCTATTTTTTTAGATATTTTATTTCCTAATATTATTCCTATATGTGTTATTGTACCTGCTGTAATGGAAAATATTAATGGTGCTAGAAAAATTTTATTTGTTATTCCTTTTAATCCGATACCTACAGAAAAGCTGTCTAGTGATACGGCTAATGCAAAAAAGAATATTTCTATTATATTTTTTATTGGGTTTATTTTTTCTTCTTTTTTTATACACATACTTATTCCTATAAATGATAAAATTATGCTTACTATTATTTGGGGTTTTATTTTTATTATTTTTAATATGATATTTCCTATACTGCTTCCTATTAGTGGCATAAAGAAGTGAAATATTCCTACAATTATTGATAATGTATATTTTGTTTTATTTTCTATTTTATTTGTTCCATATGCTAATGATAGAGAAAAAGCATCCATACTAAGGCTAATTGCAATTAAAAAAATCATTAGTATCACCTAAAAAAGCGTATGTTTTTATTTACGCTTTATGTATACTTTTCAATTATTTCTTTAACTAATAATTTATATTCAACATCTGTTCCTTCTTCGGCTTCAAGTAGGCATAATGGTGGAAATAAAACACACCACCAGTTGTCACCTTTTCCTTCATTTAATGTTATTAATAAGGATTCATAATTTCCGGCATCATAATTTATTCCTTTAAAATTCTTAGCAGGAAAGTAATTTTTTCCAAAATTAATTGTATAATTTAATTCGGTGTCATTATTTTGTAAAGTTGTTTTTACTTCTTTTTTTATTAGTTCTAAATTGTTTATTATTTTATTTCTTGCTTCTTCAATATTTTGGGTATTTTCAAGTAAACTATATAGTTCTTTTTGGACTGTTTTTACTACTTCCATTTTTATTCTTTGGTCTTCTATTTTGTTTGAATTTGCAAGTATTCTTAATCTTATTGATTCATTTGGTATTACTTTTTCTTCCATGTATGATCCTATTAATATATAAGTTATTATTATTGATACTATTATTATTATGTTGCGCAAAAAATCGCCTCCACTTAATTTATGGGGCGATTATTTTTTTTTATTCATTATTTGTGATAAGTTTCATTATTTTTTATTTTAAATGCTCTATATAATTGTTCTAAAAACATGACTCTAAATAATTGATGTGGAAATGTTTGTTTAGAAAAAGATAATTTGTAATTGCTTCTTTGTTTTACTTTTTCACTTAATCCATATGATCCGCCTATTATAAATGTTATGTTTGAATTTGTTATTAATGTATTTTCTATTTTTTTTGATAATTCTTCACTTGTTAACATTTTTCCTTCTATTTCAAGGGTAATACAATAATCTTTTTCATTTATATTTTTTAATATATTTTCAGCTTCTTTTTCTAATATTAATTCTTTATTTTCTAATGATTCATCTGGCAATTCAATTATTTTTAATTTTATATATTTTGATAATCTTTTTTCATATTCTTTTATTGCTTCTTTATAAAATTCTTCTTTTATTTTTCCTATACATATTAATTTTATCATATATTTATTAATTCCGTTTCTTTATTTTGATGGGCTACATATATTTCAATATTAGTATCTTTTAAAGCATTTTTAGTTGCGCTATAGGCTTTTTCTTCAGTATTATTTTCTTCACTTAGATGGGCTAAGTATATTTTTTGAGTGTTTTTACCAACTATTTTTTTTAAACAGAATGCTGTATCTTCATTTGATAGATGTCCTCTTGAGCTTAATATTCTTTGTTTTAGATGATATGGGTATTTACCTGTCATTAACATTTCTATGTCATGGTTACTTTCAATTACATAGATATTTTTATTGGCTATTTTTTCATAATTTTTTTCATGTATATATCCGGTATCTGTTATGTATACGATTGATTTATTGTTTTCTGTTAATATATATCCATTACATTCAACGTCATGAGATACTTGGACTGTTTGAATTATTAAAGTGTCTAATTGTATTTCATCTTCTAAAAATTCATAATCTTCTAATTCTAGATTTAATTCACGATACATTTTTCTAGATAGATATATTTTTGGTTTATATTTTTTTGCAAATACTTTTAATCCTGCTATATGATCTACGTGAGTATGCGTTAGTAATATTATATCTATTTCTTTTGGATCAATTGATATTTCTTTTAATCTTTTTTCTATTGCTGATGATGTTAGGCCTATGTCAATTAATATATTATGATTATTTGTTTGAATATAACAAGAATTTCCTTTTGATCCGCTTGCTAAAACACTAATTTTCATTTGGTTCCTCTTGGGTTATGAAGTTTTGAAATGTACTTGTATTTTTCTTAAATGCTAAGTTTATTGTAGCTGTGCTACCATTTCTGTGTTTTGCAATTATGTATTCCATTTTTGATGTGAATTGATCAATTGAATTTTGTCTATTGTAATAGTCTTCGCTGTGAAGGAATGCTACTAAATCGGCATCTTGTTCAATTGATCCTGATTCTCTTAAATCACTTAATATTGGTCTTTTATCTTCTCTACCTTCAACACTTCTTGATAATTGGGCCATTGCTATTACGGGAACATTTAATTCAAGTGACATTGTTTTAAGTGATCTTGATATATCTGATACTTCTTGTTGTCTATTATTTGTATATCCTGGACCAGCAGTTATTAATTGTAAATAATCGATTAATATTAATCCTAAATCTTTATATTGTGATTTTAATCTTCGACATTGACTTCTTATTTCTCTTATAGTTATTCCTGGTGTATCACCTATAAATATTTTAGTATTTCCTAGTCTAGAGAATGCTTCATTTAATTTTTTCCAGTCTTGATTTTCTAATTGTCCTGTTTTTAATTTGTTATTATCTATTTGGCCAACTGATGAAATCATACGCATCGCTAATTGTTCGGCTGTCATTTCAAGGTTATATATTATTACAGGTTTTCCTGTATATATAGCTACATTGGTTGCTATATTTAATCCCATGGCAGTTTTTCCCATACCAGGTCTAGCTGCTAGAATTGTTAATTCGCTTCCGTGTAAACCAGCAGTTATTCTATCTATTTCATTGAATCCTGTTGATGTACCTGTTACTGCTTTTTGATTTTTTACTAATTCTTCAATGTTTTTTTGGGTTGATGTTAAAACTTCTTGGATGCTTCTAAATTCAGATCCTCTTTGACTCTGGGCTACATTACATACATCTTTTGATGCTTGGTCTAATATATCAGCTACACTTAATGTTGAATTATAGCAATCGTTAGTTATTTTTGTTGTAACACTTATCATTCTTCTTAATAGATAGTTTGATTCAACAATATTTATGTATTCATCTATATTAGCGGCTGATGGAATAAAATTATTTAGATCACTTAAATAGTCGATATCTCCTACTTGTTTTAAAACTTTTTGTCTATCTAATTCTGCTGAAAGGGTTGTAATATCTACTGGTACCCCTTTATCGTTTAGATTTTTCATGGATTCAAATATTTTTCCATGATTTTCATTGTAGAATTCTTCTTTTAAAAGTGAATCACAACATTTTTGTAGAGCATATTTGCTCATTAACATTGATGATAATACTGATTTTTCAGCGTCTTGATTATTTGGCTCTACTTTGTTATTCATGAGTTTTCCTCCTATTTTTTTAATTCAATTTTTAGATTTGCTTGAATAGTTTTATGTAATTCAATTTGAATGTTGTGTATTCCTAGTGAACTAATTTGGTGGTCTAAAATTATTTTTTTCTTGTCTACTTTTATTCCTTTTTTTTCTAGTTCAGTTGCGATTTGTTTAGTGCTTATTGTTCCAAATACTTGATCATTTTTTCCTGTGTTTACTTTAAATGTTATAGTTATTTTTTCTATTTGTTCCTTTTGTTTTTTGGCTTCTTCAATTCGTGCATTTTCTTCTCTTTGTTTTTTATTATTATCTAATTTTAATTTGTGCAAATTATCTTCATTGGCTGGTACTCCTAGATTGTTTTTTACTAAATAATTTAATCCGTATCCGTCTTTTACTTTTATTATTTCTCCTTTTTTTCCTTTACCTTTTACATCTTGTGTTAATATTATTTCCATTTATTTCACCTCTTTATTAACTCAATTAATTTATTTTTTACTTCTTCCATGGTTGATCCTGTTATTTGTGTGGCTGCTTCGTTTTTGTGACCTCCACCTCCTAATTCAATCATTATTTTTTTTACATCATAGTTTCCAAGTGATCTTGCACTAATGCTTATTTTATTTGTTTCAGTTCTTCCGATTGTAAATGCGGCTTCTACTTTATCTAATGTTAATAGATCTTCTGATATTTCTGCTAAATCACTTCTGTAGTAGACTTTATTGTCTAGTGCGCATATTGCTACGTCTTTTGTTATCATAAAACTTTTTTTGATTAGTTCATTTCTTTTTAGATATGCTTCGCGGCTTTCTTTTTTTATTTTTCTTTTTAATATTTGATTTGCTTTATTTTTGGCTAGAAATGCAGCTGCTTCATATGTTTCTGCTGTTGTTTTGGTATCAAAACTATTTGTATCTATTTCCATTCCTGCTAGCATGATTGTAGATATTAAGCTATCTGGTTTTAGATTCAATTCTTTTAAATAGTTTATCATTATTTCAACAACACTTGATTTTGTTGAATCAATATGTTCTATTTTTGCTTTTGATATATATCTTTTATTTGTTGAATGGTGGTCTATTATGATGACATCATTGCATATTTCTAATACTTCTTCATTTTCTAATAAATCTGGTACTTGTGTATCAACTATTATTAATAGGGTTTCAGGATTTATTATTTTTTTATTTAATGTTCTTGTGAAATATATTGTTTTATTGTATCTGCTTAAATAGTATAATGCTTTTTCTATTGATGGATTTTTAGCATCTACATCTAAATATATAAAACAATCTTTATTTAATGATTTTATTATTTGAAATAGGCAGACTGAAGAAGCTAAAGCGTCTAGATCTGCATTTTTATGGCTCATTATTACTGTGTTTTCATGTTTTTTTATTTCATTGATTATTTGATTTAATTTTTTTTGCATGGTACCACCTCTTTATAATTATACTATATTTTTAGATTTTAAAAAAGCGATTTATTTGATTAAACCGTTTTCTTTTAATATGTTATATATACAAGAATAACTTCTTGTGTGATAAAATTTACAAAATTTACGTATGCTAGCATTTGATCTTCTGTATAGATTTACTATTTTTTGTTTTTCTGCTTCACTTAAAGCATTTACAGGTTTTTTATTTTTATTTCCATGTTCTAATGTGAATTTATTGTCTAGAATATCATTTTTTAATTTAAACAAATATTTTACATTATATCCTGTTAATGTTGATATTTCATCATATGTCAAAAAAGTTTCATTGTTTATTTTTTTCTTTATTAATTCAACTGCTTTGACTTTATCTTTCACGTTTATCACCAATATAGTTATACCATAATAGTATGATTTTTGCAAGATATATTTTTATGATTATATATTTTTTTATGTAAAAAGGAAATGAATATCATTTCCTTAAAATGTTTTTATGCTCCAGCTCCTGCTGCATTTGGATCAACTGTGCTTATTTTTAGATCGAAAGATATATTTCCACCTGATGCATTGTTTTCACAGTCTACATCTTGGCCTTCTACCCACATGTAAATTCTCATTTTAGTTACACCTTTTGTTAATGTGAATAATGATACATAATTAGTAAATCCTTTGGCTGTTGCTTTTGCAGGTGTTACTGTTTTAAATTTTGTACTATCTTTTTCTTCTGTTGCATTGCCTAATAATATATCATCGCCTTCTGTTATTGGCGCGATTACACCAGCATATGGTATTAATTCACCACCTGTTTGGGTTGTTGTTTTTCCATATACGTCTTTAGCGTGCGCTACACCTGCTGCAGTGTGAACATCATAATTTGGTTCCCAAATTGTAACTGTTGAACCAGCTGCTGCATTTAATGCTTGGATATTAGCTAATGTATCACCGGCTGTTGTATTACCTTTATTTACAAAGGCAATTCTAGATGCATTTTTGATGCCTGTATCTGTTAGATCATCAGTTGTTGCTCCAGAACCTGCAACTAAATATACAGTAGTATCTTTTTCAACTTTAAAGAATAAATCAAATGCTATGAATTTAGCTGTATCTGGTTCAGCTGGTGTTCTTACGCTATTATCGATTTCAGTTGTTTTTGTTGCTGTTAAGATATATTCACCATTATTTGCTTCACTTGCTGAAGTTTTTACAACTCCATAGTACATTGGTAAATATCCATTTTCATCTGGGATTCCTGCTGTTGATACTGGTTCTAGTGTTTCTGGTATTTGGTTAACAGCTGCTGTATAATTTCCACCGTGAGCACCTAATAAATCAGATTTTTGAACAATTGATTTCCATTTTGTACCATCAGCTGAAATTTGAATACCATTTTTAGCTTCAATATTTACTTTTAATGTTTCGACTGATACATTGGTGTTAGATGTGAACCATGCATATGTCGAAGTTGCAAGCATTGTTCCTGTTCCGAATAATATAAGTAATAGTATAAGCAGTCTATATTTTCTTCTTTTGTTTCTTTCTTTTCTTAATTTTTCTTTTTCTTCCATATTTAACACTCCTTTTACACTTCCCCTTACTATAGATTTAGTATATCATACTTTTTTATACTTGGCAAGCAATTTTCGACATTTTTTTTTATTGTCTTTTTTTCTATTAAAATATAAGGAATGTCTTATTTTTTTTTTATTAATTTTATTATTAATTTGTTTCTGTTATTATTTGTTTTGCATCTATTTTTATCGTTATTCCTTCTATTATATCTTGATATTCAAAACTATCATATTCTTTTGGAAAAGTTACGACTAATTGGTATATATTTTCTTCATTTTGTTCAAAACCGAAGATTTTACTTTCTGTTTCAAGTTTTCTAAAATATGCACCATCTTCACCTTCATCTCGTTCTACAACATCATTTATTATTATGTTTGTACTTCCTTCTTCTGTATATTCTTCATTCATATATAATTTATATGACATTGGTAAATTGGTTGTTGTTATTATTTTTAAATTGTATTCCATTTTTGTTTCTAATCTACTTGTTCCATCATTGTTTGCAATTCTAAATTTGTATGTGTATGGTTCATCTCTTGGTATTAAATTTCCTAAATTGATACTTGCTTCGTAATAGTCTTCTTTTAGTATAAAAAATGCTGTTTCTATTTGTGTATCTGATTCTGTTTGAGAAAATAGTTTTGAGTATGCAAATGGAACTGTTAACATAAGCAAAAATAATATTATTATTCCAATTGTTATTTGATTAATTTTTATTAATTTCTTTTTATCAAACATATTTATTTACTCCTTTTTAAATCTATAAATTCAATTGGTTCTTTTTTTTCAGTTTCAAAATCTATAAATTCAATTTTTTCTCGTTTGTTTTTTGGAATATATGATACACATAAACTAAATAATATTAATGTTACAACTATTGATATAATTACTTTTGGTGTTATGATTATTTCTCTTATTATTCCACCTTTTGGTATTGTTAATATAACTTTACCAATTATTTTATTTTTATTTATTCTAACATCTGTACTATTATTGGAATCACCTTTGGTGGTTATTGTTTCTCCTTCTATTTTTATTACTCTATGTGTTATAAAATCTTTATCATCTGTATAGGTAATGATATCATTTTCTTTTATTTTGTCTGTACTATACACTATAATTAAATCTTTAACATTTAATGTTGGTTCCATACTTCCACTTACAATTTCAAATATAGTTAGTCCAAATATACTACTATATTCTTTATGAAATACTTTTACTGATATTAGATTACAGAGTGCGAATAAAATTAAAAAGGTGATTATAAACATTAAGATATCAATAAAAATTTGAAATATTTTATTTATATACTTTAACATTTATATCACCTCTTTTATTCTCCATTTTCTATGTATTCGTCTACTGGCTCGCCAAGATATTGCATTGCAGAAATGGAAACTGGTATATTAATATAATTGTCTTTTGTTAATCCGATTTGACTATCTATTTCATTATTTTCCTCATTATTTTCCCATTTTATGTATACTCTTACGTTATTTTTGGCATTTTCTTTTATCTCATCTAGTGTTATTACTTTTGAATATGTACTACTTCCTGTTCTTATTAAATTACCAGAGGTTGTTTCTTCTATTTTATCTATAATAAAACTATTACTTAATAAACTAAAATCGAATGTAATACTGTATATTATTGATGTATCAGTATTAGTTGGATCAATTTCAATATCAAAATATCCAAATGCGCCTGGGGCGATTTTACCATTTAGTACATTAACTGAATCACTTAAATTTACTGAATTAACACTAAAATTTTCTCCTGTTTTTATATCTGTTCCATTTATTAATACATTCCACTTTGCTATGCTTGGATTTACAGACATTTTATTTTTAGTTTCTAGTAATCCATATGTATTAATTATTTCATATACTGTTAATAGGGCGAATATCGAAAATATTAAATATAGTAATTTTTTATTCATTATTTTGGACTCTTTAATTCTTTTATTACAATGTATATTTCATAGATAAATAATACTAGTATAGGAAATATTATCAAAAATAGGAATCCAATTCTTGATTCTAATATTGACAATATTGTTCCCAAATTACTATATACTTTGCTTGTTTTTGCTTTGCCTATTACGTATTCGCTTGAGATTGGATAATCTCCATTCATAACAAATTTAGTTTCATTTTCATCTATTGTTTCTTTATCTACTACTGTTGCTAAGTTTACTGAAATTGTTTCTTTATATGTGTCATAGAAAAATACTTTATCTCCAACAATTATTTCATTGTTTTTATTTTTCTTAACTATTACTAAATCCCCTTTTTTAAAATCTGGTTTTAGTTCATTGTCTCTTATTATTACGAATGTATTTCCATTTATTTCTGTTATATTGTATTTATTGTAATTTAATAAAAATACTGTTAGTGTAATTGCTAGTGCTGCATATGCTACTAGAAAGATTATTCCTATTACTTTTAAAACTTTTTTCATATTTCTCACCGTTTTTTAGTATAACATATAACATAATGTTATGCAAGTGTTATCATGTAAAGTAAAGGATTATTCAATATTGTTGGTTTCTTTGATGTATTTTATTTTGCCTACAGTTATTCCTAATTTGTCCATTGCAATACTGCCTAGTATTATTTCTAAATCCTTTATTAAAACTTCGATATTTTCCCTTTCTAATTGTTCTTTTTTTAATTCAAATCCGAATAAATTAAATCTATCAATTATCAACATACTTATATCTTTTTCTTCATTTATTAGTATTGTTTTTAAGATATTAATTCGTGGATTTGTTATAAATTTGTTTAATTTATTTATTTCTATTTCTTCTTTTTCATTTTCTTTTATTTGTTTTATTAAATAGTTATAATTAGATGTTGCTAAATTTAACATGTCATATAAGGTTGTACTTTCATCTAGTTTTGCGACTTGTTCTAAAAAATAATTTTCTTCTAATTCTTCATATAAATTTTTTAGTGTTTTGATGTTATTGTTTATACTACTATTTAGTACATCTATTTTATTCTGATTTTTTATTTTTGGTATTTTTTTATTATCATTAAATAACTTTTTTTCTATTTTATCAATTTCTTTTTTCTTGTTATTATAAATATTTTTATACTTATCTTTTTCTTTATATAATTGTTTGATGTTATTTATTATGTATTCATAGTCTAAGTAATTTTTATATTCAATGGTAGCATTGTATAGTTTTATGACATCATGTTTTATTTGTTCTGTTGGTTCTTCACTTATTATTGATTTATATGATTTTTTTATTTTGTCTTCTGTATAATCATTTATATTTAATTTTTCTTCTAAGAAAGAATTTTGAAGTAGATATGAATTATTTCTAATTAGTTCACTTCTTTCTTGATATAATTCTTGATATTTTTCTATGGTTTTACTATTTTCTAATTCTAATATTATATTTTTATAAAAGGCATCAAATTTCTTTTTATTTTGGTAGTATAGATATTTAAAATTTAGTGTTATATGCGTTATTATGTCGGGACATTTCCAGTATAATTCTTCAAAACTTTTTTTTAGTTCTTCTTCTGTAATATTTGGAGTTAAAAATTTTTCCATATATTTATTACTATAAAAACTATAAATAAATTTATCTGGTGTTAATTTTATTCCTACTGTTTCAAATAAATTGATTGTTTTTTTTATGTCTATATTTACTTTTTCTAATTCTGTTTCATAGAAATGTCCTAATTCATATAATAGTATATTTAATTTACTTTTTTCATATGATGAATTGTATTGATTTAAAATAGGAAGACTTGATGACAATTTATTTATTTCTTGTGCTAATGTGTCAATTCTTTTATCATATTCTAATGATTCATATCTTTTTTTTCTTTTTAAAATTTCACTTAATACTACTTCTTTTGTTTCTTTATATTTTTTTAGAAGTTCTTCTATTTTTTCTTGATATATTTTTTCATTTTTCTTGTTGTTTCGAGGAAGTGATGCTAACACTTCCTTTTGAACTTCAATATTTTTTTTATATTCACTTAGCATTTTCGTCACCTGTTATTTCTTTTTCTAGGAAATTTATAAAATCTTTTATTGTTTTATATAAATCAATTATTTCTTCATCATTTAATTCTTCAATTTCTTTTCGTGTCATTTTGTCCTCCTATTTTATTATTATGTATTGATATACTTCACCGATATAATTTTCACCGTCATATAAACTTACTATTAATTTATATGTTCCTGATAATAGATTTTCTTTAAAATATAAATAATATAATGTTGATGATTGTGGTGTTGTTGATAGAAAATATTCATTTGGATTTGTTGTTATTTCTAATTGGTTTGTTACATAATCTTTTAAATCAACATCATTGTATTCATTTGTGTATATTGTTTCATATGATCTGCGAGCTAATTTAATTCTTGTGTTTGGATTTGATAATCCTGATATATATTCTACTGTATATGCATAACTGTTATTGTCATTTAGATTGAATCCAGTTATTTTATCTATAAATATCATTTCATCACTAGCAATTATTTTTAATCCATATATATTATCTATAATATTAAATGTTATTTCTAATTGATCTGAAGATGTTAAACCATAATATATACCATCTGCTGATCCAAATGATTCTATTAATAGCGTATATGTTCCTGTTGCTAGATTACTGTTTTCGGTGTTTATAGTTATTTTGGTTCTTGCATTTGCGACTTTTTCAGTAATGTTAATTCTAACTGTTCCATCATATCTTGGATAATATGTATTGCCATTGTATGTATAATTTAATCCCATTAAACTTGAACTATTTAATGTATTACCGTTTTGATCTAAAATGGATATTTTGATTCCTAATTTTTGTTCATCATAATTTGTGTCAAATATAGTATTTGTTGATATTTTTTCTTGTAAGAAATTTGTATCAATTGTAAGATTGGTACTTTTTCCAAGATATATTGTTGTTTCTGATAAGTCTCCTGATAGTTCTATTTTGGCATCTTTTTGATAGTACATATTATATAGCATTGTTGCTTGTTCTATACCTAACACACTTATTAATGTTTGATTATCATTATCTCGTAGTTCTATTAAAAGAGATTTATTTAATACATCTGTTTCAATATTAGTATCTTTAAAATCAACCATGAATATGAATTCTTCTTCAGCTGTATTACTTTGATAATACGTGCTATTAGCTAGTGCATCATCATAGTTATTATTTGGGCTTGTACTTCCCATTTTTACAAAGTTTGATAAGTCATATGATACTTCTCCATATGTATTATATTCTGTTTGTTGATTCATAAAATCTTCTTCAGTTACTAGATAATAGTAGTATACAGGTTTATCTGCTACATGGAAATCTATCATTGTTATTTCTGTGTCTACTGGTAATAAATAGGTTGATACTAAGCTTCTATGATATCCTGTTTTGTATGGATTTGTTTCACTATTTATGTATAGTGAATAATATGTACTAAAACTACTTTTTGTTGTTATATTAACTGGAGATGTTGCGAACATTTCATATTTTTTACCTGGCGTGATTGTTCCTTCATAATCGTTAGTGTTATATAAAGCTGTATTCAAATTAACATTTATGTTAATTCTTTTTACTTCATTGTTTAAATCATCTATTGGTGTTATTGCTACTAAGGAAATTGTTACACTTCCTAAATTTTGTGTTTCAGTTAAATTTTTTGAATGGTAAAAATAGAATACTAATCCTGGTGCATCATCAGAATTTTCTCTTTGATAATCTATTGTTCCTTGAACGTTTGTTCCTTCTGTTATAAAATTGGTACTTCCTTTAGTGATCCAACCATTTTGGCCTGATTTCATATTTAAACCAAATACGGTATTTGCTTCTTCAGTTGTTGATGCTATTCTTGGAATATCATTATAATCTATTAATCTTATATTTTCTTGTAGAGCAGAAAAGTTTACCCCTAATATTGTGAACATAGTATTAGCTGAAGCATGATTTAATAACGATAGTTCGTATGTTCCTAATGTTGCATATTTTGATGCTGTTAGTGTTAGTTCGTATGAATCTACTTTTTCACCTATTGACCACATATAGAAGTTTGAATTGTCTGGTGTTGGTTCTATATAATTTACTATTATTCCGTTTCCTTCTTCATTTCCATAGTTAGTATAAAATCCGTCTACTTCTATATCATGATTTTCTTTATGCATACCTAATACATAACTTCCTTTTGTAAAATAATATATATCTCCTGATGATACTATGTCATCTGTTTCAAAATCACTATATAGCGCTGTTACAATATCACCTGTTCTGCTTGATATATACATACCAAAGAATGTCATTCCTGATACTTCACCAAATGCAGTGATATTTTCATTTGTTGCAATGTTTATATTTTTTCCTTCTATTATATATATTCGATTATTTGTATTTCTTGTAAATGTATTATTTTCTGTATCAATTTGCGCTCTTGCTTTTACTTCTGTTCCATTTTCTATTGCTGAACTTGTTAGTTTTTTTACTAAGTTTGTTCCATTTTGTAGATATAGTGAAGAACTATTGATTAATTTTAATTCGTCTATTCTACTTAATGAAAATAATACTGTTGAATATTCATTTGTTCTATCGGTTGCACCTTTTAATTCAACATATGAATTATCGAGTGTAACTTTATTTGCTCTTTGAATTGATATATTTTTTTTGATGTCACTATTGGTTCCATAATTTTTTATATAGATATAACTATATCCTGTTGTTGATGAGGCATTACCACTTCCAAAGATTGATCCTTCGATATCAAAGTTATTATGATTTGTTGCATCTATGTTAATGTTTATTCCTACAGTTACGCTTATAAATGAATAATCATATTCTTCACTACCACTGGCATTGGCTTCACCGCCTCCAAATACTGTTCCACCTATTTTTATATCAGTTGGAATAAGGTTTTGATTACTGCTTACAGTTGTTCCAATATTTACGGATGTATCTCCATATAGTTTTGATGTATTTGCGCCTCCATATACATTTCCATTTATGGTTGCACCTACTATGTTAACTATTCCTTTTGAATTATTGGTTGACTCTCTACCTGTTGCGGCAGCGTTTCCGCCTCCAAATACATGGTTTTCTACGATTGTATTGTTATCTACATCTAGATTTGTATTTCCATATACTATAGCGGTTGAACCATTACCACCTGCATATATACTGTTTGTTACAGTTGTTCCTGATGTATATAAATATGTATTTCCTTCAACTATTGCGGCATTTCCGCCACCATAGATTGTTTTTACGGTTGTTGTATTATCTGTTAAAAGACGAGTACTTCCATATATTTTTGCTGGATTTTGTTCACCAGTTTCATCTCCTTGTACTAATGAATTTTCTCCATTTCCACCACCATAGATTGCATTTTCAATTGTGCTTGATTTAATTTCTACATCAGTACTTCCTTTTATTGCTGCTGCATCGCCACCACCATAGACATTTTTAGCTGTTGTATTTGTTAGTTTTAATGTTGCTTTATTATTTAAATCTGTTCCTACTGATGCTTTATTTCCACCCCCAAAAATACTTTCGTTGATAGTAGAATTATTGACTGTTGTTGTAGTGTTACCTTTTACTTCGCCTTCATTTCCGCCTCCATAAACATTTCCTATTACACTTATGTTATCGGTTGTTACTATAACATTATTATTTACTTCAGCTTCGTTTCCTCCTCCATAAAGGTTTTTATCGATTACTGTATTATTTGAAATATTTATATTTACTTCATCTACAGAGGCTTTATTTCCACCTCCAAATACATTTTCAGTTATATTGCTTTCAGTTATTATGGTTGTTGCGGTAGTAGTAACTTGGCCAGCATTTCCTCCTCCATAAATAGTTCCATATACATTTGTTTTATTTATATTGAGTTCAAGTGTGTTATTTACTTTTGCGGCATTTCCGCCTCCATAAACAACACCATTATTTGCGCTACTTCCTACTGTAGAGTTGTTTATGTTCAGATTAACAGTATTAACTTCTGCTTCATCGCCACCACCATATATTCCTTTGTTTATGGTTACATTTTGAATACTTGTTGTTGCGGATGTTGTTGATGCTTTTTTTCCGCCTCCAAACAATGTATTTATATTTCCGTTTGTTAGGTTTATATTGGCATTATTTGTATTTCCACCTAAATTATTTCCTCCATATGCTTTGTCTATTGTTAATCTATTTACGTATTTATTTCCGTTTGCATCATAACCAACTATTAGATATCCATATATTTGAAATTCTTCGTATGTTACATAAGAATGAATATTAAACTCGAAACTTACGGTACTATTTGCATTTATTGTATTTGTTCCATACCATTGATTTGTTTCATCAGCATGGTATATTTTTTTTACTTCATCATAGTTTACTAAAGTATTGCTCCAATTAGAATCAAATATGCTATCACTTGTATATATATATAAATCCCAATTTGTCAAATTAGCAGTTGTATTGTTATTTATTGTTACATTTATTGTTTCACTTGATTGATGATTTGTTGATCCTATTTGATTTATTGTTGATTCACTTATTTCAAAATCGGCAAATAAATCATTTGATACTACTGAATTTATATTTTTAATGTTACTATTTGTAACGTTACCACTTGTATTAGCTCCTCCATAAAGGTTTATAATACTTGCATTGCCTAAATTAACATTGGTTGTTTCAGCTCCGGCTTCATTGCCAGCACCATAAACATTTTTAATCATTCCATAATTTAAATTTATATTTGTTGTTGTGGTGGTTGCTTTCAATCCACCACCATAGATATTATCTATAATTAATCCATTAATATCTATATTAGTTGTGGTTACTTCTCCTCCTTGATTGTTTCCTCCATAGATGTTTTCTATATAGCTGTCATTTGCTTCAATATTTGTTATTGGAATAGTCCCTTGTAGGTTTGATCCCCCAAAGACGGTTGTTACTGCACTATTAACGGTTACATTTGTACTTGTTACTACTGATGTTTTGTCTCCGCCACCATAGACAGTTGATATTGTACCGCCATTTATAGTTACGTTTGTTGTTCCTGTCGTACCACCTTGGTTATTACCACCATATAATACATCACATGTTCCACCTGTTGTTATAACATTACTTGTTGTTACATCACCGCTGTTATTTGAACCGCCAAATATTTTGGTTGTTGTGCCACCATTTAAATAAACATTGGTTGTATTGGCACTTGTTTCATTACCACCACCATAAACATTGGTTATTGTTCCGTCATTTACGGTTACTGTTATATTTCCATTTGGTTTTCCACTTTGATCATTTCCTCCAAATGTATTTGTTATTGTGCCACCATTTATGGTTACTTCTATATCTCCTAATACATTTGGTGTGAATGTAGAATCTCCTTGGCCACCTCCAAATACATTTCCAATTATTCCTTTATTGACTATTACTTCTACTTTATCTGATGATACGGTTGTTGAAGCTGTTTCACCATTTACAGTTCCAAAAGCACTTCCTCCATACACGCTTCCATTTATTATAGGTGTTATTGACGATGAATTATCTCCTATTGTTACTTTTACGCCATCTCTTACAAATGTTCCTTGATTTGTTGTATTTGTATATCCTCCACGGCCTCCACCATAGACTGAATTGGTTACTTCTCCACCTATGACATTAACGTTTACGCTTCCATAAATTGTTCCAGATTCATTACTTCCACCATAAATACTACCTACAACATTACCGTTGTTCATTGTTATATTGATACTTGATTCTTTTGATGACGAACCACTTCCGTTTTTATTTCCGCCACCATAGACAGATCCTTCTATGAATCCATCATTTATTATTATTGTTGAATATGATGTATTTGATCTTGAACTTACACCTGTTGCTCCATAATTTCCACCGCCGTACACATTTTTTTTGATTGTGGCTTCATCATCTATTATTATTACAGAATTATCACAAGATCCTATTGTTGAATAGTCTTCGGCTCCATTACCTATTCCAAATACACTTCCTGATTCTGCACCAAATAGACTTGTGTTATTTGTAATTAATGTTTCATCGCCTATAGTGGCATTACCACCTATATAAACGTATGGGGTTCCGTTTAATGTTCCATCTCCTTCGGTTCCTTCGGCTCCATTAGAACCTCCAAATACACTGTAATTTACTTTTCCTCCAGTGACAGAAATTATTCTATTACCATATGTTGCTGATTCTCCAGCTCCTCCTGTTATGAGATCAACTTCGCCACCGGTCATATTTATATATATATCATTGACATTTCCACGACTAGAACTTGATAGTGGTCCGCCTATTAAGTTATATATGTATCCACCTTCTATTTTGGCTTTTCTTACTGCGTATTGAGTGCCACCATATCTTCCACCTACATATATTCCTGTTGAAAGGTCAAATTTACTACTTCCAAATGTTCCGCTTTTTACTGTTAAATCAAAGATAGTATCATTACTTGTTGTTGTTCTTGTTGCTCCATATATGTTTCCACCCCAACCTCCTGATGCACAGAAATATATATCTAAATCATTATTATTATTTTGAGCTTTGTCATAATCATTTCCATAGATACTTTTATTGCTTAAATATACTGTTACTGATGTATCGTTCATTGCTCCTGTGCTTAATGATATTGAGTTATAAATTCCTGTTTCTAGCATGAATTTATATTTTACTGGGTTATTATTACTTCCTATAGATGATGAATTTCCTGCAAGTACTGATCTTAGTGTTGGGTAATTATCATATTGAGTTAATCCTCGGCCTAATTTAACGTTGTTATAGTTTCCGTATAATACACCATTAGCTCTATTAGAGGGTGGGTTATATGTTCTATATATTTCTGAACCATAGTATAATTTTACGTTTTCTATTCTCGTATCATTATAGCAATTGATTGCGGCATTGGCATTCCATGTTATGTCATAATTTGTTCCACTATCTACACTTGTTATTGTAAATGGATATGCACCATTATTACTCCAGTTTCCACTTATGTCTCTTGTTAATACTAATATATTTGTGTCTCTTGTTACAAAATAGTAATATTCTTCATTTTCATCAAATATTTCTTCATTTCCTTGGTCATCATAGTATTGTAATAATTTATAATAAGTACATCCTCGTGATTGTCCACATGTTCCACTTTCAATATAAGTTCCGTTTGTTGTATAATATCCTGAAATTGGTGATCCTGATGGTATTATAACTTCTTTATAATATGTAGACATGTTTGAATTTACAAAAGATTCATTGGGTTCTTCTCCTATGATTGGACGATTAATTGTGCTATTATCTAATTCTTGCATTCTATTATAATTTCCTAGATAATAGTAAGTATTATTTTCATTAAAATTTTCATTTTCTATTCTATCATAATATGTACATGTTCCAGTCCAAAATGATTGACATGTTCCTGAATATTGGTATCTACCTCTACTATCATAATATCCGGCACAACTGTCACCATCTGATAGTATTACTTGGTAAAAGTAACCTGTCATGTCTACATCACCATATATGATTCTGGTTTTTTCTATTTCTTGCATACCTTCAGTGTATAGGTTATTTATAGCATTGTTAAAAGAATTAGTTACATATTGAATGTTTCCATCTATCCATTTTGCGTGTAGTGTTATTTCAATTTTTTCTGGCTTATTGTTGTTATATATTACTGGTAATTTTAAATATCTTTCATAGTAGTCTTTATTGAAGATGATTTTTCCGTTTTCATTGTCTGTATACCAACCGTTAAATACTTTATCTGTTGGTCTATCAGTAAAAGGGTTATCTATTAGTTCAATTAACACATAATCATCTGATGTATCGGTTGTTTGGTTATTATTTACTTCATACATTTTAAAGTATATATATGTGTCTTGTCTTTCGGTTAAAGAGACATATCCATGATTAATTCCATCTATTCCATCATATGTTATTTTTACTTGGACTAAATTATTTTCGTTATATATGTTTTTATTTTCAGTTGTTGGTAATGTGCCTGTATTATTTGTGTAATTTAAACTTTTGTAGTAATAATAATCTGATTCTATTTCGTTTATTATTACTTTGTTATCTTTTATTTGGCTTGTTAAATAATCTGAATCTGTATTAAAATCTAGAATTAGATCACCATATGTTATTAAATAAGTTGTTATTCCTATCGCTAGTAGTAATAATAAAGATAAGCCAATTAAAAGATGAAGTTTTTGTTTAGTGTTTTTAAATATTTTTTTATTTGCTTTTTTCACTTTACCACCTACTATCTATATATATTAAGTATAACATATTACGAAATTAAAGTAAATTGTTATTATATTTATTGTTAAAATATGTAATGTATTCTTTTCTATTTTAATATGATGGTTTTTAAGAGATTGATTATGATAAAAATCCATCTTATGATGGATTTGTACTGAATTGTAAATTTAATGACATATTACCAATTGCAGCATTGTTTTCACAGTCTACATCTTGGCCTTCTACCCACATATATACTTTTATTTTAGTTATTCCTCCTCTTAAACTAAATACTTCCATGTTTGTATCAAAACCGTTTTTAGTGTAGTAATCAACTTCTACTTTTTTAAAAAAGTTTGGATAATATGTGGAATTTGCTTTATTTGTTGTTATGTTTTGATTTTTACTTATTTCTTTTGAAACCCCATCATAATTTACTTGTCCTGATGGATTAGTTATTGTTATGTTATATACGTCTTTTGCATTTTCTATTCCATGTTCTGTATGAGTGTCATAGTTTGGTTCCCAAATGTATACTTTATTATTATCATTTGTTGATAAATTTTGTATGATATTTAATGATGATCCTGTTTCTACTGTTCCTTCTTCTACAAATGCAAAGCGAACGGCATTTTCTATTCCTACTGATTTATCTCCTGTGTATGTTACATTAGATTCTGGTGTTAGATATAGTTTTGTGTTATTATTTGTCTTTAAAAATAAGTCAAATGTTATGAATTTACCATTACTTTCTTCTCCAAATGATTTTTCTTCTATGCTTCTTGTTGTTTCTAATATATATTGGCCGCTTGCATTATTAACTGCATTTCCATAAAATAATTTTAATTTGCCATTTTCTAATTCACCTATGGTTGATACTGGTTCTAGTACAAATGGTATTTGATTGGTATTACTTGGGTATTTTTGTTCTGCGTTTACAATATCATCTATGGATACTGAAGATTTCCAATCAGTTCCATCAACTGATATTTCGATTCCTCCTTGAGCTCTAACGCTAACATCTAATAGGTCTATTTTTACTAATCTGTTGGTTGTAAACCATGCATATGATGATGTTGATAATGATATTGTTGTTATTAATAAAAGTAACAACAAGTAAAAAATTCTAAATTTTTTAAACTTTTGTTTCTTTTTACTTTTTCTCATTATTTTTCACCTTCCTCTTTATATTCTTCTCTTATTTCCATATGCATTTTTATTTCTCCTCCTAGGATGTTATCTATACAGTCTGGATCGTCACCTTCTAGCCATATAACGATTGTGAATTTATCTATATCTCCTGGTTTAAAGTCTTTTCTTTGTTCTAATACTGCTGTTGTTTTATCAAAAAATGGTTCTGTATCTTTTTCTGGTTCATTTGTATATGAATTTATTTTAGCGTATACTTTTTTATTTCCGTTTAAAAAAATCATAACTCTGGCTGCTTCATCTACATTTTTTATCACGTCATCTATTTTTACTGTATACCAATAATTTATATTTTCTGTACCTTCGTTTTCAATATAAAATGTGTATGCTATATAATTTTCGCCGTTATGGGCACCATCTTTTTCGTTATCAATATTTTTAGGAATCCAATCTATTGATATGTTGTCCATAAAATCAATATTTCTTGCTTCTAATTTTCTTTTGCTTTCTTTTATTTCATAATCATCATATATTACAATTCCACTTTCTTGTGATAATCTTTTATCTAATGTTATAGTAAATTTTCCACCTTTATATATTAACCCTAATATTATAAATGTTAGGGCTAGTAATAGCAAAATTATTGATACTATTATTTTTACTTTACTGTATTTTCTTTTTATTCCATATACTTTCTTTGCTGTTACTACAATTTCCTTGGCCATATTCATACCTTACCTTTTCTTAATTTTAACATAATTAATTTGCTTATTCAATTGATTTTATGTTCCTTTACGTGGTATTAGACACTATATTTTATTATTGCATGATATGTATAATTATGTTATAATTCTTATAGGATAGGTGTTACTTATGTATAGAAAATATTTTGTTTTTGTTATGGCTTTTTTATCTTTTGTTCTTTGCATATTTTTTATTGAAGAGTCTTATGCTAAATATGTTACTGCTACTAGTGAGAATGCTGAAATAAATGTTGCTAGGTGGCGAATTCTTGTTAATAATAATGATATAAGAGATAACAATTCTACCAATACTACTATAACTCCTATTTTTCTTGGGAGTGAGCATATTGCTTCTGGTATTATTGCTCCTACTAGTGAAGGCTACTTTGATTTAATTATTGATGCTACTGCTGCTGATGTTTCTTTTAAATATAACATTAATTTTTCTGTAAATGAAAATAGTGCTGTAAGTGATCTTGTTGTTTCTAAATATAGTATTAATGATGGGGCTGAGATTAATTTGCCGGCTGATAATCAATCTATCGAAAACACTGTTTTATATTCTAATAATACTAGTCCTATTTCTATTAGGGTTTATGTTTTATGGAATGATGGTGAGGGTTCTACAATGGATAATGAAGCTGATACTAATGCTACTAAGGATGGAAAAAAAGCAATGATGGATGTTAATTTGTCATTTACACAGTTAAAATAATTTTTAATAAATTCAAAGTTTTATTTTAAACAAGAAACTTTGATTTTTTTATAAAAAAAATAAGGTTTCCCTTATTCTACTTGAACTGCTGTAATTTTAATTATTATGTTAATACTTGGTAATGTATTATTAGCTTCATGATAGTCATATGCTCTGTTTCCCCAATATGTATCTTCGGCATCATTTCCACTTTCGTATGGCCATTTTATTTCAATTGAAATATCTGCTTCGCCACCACTTGCTGGGATACGCATGCTTGATACACTTAATTGTATTGTAAATGGATAATCATTGCTTAATTTAGTTATTATTTGCTCATTTTGTAATCCAAGGTTTAGAAGATCATCTCCAAGTATTAGAGCTTTTTCAACCGTGTAATTAATTTGAGCTTCGGCTTCTCCACGGTTAACAGCTTTAAGTGTTTTTTTGTAATCTTCCATACCAGGGTATAATGAATCTATTGATATTTCTATATATTCTTCAGCTTGACTTTCTGTTCCTATTTCAAAATCAACATTCCAACTTTTTACTTTTGCTGTTATATTATTTGAAACTCTTGTTGAATATACAAACCATGCAAAACTATTTGAAGCTAGTGTTATTGCCAGTAAAAATAATGTTTGTAAGCGAATTCTTCTTTTTTTTTGTTTTTTCAAATTATCACCTACTTATTTTTTTATTTTTATTTTCTCTTCTTTCATCTATTATATCAATTATTTCAAGTGCTGATAAAACTGCAAATGGTACAAATATTACAAAGTAAAATCCATATGGATTATTTACTACTTTACTTATAAAGCTTAATATATTACTCTTATATACTACTTTTCCTAATATTTGATTTTCTTTTACAAGTGGGTCTTCTATGTTGTTTGCTATTCCTTTAGTATGTAGGTAAATTCCATCGTTTAATTTTTCTTTTTTTATCACTCTATGTGTTATAATTTTGTCTTGAAAATCACCTTCTGCTCCTTGATATACAATATCATCACCTACTTTTATTTGATTAATATTTGTTTTTTTAGATATTACCATATCGTATACATTATACTTAGGAACCATACTTTCTGTTATAATTGTGTAAATACTATAGCCACCTAGTGTTAATTTATTATTAGATATTCTTTGAATAAATATTATACTGATTACAATAACTATAAAGAATAAGATTATGGCTTTTATTATCATTGTCAGTATTTTTAATAATTTATTGTTTTTTATTCTTTCTATCACAAGCATCACCATTATATTTCTATTGAATTAATTCTGTCCAAATATTTATCCATTTGTTCTTTAAATATATTTTCTATTTGTTTTTCATTTACAACAGTTTTATATTTTATAATACTATATTGTTTATCTATTATATCTTTTAGTTGTTTTTGATCTATACTTGAATCGATTGTTACTATTTTTTCTATCATGTTACTTACTATTTTTTCTGATAAATCTTTTTTATCATATTCTTTTTCTTCTTTATTTATTGAATCTAATACTAAATAGTCTAGTAAAAATGATTCGTCTATCATTTTTTTTAAGTTTCCATCATCATAATAATCATTGTTCTTTTTTTCTTTTTTACTATTATCTTCCATATGCGATTGCATATAATTCCATAGTTTTACTGCATACTGAAAATTTACGTTTTTTAGTATTACGTTTGTTTTCTTTATTGGTGATGTTACCAATGATATGTGTTTTTTTTCAAGTGTTTGATATACCGATGATGTTGTTAAATCAGATATTTGCATTTCTAAGTGTTCTATTCTTTCGGGTATTGTCAAACCTGATTCATTTTTATTGTTTGTTTTATCTTCTTTTTTAGAATTTATCGTCATTGATATATCTACTTTTTCTTTTCCGTTATTACCTTTGGCTGTATATTCCATTCTTTTATCATCTTTACTGTAAGATTCTGTTATCAGATTTCTTTTTTTTCTTTCTATATAGAATTTCATGTTTTTTATAAGACTATAGATAAATCTATTTTCATAGGTGTCAAAACTTTCTTCTTTGTTGATATTTAAAATTTTACTTGGTCTTACATCTCCAGTTTTTTTATTATAATCTTGGATTAAGTTGGTGTTTTTTGATAAGTGTTTTATACTTTCTACTGTTACTCTACGGGCTAGTTCTACTTTAACGATATCTTCTTCATTGATAATAAATCTATTGGGATTTCTTAAAATATTATCTAGATATCTTATTGTTTCTTCCATTATTTCAAGCCATTCAAAATCAGTTGTTGCTTGGTCTAATTGGGTTGTAATGTGTAGATTAGAGTCTATGCTATCGACAAAATTTTTATTTTTTTCTTCATCTGCATTTTGATATAAGTCAACAATTTCAAGTTCACTCATTTCATGCCTCCTATGTTAATTTTTTTAATCTTAATAGATATTCTTCACATTCTTTCATTTTTCCTTTACCAAATGTCTTATCTAGGAATTCAATGTAACCATCTATTTCATCTCTGATGTATGATATGTTTAATTGTTCAAACTTTCTTAATATTTTTCGTGCTATAAAATAGTCAACGCCGTCTACTTCATCGCCACCACAGGCAACGTATACTGGTACAAATTTTTTCATGTGTGCGACTATACGGTTACCAAATGCAATTCGGAAGTGTTTTATTACATAATCATCCATTTCATTTATTTTATTTAGTGTATCTTCTGATATCGGATTATTTGCCATTGCTTCAGAGAATAATTTGTCAAGATATGAGAAATTTATATCTTGGGCTTCGGTATCTATTGGATCAAATACTTGTCCTTTATCATTGATATCTAGTGGCATTGCTCTATCGTATACTTTATCTGTTACCATAAATGTTGAGTCATCGTTATTGATTGTTCCGATGTACCATACATTTGCTGGTATTTTTAGTTTACCATCTACTATTCGTTTTGGATCATCTGGCCAAGAACTTGATACTAATTCAACTATCCATTCATCTTTATTGGGCATTTCTAAAATTGATAACATTTCGGCAAAATAGTATTCAACTCTTGAGATATTCATTTCATCTAGAATTACTGTATAGATGTCATCTGTGTATCCGGCTACATACAATTCTTTCAATACTTCTGTTTCATTAAACTTTTTTGTAAATTCATTGAAATATCCAAATAATTCGGTTCTATCTCTCCATGATGGTTGAACTGATGCTACGCATGAGTCATGTTTTAAAAATTTTCCCCAGGCATATGCAAGTGATGTTTTACCTGTTCCTGATATACCTTGTAGTATTACTAGTTTTGTTGATGCTAGGGCGGATATGAATAATCTAATCATTTCTGACTTGTAGTATAAGTGAAGTTTTGATGCGGCAAAATTTCTAAATGTTTCTACTAATTCTTCTAAAGTAAAATTATTTGCATAATTTGCTATTTTATATTTTTCATATTCAATATCAACTGCTGTTAGTTTTGGAAAACGACTTTGAGTAGTGTCAATGTCTTCTTTTGGTTTTTCTTCATCATCAACAACATCTGCTTCATCTGGTTTTAATCCTAAGTGCGATACTTTCATGGCCAAAATACTTTCTTTTTCGGCCATTAAATCAGCTACTTGATTGTTTAGAGATGCTACTTCTTCTAAAAGTGATTCTTCTTCAACTATTGTTTTTCTAAATCTTATATATTTTCTGATTAAAAAGTATATTATAAATCCAATACCTGCTATTATAGCAATAACTATGATTATTGCAAGTGCAACTAATATCCATTCTGGTATTGAAAAGTCATCTTTATAAAAATTAATTATTGATATGTATTCTTTTATGTTGAACATATTTATTATTCCATTTATTATTCCTTTGAACATTAGAATAAATGATGTGAAAAATTGTTCCAAGAATTCATATAAAAATCTAAAAAATGTATCCATTGTTCACCTACTTTATTATTACTTTTTCTTCTTCAAAAAAAGTTTGTTTGTCTTTATCAACAATTATATATTTAAATATATCAAGCCACATTTTACTTCTTTCATCATAATTATATTTTTCATCTATTATGATTGCAACTTTATATCCTTCTTTTATCCATTTTGTAATTATTTCTTTGTTTGTTATATAATCAGAATATGTAAATTTTATTATTAAATTATTTTTTATTAACTCATCGTTGATTATATTTATTAATCTATTTGTTTTTTGTTCTTTTTCTAAAATACTGCATGGAAAAGCAACTATATACTCTTTTTCAAATATTCCTTCAATGGCATTTTCTAATATTTGTTTTGTTATTTGATAGTATGTTATGAATAATTTTTGTTCATTTACAATTCCATTTGTATATACCTTATTTATTGAGTAATTGCTATATATTTTGTTAAACTTTATTGTATTTGTTAAGTATACATTATATACTTTCTTTTTGTTTGTTTGTTCTATTTTAATTTCAAAGTGATTACTTTTAAAGGATTCTAGATACTTTTGTTTCCTTTTTTCATTTTCTTTTACTAATTTTAACATATCATCTATGAATGATGATTTTTCTAATTCTAGTGTGTTTTGACGATATTTTTCAATTTCAATTATTTTTTCTTTTAAATCATCATATTTGGATACATTGTCAAAATATAAAATGTATTTGAATAGGTAAAATGTTGTTTTTGTTTTAAATATAAATTTTTCTGTTTGATTATTAGTTAATTCTATTGTTTTTAATTTCATATAATAATTAATATTTGCTTCTTGGCTTTTACATTTTGCTTCATAATAATTATAATATCTTACATTTATATATGTTTCTAATAAACTTGATACTATTTCTTTATCATAATACTTTTCTAGTATCATTTTTAAATATTTATTTATATTTTTTTTTGAAAAATCTATGTATTCTTTTGCAATATTATTTGCCATTTTATCACCTACTCTGTATGACTGAATGTTATTATTGAATTATCATTGGTTATTGGATATGTATAATCTATATTTGTATCTGCTTTATAAAATTTTACTACTTCACTTGATTCAGAATCCATATTAAATGTTATACTATTTATATATTCATAGTTATTTATCGTTGTTGTTGTATATGATTCTTTTTTTAAATATGCTGTACTTGTTGTATCTAATATTACTATTTCTGGATTAAATGTTAGGGTTATTTGTGATGATACACATTTACTTTTATTTTCTTCGCTTAATGATATGTATGTTATTCTATCTATTCTATCATTGACTGAATAATCATCGAATGCTGTTTTTACTAAATAATAATCTAGTGTATTAGTTATGTTAAAATTCAGGTATGGACTTCCTATTTTGTCATCAATTGAATAATATATGCCACTTTTTCCTACTTTTAATATAAATCGACCTTTTAAAGTTTTTTTATATGGACTTGTACTTTTAACTGTTATTTCAATAAATACTTCATCTCCATTTTGGAATGTTGCATTTGGGGTTATTATGGCAGTAAAATTTGTTGTTCCTGGTTCAGTGTATAATGTTCCGCCTGTACTATTAACGCTACATAGAATATTATCTGAACAAACATAGCTTATTTCATATGTTATATCACTATTTGCATGTACCAAATTATTTTTATTATTATTCAAATTTATTGTTATTAAAAAAGGATCTACTGCAGACCAATTGTCTACTTGATAGATTGCTCTATTAACGGTTAATTTATCACTTTCAAAGTAAAAACTCTTACTTGCGAGGTAAAAGTCTCTCACACTATTATATATATATCTTCCATATGTTAAAGTAATTAATGAAAGCAAAAATATTGTTATTATAACTATATAGATTATTTTATTTTTTGTGGTTATTTTTTTCATTTTTTCCCCATTTTTTCTTTATTTCTTTTGTTAATTCATAAACTTCATATATAAATGCTATTAACATTGGAAATATTATTATAAAAAGGTATCCCCATTTGGATATTAAGATATTATACATGCTTCCTATTAATGGGTATGCTGTGGTATTGTTTTTTGTTCCTAATATATCTTCACTTAATAACATAATTTCATTATCTAAAACAATTACTTTTTCGTGATTATTTTCTGAATCAATATTTTTAATTTGTGCGATTTTTATTGTTACTTTTGATCCATGTGCATCATAATAAAAAACGTAGTCATTTACTTTAAAATCATCTGATTTTTTTATTGATAATAAATCACTTTTTTTGATTCCTGCTATATTTTCTTTTAATGTAAGTAGATAGTGATTATTAAATTCAGAAATATTATATTTATTATATGATAATAGTGAATGTGTTACTAATATTGTTATTATAAAATATATTATAAATAGAATGTTAATTATTATCTTTTTCATTTTACCACCATTATAAGTATACCATATTTAATTATCTTATGTAAAGGAAGAAAAAATGAAAATAGTGTAAAATGGTTTCGGATGCAAAAAAAAGAGAACCCTGTTATAATAAT
>CAYLJU010000013.1:0-32335 GCA_964384115.1 uncultured Muribaculaceae bacterium | reverse complement strand
CTAGAAGAAATAATGTTTCTTCTTCTACTGTTAATAGAATACTTGATTTAATATCCGAAGATAAAATAATTAAAAATAATGGTAAATTACAATTTATCTAATTTTGTTATATCGTTTACATCATTGGAGCAAACAATCTTAAAATAGCTTGCCATAATCCTTTAAATAAACCAGTTTTTGCTTCTGTTTCTTCTACTTTATGCGATTCTTTAAATGAATCTTCAAAATCTTTTTTGATATCTTTTATTACATTTGTATCCATCATATAAATACCACATTCAAAATGTAAATATAAACTTCTATAATCTAAGTTTATTGTCCCTACAGTTGTTATTTCATCATCGGATAAAAATACTTTGCTATGTACAAAACCTTTTGTATATGTATAAATTTTTACTCCACCTTTAATTAATGTATAAAAGTAGGATGAGGTTAAATCATATACAATTTTTTTATCTGGTATTCCAGGAACAATAATTCTTACATCTACTCCTCTTCTTGCAGCTAAGATTAAGCTATTTATCATATCTGTATCAATAATTAAATAAGGTGTATAAATATAAACATACTTTTTCGCTTGATTAATAATGTTTAGATAAATATCTTCGCCGGTTATAACATCATCTAACGGACTTTCCCCATAAGGTACAACGAAACCATTTTCCTTATACTTTTCAATAAAATTATATTTGTATTTAGTATAATCCTTATCTTCTTTTTTGAATGAATTCCACATTTCTAGAAACATAACAGTAAAATTCCAAACAGCCTCGCCTTTTATCCTAATTCCATTATCTTTCCATACTCCTAATTTACTATTTATATTTATATATTCATCTGAAATATTAATTCCACCGGAAAAAGCGGTATGCCCATCAATTATCATCATTTTTCGATGATCTCTATTATTCATAATAATACCTGCAAATGGCGATAATTTATTAAATTGCATACATTTTATCCCATATTTTCTCAGTAATTTTGGATAATTACTAGGTAGCATAGCAACAGAACCCATATCATCATATAATACTCTTACATCTAGTCCTGAATTTGCTTTTTCTTTTAATATATTTAAAATTCCTTGCCACATAGTACCATTATTAATAATAAAGTATTCTATAAAAATAAATTTTTTGGCTTTTTTTAGTTCTTCTAACATAATAGGATAAACATCATTTCCAAGAGAATAATAGTTTATCTCATTATTTTTCGTTACAGGAAAACCTGAAAATTCACTTATATATTTTAATTGTCCTAAATTTTTAGTATTCATTTCTTTTTTTATAAATTCATCTTGTATTAAGTATTTTTGACCATTTTCAATATTTTCATTAATACTCTTTAAAATCTTACTTCTTTTCATATTATTACTAAGTATAATATATAGGAGTGTTCCAATTAAAGGAAAAAGCATAATTAGTAATATCCATATTAAATCACTACTTAATCTTTTACTATACTTAATAATCATTAAGACAATTATAATACTAAGTAAACCATAAACTACTTGAATGATACTTATAAATTCTCCAAATTTTAAATATATAAATAATGTTAATAGGATTTGTAGTAATAATCCTATTGCTACAACAATTCCTCTTTTTACTGCCATCCACATATTTTTTCTCATCACACTAATTCATTTTTATATGTAATACTTCCATCTTCTTTATAAATAAACATTAATTTTGAGTTCTTATCTGCTATTCCTTTATCAAAGGATAACGAATAGGTACATTACTATCTAGATTTTCTTTGTGCATATCAACTGCTGTTATTTGAAAATTATTATACGTTGTATAATAATAGATTCCCTTATTTACATTACAGCAAGATGTATAAATTGTTATTTCAAATTTATCATCACCTAAATCTTTAGCATCATCTTTGTTGATCAACACTACCTAAAATGTGAAAAAATTGACTTACATTTGATTTCTCATCTGCTTATTAGTTCGCAATATCCAAATATTGCGATGGCATATTTAATACAACTAAATGTTTTATACTACACCATTCAACATTTTTTATTAATTTTCAATCCTCTATTTTGCAATAATATTATTAATACATTTAATATATCTTTTTGGATCAACTAAATAACTAATACCATGACTAGCATTTTCAAATAATACTATTTCTTTCGTTCCTCTATAGTGTTGATAATTATTTTTAGAATTGTCTGCTGGGACAAAATTATCATCTAATCCATGAATAAATAGTATTGGTATTTTTACATTGTTAAGAGAATTTATTGTATTTTCTTGTTTTAAACTAAATTTTGCAAACAATTTACACCAAATATCAATCATACTAATAAACAATTTACCATTTAGATGAAAAAAATGATTTATACAATATAATACTTCGTCGTAAGCAGATACATATCCACAATCTACAATTGCACATTTTATATTCATTTCTTCTTTTATTTTTTTTAATGATATTAATACAGAAGTAGCACCCATTGAAATACCTGCTAACACTATTTTTTTATTAGGAAATTTAGCGTTTAAATATTCAATCCAACTAATAATATCTTCACTTTCCTTCACTCCAAAAGTAATATATTTTCCTTCACTTTTGTTACAAGTTCTATTATCTATAATCAATAAACTGTATCCCATTTTATAATATTCATGACATGAAGCATACAAATCTCTTGATGCAGTACTTCTATATCCGTGTACCTCTAAAAATATTCCATTACTATTCTTATGTTCTATTAATAATGCGTGTAATTTTAAACCATCTCTAGAATAAATATAAATGTCTTTTACTTGATTTTCTTTATATTTATCATCTACCCATTTCTTACCTTTATCCATTATTTCTTCATATGGTTTCAATGATTTGGCAACATTTTTTGACATAGGGAGATTAATTACTTTAGTATTCTTGCTAATTAAAATAAACATTAGATAGGTAATTAATAAATACAATAAAAATATAATTACAACAATAATAGCAAATATTATCATTATATATACTACTCACATTCTATAATTGTTTTTATGTTATTATCAGCATCTATAATCGAATATAAATTTTTTTCAGAAACTTTGCTATGACACAAATATATGGTATCATCAGCTTTAATTTCTTTTCTGTATGTTATTCTAAAATTATTATATTCATTGGCATTTGAATAATCTATTAAATAGTCAAAGTATTTAACATTATTAACATGATTATTAAAATCTAAATCACTTTTTCTAATAATAATTTCTTTCTTTTCATCATATTTATCTAGTGTTTTCAAATGTTCTAATTCTTTTTCTTCAAACACTGATAAACTGTCATCGTTGCCATATAGTTTCAACAACTCATCTGATATATTTTCATATGTTTTATTTTTTACATTATACAATACCCATTTTGATGTAGCTTGAACACATAATTCATCATTTATGTATACTTCATAATCTCGATATGAGAAACATTTATTTGCATTTCTTCCCCAAGTTTTAATAGTTATTTCTTCACCATATTTTGGTCTTTTGATTACTTTTACTTTCCAATCTACTACAAACCATGTTAAAAATGTCTTTGGGATATCTAAAATTCCATGATTAATTGAGTCAGAATGGTATGATGCTATATTTTGAAATGCTACAATTAATGCTCTATTAGTCATTTCATATTTTTTGTTTACTTCATCTACACCTATCTTATGTTTTCTTTCAAATTTCATACTTTACCTCCATTAAACTAATATTACTTTCTCATGATATCAAAATATTCCGAGTTATTTCATTTAATTGTTCTTAATTAATATTTTTTGGTCTTGATATTGTTCTTAATTAATATTTTTTGGTCTTGATATAATTTATTATTTAATATTTCTACTTTAGTTCCGACAAATGCTTTACTTGCTTCTTTGTCGTCTTATAATTGCCACATAAACTATGCTGTAACATATCCATCAGAGAAATATAGCAAATTTCCATGTTCACAGTCTTTCTTATTGTAACTATATCCAAATTAAAAAGAAACTCTAGGATTTAAAATTGTATGAATAAATACTAAAATGATATCACTTATAATCCTAATACAACTTTCATCTCTAAATACTTTTTTAAATATTAATTTCATTAGTGTTTTTAACCATTCATTTATATCATTTTCTGCTTCTCTTGCAAGTTGTTCTTGTTTAGAATTTATTACGGATTCTAAGTCTTCAGTTATATTTTTGCTTCCCTTTAAAAATTATTGAAATGCTGCGAATCCAAATAATAATAAAATGGTTATGCAGTTTAAAAATATTACATTTATTTTCCAAAATTTCGGTAATTCTTTAAACTTCATTTTTTTCATAACTAATCCTCTACTTTTATTTTTTACTAATTTTAGCCTTATTTAAAATCCTCCAATTCTAATATTTTTTATTAACTAAATCCAATCCATAACTCTTTACATTTCCATTAACCGCATCAAATACCCATTCTGCCAAAGTTGGTCCTTCTTCTCTCTTTTCAAAGAAAATTTTAGTTCCCTGTGCTGTATGAATAGAAAGATGTCCTTCTTTTTGAGCTACATTATCCCAAACATAGATACCACTATCAGGTATTTCTCTTTGCATATCTTTTATCATATTTTCTAGATTTTTTTGGTATGTATCACCAGCTTCTTGACCTGGATTCATATCTAATTCTCCATAATCAAAATATGTTTGCATCATAGCTAAATTGTAATCTCTTATTGAAGAACCAAATAATATATTAGCATCCTCATGCTTCTTTTTAAAATTTATAAGAGAATCTAGTGTTATATTATTTGACTGAACTGGATCTGATAATTCTACTGGTGTTTGCCAAACATTAGTCATAACATAATTCCACTTATCATATAAAAGCAATGAACTATCAACATATACAGTAAAATCGTTTGTTTTTGGAAAGAAAGTTGTTACATCATCTGCAAGTATTGACGCTCCAAAACCACCAGCACTTGCACCAGTAATTAAAACTTGTTCTGGTTCAGTTCCTATGTATTTAAGAGCTTCATTCATCATCAACCTGTAATTTGTATAACCATGATGGTATAAAATTTGTTTACTTCCATCTAATGCTGTATATTCAAATTCACCTTGTCCTGAATGAAAATCTCCATTATTATATGGAATAGCAATAATAGACCAGTCTTTAAACGGACTATTTTTTGAAGTGCTACCAATTCCATATTTTGCAATATATCTTGCCATAACATTTAAACCAGATGTAATTCTTGCATTATAAAATCCATCTTCTCTTTCTAAAGTTCTAGCAGCAGTATATTCATCAACACTTAATCCCCCACCAAAGAATATTACCATTACTTTATTCTCTGAACCTTTTTTAATAAACCCTTGCCATCTAGATCCATCGCCAGAAATCGCTTCATCAATATCTATTGCATACCATTTATTGAGTTTTGGCTCATCTTTAAGTTGTGGAAACTCTCTACCAAGAGTAAGTTTTATTCCTAAATCTAAAATCTTATTAAAATTAAGTATAACACCTATAACTAATACGACCACAATTCCTAATATAATAAATTTCTTTTTCCTTTTCTCATTAAATTTTTCCTTCTTCATCGTATATTCACCTTTCTCTTTATAATTCTTTGAATTGGATATTGTTTATCTCACTATAAATCATAGTATTTCCTCCATAATTTATTTTTTCATAACTTTGCTCTTCTGTATCATAACAATATACTTTTTTTATCTACATACCAATTTTTCCTTTTACAAATTTTATAATTCTATCATATGCATCTTTTGAAATTTCATCAACTCTTTCATTTGCAACAAAACAATGTTGCTTTTCTATTCCTCTTTCTGCAAGTGGATCAATTAGTTCATGTTCAACATTATTCTCTTTCATTTTACTAGACATATCTCTCATATCTACATAATATTCACTACCAAGAAGAACTGATGGAATGTAATTTGAATCTACCCATAATACATTATTATATTTCTTTATTTCATTTTTATTTAAGTAAATAGAACCCTTTACATAGTTTCCAATTAATATCTTAGTACCTAATGGGAATTTATCATAAATAAGTGGTGCATCATCAATAATAAGTGCTTTTACTTGATTCTTATTTAATACTGATTCAATATCTAATAAATCAGCATATTCTGGATTTGTAATAATGCTTCCTAACTGACTTGTCATAATTGCTCCAGCAGAAGAACCCATAATTACAATATTATCCATATCCAAGTGATATTCTTCTGCGTGATTCATGATATATTCAAATGCTAAATTTGCTTGAACAAGTGGAGTTGGAAATAAATAATCAGGTACAAAAGCATAATCAATATTAACAATATTAAATCCTTCTGCACATATATCATCAAGTAAAGCTGTTACATCACTTTCTGCCAAAGGGTCCCCTAAAGTTTTGCTTCCTCCAAAGAAACCTCCTCCATGAAAATAAAATAATGTTGGTCTTTTCTTTTCTAAATTATCATCTGGATAAGTAATATCTAAATAACTATTAGGATATTCTTTAGAATAATTAATTTCAGTTATAACATATTGTCCATTATTTTTAAAATCTTGTATAGGTTTATTTAATGGTTCATATAAATTCTGTGTATTTATTACATCCTTAGACATATTTTGAATAAATCCTACAATAATTTGTGTATGAGTCATTAGTATAAAGTAACCAGCTATTAATAAAAATAGTATGATTCCAAAAATGATGCCTAATACTTTCCATACTTTATGTTTTCCTTTTGATTTTTCTTTCATCTTATAACACCTCTTTTATGTTACTATTGTATCATAACTATATTCATGGTACAATATGATAAAGGTTAATTGAAACAAAGGCAGGGTTTTGTATCATGAGATTACAAGCAGAAAAATATGTTGATGAATATATAACAAATGCTTTATTTACTCTAATGAAAGGCAAAAAATATGATGATATATCCATAACTGAAATTACAAATAAGGCAGGTGTTGGTAGAGTTTCTTTTTATAGAAATTTTAGTTCTAAAGAAGATATAATAAAAAATTGGATTGAAGATACCACTAATAACTTTCTAAAAAGTTCTGACATAAATTTTAAAAAAGATAGCACAAAAGATTATTTTATAAAGTTGTTTAATCATCTAGAAAAATATAAAGAAGAGTCTTTTTTGATTTATAGGGCAAATTTGATACATCTTTTAAAATTAGAATTTGAAAATAAACTATTATCAATTCATCATAAAGAATATGATAATTATAAATCTTACTTTCTAGCAGGTGGAATATTCAATGTCTATTATTTTTGGCTAATAAATGGATGTAAAGAATCTCCAGAAGAAATTGCAGATAAATTAGTTGATCTTATGCAAAAATAAAGACCAACTTTTTAATTGGTCTAATCTACAAATTACTATTTTCTATTTTGTCTTAATCCCCATTCTAATCTATTATCATATTTATATTTTGATTTACTTGGGTTTCCTTCACATATTTCATTATACAAACTATTCAAATCATATACTGCTGACCATATAGTATCAAAATGCAACTCTTTTTCAAATTGACACACAAATCCATATTTTCCAGAAATAATACTTTTACATTCTTCAAAATCAATATTTTTTTGTTTCCTTAAGTAATTGTCTACTGCATTATATCTATCATTTGTATGATACCAATTTTTTTCTTTATTGTTAAATTTAATCATACTATTAGAAATAAAATGATTTGTTGCTATTACATAATTATCATCATTCCTAATATTTATCTTTTCACTTGTACATTCTACAACTACCATTTCACCACTTTGATCTGCAATGACTATATTATGTGATGAAGATATTGGTAAACTTTTAATTAGTTCAATTGCCTCTTTAGTAGTTTTACATTCTTCTAATATTTTTCTAACTATGAATCCTCCATTTATCCCAGGTTTTATTGTTTTTGATAAAAGAAATGTTAAAGCCACACATAGCCCATGTTCGTTTATTCCATCTTCTACTAAAATCATTGCCGTAGAATGTGCTAAAAAGGTAAACTTATTTTTTACTCTATATAAAACACTTTCACTTGTTTTCTTAAATTCAGGAAACATATCCATATTTCTTGCTAAAAAAACTTTATCTTTATTTTTTACTGCAAATACTGTACATCCATGTTCTTCCTCATTACAATATATATTGAATAACCAATAAGCTATATCGTTATACTTTTGATGTAACCTATCTGATAATCCTCTTACTTCTTCCATTATATCTCTTAAATGTTTTTCGTATATTGGTAAGCATTTTTCTCCAAACAACCTTTGCTCTTCCGTTAATTTAATTACAGAAGATAAGTTTTCTCCTGTTTTATATAATAAATCACCATATTGTTTTCCCATATCATAGTGATTTCCTTTTAATCTAGGATGGTACATCCTCTTTTCACCTTCCTTTCAAATTGTAATTTGTAAAAATTAAGGAATTGACCAAAAAAGTTGACCATTAAATAAATAAAAATCTTTTCTTATTAATTCAAAATCCTTTTCATTAATTGTATTACTAATAGATATAGGTTTCTCAGTATTATTAGATTTGTAGAAGTATTTCACATAGAATCCATAGCTATAAATTGTTCTTTCAAAGTATTCATTATCATTTGCATGTATATCATCACTATAATTTTTTTGAATTAATGGATATGAATCCATTTTTGATTGCATATAAATTGATGATACTGAAACATACATTACTGATACAAAAAAGATAGCAAACAATAATAATAAAACAATTTTTAAAAGTCTATTTTCTTTTTTTACTCTATTATCTTTTGTATATATTATATTTTCTTCAAATTTTTGTTGATATTCTTTTTTGTCTACCACTTCACCACTCATAAAATCATTTATAGTTATTTCTAATTCACTACTGATAATTGGAAACAATGCCATATCAGGCATATTTTTACCATTTTCCCAATTAGATACGGAACGATCTGATACACCTAATCTTTCTGCTAATTGTACTTGAGTTAAATTTTTTTCTTTTCTTTTTTCTGCAATAAATTTACCAATTTTTTCTTGATCCATTTTTATCTATCCTCCACAATAAAATAATAATATAATTATTTGTTTTTTCACACGAAATAAAACTGGAGTTTTAGTTTTTTTTACAATAATAAGCAATAAATTACTATTTTCCGTTAATATTATTATATCATAAAATTGCGTTAAACTTCGTAAAAATAAAAAGCAAACTTTTTATTTTAGGTTCTATAATATTTAGTGTTGGTGAGGTCACTGACACTACTTGACAAAGAACCTCCCTTGTTCTATCTTCTTTTGGGTTTCTATTACCTTTTTTCGTATCTTGTCATTGTTCTTCTTTTAAATTCACCAGTTAATCCTATTTTATCAGAAACATTATCTTGTGTCATAAGTCTAAATTGTCTTGCAAATGCTATTCTTGAACCTTGAGACATATTTTTTAATTTTGGCTTTGTATATAATAATCGCATTTTTTATTCCTCCATTTCTTCATCGTACATTGTTATCAAAAAAGCAAAAAAAGACCAAGATTTGCAACTTAATGTTTAATCTTAGTCTTTTCAATTATTATATTTCTAATTTTTTTTAATTAAATATCATTTAAAATATTCATTAAATACCTTACAAAACCAGTATTTATTATAAATATGTCATTTTTATTTAATTATTTTTGCCTCTCAAACTTGATTGCAGCTTGTGCTGCAGCTAAACGTGCAAGTGGTACTCTATATGGACTACATGATACATAATCCAAACCAACTCTATGGCAGAATTCAACTGAACTTGGTTCACCACCATGTTCACCACAAATACCAAGATGTAAATCTGGACGAGTTTTTCTTCCTAATTCAGCTGCCATTTTTATTAATTTGCCTACACCAATTTGATCAATTTTAGCAAATGGATCATTTTCAAAAATATTTTTGTCATAGTAATCTTTTAAGAATTTACCTGCATCATCTCTTGAGAATCCAAATGTCATTTGAGTTAAATCATTAGTACCAAATGAGAAGAATTCTGCTTCTTTTGCGATTTCATCTGCTGTTAAAGCAGCACGTGGTATTTCAATCATTGTACCAACATGATATTTCATATCAATACCAGATTCTTTAATAATTTCATCTGCTGTTTCACATACAATATTTTTAACATATTGTAATTCTTTTACTTCTCCTACTAGTGGTATCATAATTTCTGGTGTTACTTTTAAACCTTTTTTATTTACATTAATACCTGCTTCAATAACTGCTCTTGTTTGCATTCTAGCAATTTCTGGATATGTTACTGCTAAACGACATCCTCTATGACCCATCATTGGATTAAATTCTTTTAATGATTCAACTCTTGTTTTTAGAGCTTCAAATGTCATTCCAAGACTTTCAGCAAGTGGTTTTATTTCTTCATCAGTATGAGGTAAGAATTCATGTAGTGGTGGATCTAAGTAACGAATTACAACTGGATCACCTTCCATTGCTTCAAATAATGCTTCAAAATCTGATCTTTGATATGGAAGAATTTTTTCAAGTGCTTCTTCTCTTTGTTCAAGTGTTTCTGCTGCTATCATTCTTCTAAAATTAAAGATTCTGTCTTCAGCAAAGAACATGTGTTCTGTTCTACATAAACCTATTCCTTCTGCACCAAACTTACGAGCTTGGATAGCATCTTTTGGGGTATCAGCATTAGTACGAACTCTTAATCTTCTTGCATTATCTGCCCATCCCATAAATGTTCCAAAGTCTCCACTTATTTCTGGTTCAACTGTCTTAACTGCTTCTGCATATACATAACCTGTTGATCCATCGATTGACATATAGTCGCCTTCTTTGAATATTCTTCCATCAGGTAATGTAAGTGTTTTAGCATCTTCATCTATTTTAATTTCTCCACATCCTGATACGCAGCATCTTCCCATTCCACGGGCTACAACAGCTGCATGGCTTGTCATACCTCCGCGAATTGTTAAAATTCCTTCTGCGTCACTCATACCTTGGATGTCTTCTGGTGAAGTTTCTAAACGTACAAGTAGTGTTTTTTCACCTCTTGCTTTAGCTTCACTTACATCTTTTGCATTAAAGTAGATTTTTCCACATCCGGCTCCTGGTGATGCTGCTAATCCTTTAGCAACTACTTTGGCATTTTTTAATGATTCAGCATCAAATGTTGGGTGCAATAATTGATCTAATTGTTTTGGTTCAACTTTTAGTAATGCTTCTTCTTTTGTAATCATTCCTTCGTTTACCATGTCAACAGCTATTTTTAAAGCAGCTTGAGCGGTACGTTTTCCGTTTCTTGTTTGTAACATGAATAATTTGCCGTTTTCAATTGTAAATTCCATATCTTGCATATCACGATAGTGATTTTCAAGAATTGAGCATATTCTTTCAAATTCAGCATAGCATTCTGGCATTACTTCTTTTAATGTCGATATTGGTTGTGGTGTACGTATTCCGGCAACAACATCTTCACCTTGAGCATTCATTAGGTATTCACCATATAATTTATTTTCTCCTGTTGCTGGATTTCTTGTAAATGCAACACCTGTTCCACAGTCATTTCCACGGTTTCCGTAAACCATTTCTTGAACGTTTACAGCTGTTCCCCAGTTACTTGGAATGTCATTCATTCTTCTATATATTATAGCTCTTTCATTCATCCATGATCTAAATACTGCTGTAATTGCTTCTACTAATTGTATTTTTGGTTCTTGTGGGAAGTCTTCACCAGCAATGTTTTTATATGTTTCTTTGAATTTTGCTGTTACTTCCATCATGTCTTCAGCATTTAAATCAGTGTCATATTTAGCGCCTTTTTCTTCTTTAATTTGATCTAGTAATCTTTCAAAAGCTGATTTTGGATATCCTTTTACAACATCTGCAAACATTTGGATAAATCTACGGTATGAATCATATGCAAATCTTGGGTTACCAGTTGCTTCTGCTAATCCTTGTGCTACTTCATCATTTAGTCCTAGATTTAATACTGTATCCATCATTCCTGGCATTGATGCTCTTGCACCACTTCTTACGGATACTAGTAATGGATTTTTTACGTCTCCTAATGTTTTACCAGTCTTTTTTTCTAACTCATCTAGTTTTTCAAAAACTTGAGTTTTAACTTCTTCACTTATAACTTTATTATCATCATAGTATTTGTTACAAGCTTCTGTTGTGATTGTAAATCCTCTTGGTACTGGAAGGCCAATACTTGTCATTTCGGCTAAGTTAGCGCCTTTACCACCAAGTAATTCACGCATGTCTTTGTTACCTTCTTCGAAGGCATAAACATATTTTTCCATATATCCTCCTTTAACTATATTATTATAACATTGCCTTCTTTTTTTAACAATGATTTTATCGTTTTTTTATGAATTTTTTATGATTAATTTATGATAATGTCTTAAGTATTAACTTTTGAAAATGTTATAATCACTATATAAAAAACCTCGTTTCTTATACGAGATTTTGATTTTATTATTTAGTAATACATTTTATTTTTTCTAAAGAAAGCATAGCATCCTATTACCAATAAAGTTCCTGCAATTACAACTATAATTGTTGTATTAATACCTGTTTCAGGGTTTTCAACTCCACATGCTGCTTCATACGCTGACTTACTTACAATATTACCATTATTATCATAATATTTGCCGTCGACAATTTTACATTTTGGTGTTTCAGTCATTTCATTATCAACAACTCTAATTGTAAGACAATATCCTTCATCATTTGAAATATTTACTTTATTTGTTCCATCTTCATTTTCGGAAATAAATACTTTATCCATTTTGATATTGATTAAATCATTTGTTCTTACTGTTTCTTTAACTTTAAATTTTAAATACAAAACTTCAACATTACCACTTTTTGGAGTTGGTGAATTCATTTCAAATCCCATTGCCCCATCAATTGATACAAGTGGACTATTACTTGCTCCTGTTCCAATAAATGGTGTGACTGTATCAAAATTGACTATCTCAATTTTATCGCTGTCAATACGGTAATTAGTGGCTTGTACATATTTTAGCGCACTTGCATTTTTAATAAATAGTTTAACTGTAAATTCTTTACCGGCTTTTACTGTTGTTGGATAATCAAAATATACTTCACTTATTGTAGCAGCATTTACTGTTTGCATAAATAACAAACAAATTATAAATATTAATATTTTTTTAAATTTCATGTTCTTCTCCTACTTTCTGTTCTTATGATAACAAATTTTTTTATAAATGTAAATATTATTTTGTAAACTAAGAGACAACTAATTCAAGCCTAAACCAAGAATTTTTATTAAATGAGAAATTGTAATTTTTACCATTTAATTCAAATGGTTTTGGTAATTCTTTTAAGAATACATCTCTTAGTTCACCGAAATCATCGATACCATTTAAACTAATTGTTCTTATGTAAAATATATATTTGCCTTTTTCTAAGTCTTTTAGATCAATACTGGCATCAAACCATGCATATATTCTTGAGTAACCGTCATCAACATTTAATTTTATTTGATTTCCCTTCACACTTCCAATTTCATAGATATTTCTTTTTTCTGTTTCAACATTTTCAATTATTAGGAATCTACTTACTTCATTTTTGTAGTCACCGTTAATATTAAATGAATAACCTGTAATATTTAGTGTATTTTGAAATTCTATTGTACTTAAACTATTATACATATTTGATGTATGTTTAGTGTTTCCGTTTGAAATAAGTCCACTATCGGTTATTATTACTTCCATTGGAAATTCTCTTTCATAGTTATTGTTTCTAAAATAATAACCTCGTCCTTCATCATCAGATATTTTTTTAGTTGTGTCAAGTAAAAATATATTTCTAAATAAATTTACGCATTCATAGTTATCTTTTCGTGCACTTATATAAATTGTATATTCTCCTTTTGGAATTTCTTTTAAGTTTATATCACCTTTGAACCATATATTTTCATATTTGTTTTTTCCATCACTATATGTTCTTGGATAACTATTTGAAATGTATTGTTCTAATTCAAATGTGTATTTTACATTACTATTTTTATCTGCAAATATCAAATTATACTCAATTTTTCCTATATTATCTATACCAATTATTGCCAAATAGCCATTTACATTTAATAGGTTTGTTTCACCATTATAAATCATTTCATTAAGGTAAAATGCACCATTTTTTTGACTATATTCTTTTACATATACTTTAGTATTTTTATTTATGTTGTGTCCAAATGAATCATTTACAGAAATGTTTATTTCATATATTCCTTCTTTACTATAATCAACTTCACCATTTATTATTACTTTGTCAATTATATTTCCATCTTCATTGTCATATGCAATTATATATTTTTTTAAGTCTAATGGTTCATTAATTTTTGTTTCCATTGATGCTACATATAATTTAGGTATTAAATCTGATACAACATTAACATTAATAGTTTTGCTTGTTTCAATGCCTTTGCTATTAATTACTTTATAGGTTACTTTATATGTTCCTACAACGCTTGTATTTACTTCATTTAAGGTAATAGTAATATTTGATGTTATGTCACCGTCTACACTGTCATATGCGTTTACATAATCAAGGGGAATAAAATTTTTTCCTTCTGAAATTGTAATATCACTTGCATTTATTATAGGAATGCTATCTCCTACAACTTTTATTTTAATTTGTTTTTTATATGTAAATCGACTACTATCTGTTACTTGATATGTTAAATTGTATTCGCCGGCTTTGGTTGTATCAACAAATCCATCTATGACGATTTGTTCAGTAATATCACCATCTTCTTGGTCAAGTGCTTTTACTCCTTCTAATTCATTGAATGTATCTCCTATATATATTGTTTTATCATCAATTCCTTCAATATTAGGTTTATTATTTTTAACGTAAAAATTTTCAGCTTGAACATATCCATAGCTATTTTCAAATAGATATTCGTTTTTGTTTGATGATATAGTTCTTTCAGGTGTTAATGCAACTTCTGTGTATACTTTATACCATAAATTACCATATTCATCAGTTTTTTCTTCTGTTACAATTAGACTCATATTGGCTGTTTTATATTTATATTTATCATTTTGAAGTTTATAAATTATGGTACTTGTTATATCTGGTTCTTTATATATGGATATTGCTTCATTTGTTAGTTTTATTCCTATTGTATTTTTGTTATAGTCAAGTCCACCATAATTATCATCGTTATAATATGCTATTCTTCCTTGTTTTTCTCCCCAATATGGATCTGATGCATAATTTACATTCATGCCACTTCCTTTATTTCCTAAAAATGCTCCCATGTAGTATGCGTATGTTGGTATGCCATAGGCGCTAATGAAATTTTTGGCATGACTTCTTATTGCTTCTTCTAAATCTTTGTATGTTGTTGCACATGTGAATACGCATCCATCATATGCATTGTGGCCAAATGGATTATTTTTTGCTATTGAAAGTTCACTTGTTCCCATTGCGCCTTCTAGTACGGCTGTTACAAATATGCTAAACGCGTTGACGCCATAACTATTTGCTATTGTTATAAAACTTTCACCTTTATTGTAAAGGGTTGATATTCCTTTTCGATCGATTCCTGATATAAATTTACCGTTTTCATCTACATATGTTACGTTTGGATCTGGTAATGTTGTATAACCACTTTGAGTTATTATTCTATTAAAGTCTTCTGCTGTATATCCTGTTATTGAATGTAATGGTAAGTACTGATAGTATGCAAAATATGGTTTATTTTTATTGATTGATTTTGTATATGTGTTTTGTTTATAATCATCTAACATATCATATATGTTTTGATAAAAATAATTGCCATCGAAACTATAATATTTAGTATTTTTTGATAAAATATCATCTACTGTATTGTAATATGATAAATTGATTGTTGATGTACTTGTTCCACTTGTTCTATATGTGTGATAAAAATATTTTGAATCTGTTTTATAATAGGTTCGGATATTAATTCCTGAATTAACGCTTAGATATGTTTCTTCTTTATTTTGGGCTAAATATCTTTCGGTTCCATTATAATCTATTTTATACCATTTATATGTTCCGTCGTCTATTACATCCGAATATTTATATGTTCCTCTTGGTACGTTTCCATAGGCTGTTGAAGAACTACTTGGTCCACCTCTTAGTGTTAGATTATCTATTTTAGGTGATACAGTATTTTCATACAAATCAACTATTGGTACGATTCGTGCATATATGCTTCTTACATATCCTACAGCACCGCTTATTTTTAATTTTATCATATTATATGTTTCATCATAATCGATAAAGGCAGCATCACCACCCCAGTCTCCTGATACATATGTGTAACGATATCTTCCATTTTTAAAATCACTTGCATTTTCATATATATATGTTAATCCAGAGTATCCATCATTTGATAATATTTTAGAAAATCCATCTAATTTAACTAAAGCATATTTAGCATTTATTAATTTATCATTTTTATATATAACGGTAACATGATTTTCATCGGTTTTATATGTTTCCATTTCTTCTTTTGCTTCTTTATAGCTTGTTAAACATTTTAATACTTCTTCTTTTTGGAGATTATCTCTTAACCTTAGTTCATAACCATCACAAGAATCTGCTTTTACATAAAAAGCAGTTAATGATATAAATATTAAGATGTAAGTGACAATTTTCTTCATATTTTTTACCTTCTAAATTATTATAACATTTATTTTATTTTTAGTAAATAGTTGTAATTATGCTTATTTAATAAAAAAAATTTTATCTTTTTTGATAAAATTTTTCTCTTGCGTTATTTTTTTAATTCGCCCATTTCACTTGTTGGAACAAATCCACTTCTTGCTTTTACAACATCTTCCATTCTGTTAACGATAGTTGCACATGTTAATTCAACTGTTGCTGGTCTATTGATTATCATATTAGTATCTGGTTCACCAATAATGCTCCAATTGTTGCAGTCATAGTCTTTTTCTGAATATACTTTTCCTATGCATTCAGTTTCAATTGTAACTCCTTCTAATGTTTCAGTTGTTACAACTGCACTCATGCCTGTTGCAACTCCTTTTTTTACAACCATATTTAGTGTACTTGATGTAATGTCTTCATCATTGAATGTTGGAACACATTTTTGAACTTGTGATTTTACATGATATCCTAGTTTATTACATAGCCAACCATTAGTATTCCACATATAGCTTGGTAAAAATTCGCCTGCTTCTATTAATTTATTTCTTTCTTCTTCGCTTATATTGTCTGCTGATGCTACTTCACGATCGAATTCTTCTTTTGTTAATCCTGCTCCATGAGCTTTTGCTAGCGCGATTCCATAATCTTCAACATTGTATGAACTGCTTCCTTTGATTTTTTTGACTGTTGCTGTTGCTCCTATTAATGTAGATATTAAATTTCCCCAGAAGGCATCTTGATATCCACTACCTGTTATTGTACAGTTATTGGCTTTTGCTAATTCATCAATTTCTTTAGTTAATTTTGGTGATGAATTGAATGGATAAAATGCTTCTTCACATGTTGTAATAGCATTGATTCCAAGACTAGCACATAATAGTAAAGAATCTTTTATGTCTTTCATTAAGCTCATTGTTGTGATGATAACAATATCTGGTCTTACTTCTTCTAGCATTTCTTTTGCATCTTTGGCGTCTGTTATTTTTATTCCCAATTCATTTCCGCCTAATACTGTTGATATGTCTTTTCCTACAATATTTTTGTTTATATCAACTGCTCCTACTAATTCATATCCTTTTTCAATTGCATAGCGCATTGTATAAAGGGACATTTTTCCGCATCCATATTGGACAAATCTTATTTTCATATTTTTCATTTCCTCTCTATTAAACTTTCCCCTGTCATTTCACTTGGAATTTCTATTCCCATTATATTAAGTAATGTTGGGGCAACATCACATAATCGGCCATTTTTCAATTTTACGTTTTTATCTGTTATTATACATGGGACTGGGCTTACTGAATGACTTGTTACAATGTTATTATTGTTATCAATCATATAATCACAGTTACCATGATCGGCTATTATTAAAAGTGTATAATTTTTTTCTTGGGCTTTTTTATATAGTCTTTCTAAGCATTTATCTAATGCTTTAACAGCTTTTTTAGTTGCTTCATAGTTACCTGTATGTCCTACCATATCACCGTTGGCATAATTTAATACAACTAAATCATAATCTTTTTCTAGTTCTTCCATTAATTTATCGGTTATTAAATATGCACTCATTTCTGGTTTTAAATCATATGTTTTTACGTTTGGTGATGGTATTAGTATTCTATTTGATCCTTTTAGGTCTTTTTCAACTCCACCGTCAAAGAAATATGTTACATGGGCATACTTTTCGGTTTCAGCTATTCTTAGTTGTTTTAGTCCTAAATTGCTTATATATTCACCGATTGTATTTTTTAATTCTTCATATTTAAATGCATTTTGGCATATTACTTCTTTTGCGACTGGCATCATAGTGACTAATTTTATATTTTGAAATTTTTGGGTTTCAAATTCATTAAAATCATTATTTGTAATAGCTGTAAAGAGTTCTCTTGTTCTATCTGGTCTATAATTAAATAGAATTAATCCATCATTATCTTTTATTAATTTTTCCTTTATTATTGTTGGTGGTATGAATTCATCATAGATGTTTTTACTATAATAATCATTTATTGCTTCTTTATAATTGTTATTTTTATTTCCTATTCCATATACTATAGCATCATAACTTAGTTTTATGCGATCCCAATTATTATCGCGATCCATTGAATAATATCTACCAGATATGGTTGATAGTGTTCCTATTCCTAATTCCTTTATTTTTTCATTTAATTCATCTAAAAATTTTACTGCTATATTAGGTAATGTATCTCTACCGTCTAAAAAGGCATGAATGTATACATTATTAATATTTTGTTGTTTGCACATTTCTAGTATTGCGAATAAATGATTGATGTGAGAATGGATTCCTCCATCACTTAGAAGTCCGAATATGTGAAGATTTGAATTGTTTTCTTTTACATGGTTCATAACTTCTAAAATATTTTTATTTTGATAAATACTTTTTTCTTTTATTGATTTATTGATTAGTTCAAGTGATTGATAAACAATTCTTCCAGCTCCTATATTTGTATGTCCTACTTCACTATTTCCCATTTGTTTATTTGGTAATCCAACGTATTCGCCACTTGCTTCTAATAGTGAATGGGGATAAATTTCCCACAAATAGTCAAATGTTTTTTTGCTAGTATTCATAAAGGCGTTGCCTAATTTTTTTTCTCTTATTCCTACTCCATCTAATATGCATAATATTGCTTTTTTCATTTTTTGGCCTCCTCGTATATTTCTTTAGCTGTTTTTACAACTTCATATTCAGAAAATTTTTCAACGCTTTTCCTTAAAATATTGGGATCAAATTTGTCATAATTATTGTACATATATATTATGGCATTTTTTAGTGATTCAATATTGTTTTTTTCACATAAAACACCATTTTGCTCATTTATGTATTCTTCTGGTCCTAAGCATTTTGTTGAAATTACTGGCATTCCGGTTGCTAGGGCTTCAATTCCAGGTATTGCAAATGATTCGATTTCACTACTGATGATAAGTGCGTTTTCATTTTTGAATATTTGAGTTATTTCTTCTTTGTTTTTTCTTCCTAGAAATGTTACTTTATCTTCCATTTTTAGTTCATGGCATTTTTCTTTATAATATTCTTCGAAAAAACCATCACCTATTACATCTAAATGAATATTTATGTTGTCTATTTTTTTTATGGCTTTAAATATATTATCTATTTTTTTTCCTTCTCTTAGGGCACATAATGATACTAATTTAAATGTTTTATCTATTTTTCTTTTTCCATAATTTGTAAATTGTTCTATGTCAACTAAATTTGGTAACACATAACATTTTTCCATGTATTTTAGAGCTTCTTCTTTCATGTAATTGCTTACTGTTGAATAAACCGAATTTTTAAGCATGATATTGGTATATTTATTTAGTGGTTTTTTAAAGAATCTTGATAAATTACCACAATGTTCTGTTACTACTACTTTAATATTTAATTTTTTTCCTACTATTGATGCTGCATATCCTGCTGGTACTGCTACTTGAGCGTGTAAAATATCGGGTTTTCCATTAATTTTTATGTATTCTTTAATTGCTTTTTCTAATTTTTTTACATATTTCTTTTGTTCTAAATCGAAATTTATCGGGGCATAATTTAACATGCGATATTTATATACTTTATAATTTTGTTCTTTTTCAATGACTTTCTTTTTCATAAATAAATATTTTATTGGTTTTGATATTCTTTGTCTATCTATATATAAAATATCTGCTTTGATTCCGTTTTTATTTAAAGCGTTTGCAAAGTCCTTGTGGTATTGTCCCATTAATTTATCTTCACCGCAGGGATACCATGTTGGTATTATTAATACTTTCATATTTTATAATTTGTCCCTTCATTTTCATTGATTATGTTTAGACAGTGGCGCATTATGTCTTTTCTACCTTTTTTTGATAATACTTGGATTAAATCAAAGCCAGGTCTTCTGTTTCCTTCTATTAATGTGGCGCCTTCTTCAGTAATGGCAACGTCCCAGCCAACCATATGAATATGGTTGTTTACTAAACTTGCTTTTAAGACTAGTTCTTTTGCTTTTTCCCAATTAGGTATTTGAAAGCCATCAAATTTGACTTTGCTTTTTGGGTGTACTTCAAAATGATTTAAATCTTTATCAATAGCATCTCCTATTAAAATACCTTTTTCTAGATCTATTTTACATCCCATTCCTCCTTGGTGAAAATTATCTACATTGTTTATTCCGTTTCCTATTCGCATTGCTGCATATACAATTTCGCTTTTTCCATTATAAGAAAATGTCATTATTCTTATTGTATTTACGCTTTCTTTGCATAGTTTATTTATTTTTTCATTTTGTTTAACATATTCTTCTATAAAAAGATGATTTTTTTCTAAATATTCATAAAACTCTTTAATATCTTTAATGTTTTTGGAATACTCTTTGTATACACCTTTTCCTCCAAGGCCATCATATGGTTTTACCATGAATTCTTTATTATTTTTTATGAATTTTTCTAATTCTTCAATACTTCCGCCAGCAAAGAAATCTCTGTTGATGTAGTTTTTAAAATTATTTAAAAAATTTGGTTTTATTGTAAAAAATGTTTTATATTTTGCTGGGGATACTATTTCATAGAATTTATCTTGATCTTTTATTGTTACGTACTCGCTTATTTCTTTAAATGTTTTTTTATATAATTCATAGTTTAAATAGTCACTATAACCACATCCACTTTTTATGAATGTTAATAAAAAGTGATTAAATAATACAAAGGTACTTTTATTTTCTTTTTTTGATATTTCTTTTAAATTTTGATTGAATTTTTTTATATTTCCACTTTTAGCGTATTGTATTAAACTCATTTTTCTCTCCTACATATTATAATTCTTACTTATATTGTATCAAATTAAAGTATTAAAGTCTATTAATTAATTAAAAAAATAACATGTTTGTTATAATTTTAACAAATATGTTATATTTCATAATTTTGAATATGAAGGTCAATTATTTTATTTTCTATTTGTATTTTTAAATTTGTTTTGCCGAAGCTTTTTACTATGTATATTGGTTTATACTCACCTGTAATATTTTTAAAGTATATGATGTTATTTTTTATTTTATATTCATAGATACTAGCATCTTCATCGTATGTTAAACCAATTTTTTTGCCATTTTTAATATTATGGAAGCAAGTATCACTTGATTCGTAAAATGATAAATTCATTGAAAAACCACTTGTTTCATCATAATACCAATTGTTTATAATTGTGTAAATTGGATTTTCAAGTATATTTTTTGCATCTTTATATTCTCCAAGTTCATTTAATAGTTTATGAGCTGTTCCAATATATCCTTCTAATTGTAAATTTTTAGCATATATGTATTTTGATTCATTTAAAATTGTTTGAGCTTGATTTATGAATTTTGCGGATTCTTCTAACGTTTCAATTACTCTTTTATAATCTTTGTCATTAAATAATTTTTTTCCGTCTATGTACTTACTTATATAATTGATATCTATATAAGGTTCAATGTCATATGATGTATTAATATTGGTTTCATTTTTGTTGTTTATCTCTTCAGTTAACTTTATATATTTTAAGTAATATTCTGTATTTAATATATTATTTGCTTTATTAAAATTATTTTTTGCTTCGTTAATATTATAATTTTTGATATTTTGTAATGCTTCAATATAGTTGATATAATAGTTTGAATTATAAAAATTTGATGATTGCTCAAATTTTTCTTTTGCTTGGATGTATTTTTTTTGATTGATTAATTCTAATCCTTCAATATATTTTATATATTTAGGGCATTCTTTAAAGTTTCGATTTTGACAAAAATCATACATTTCTTTGTAATTTGTATCAGTAAAATTTTTAGTATATTTTTGATATTTCGTTTTAATATTTATCATTTCATAAATTCCTATTGATGTTATTAAAATTCCTATTATCATTATAACTATTGCTATAACAAATATAAAGTCTATTTTATAGATTTTTTTAGTAATTTCTTTAGTATTTTTTTGTGTCTGCCTTCTTAATAAATTTAAGCGCATTTTAATAGTTAGTTTTTGAGGTATTGGTAACACTGGGGGGTGGGGAGCTTTTTCTGGCATTTTAGGTATTGGTAATGCTGGTGGATGAGGTGCTTTTTCAATTTCTTTTTTTTCTAGTATTAGATCGTTTATTCTTTTTATTTTTCGTTCATTTTCAGGATTGATTAGTTTTTCAGTGCTTTCATTTCCTCCAACCAGGTCACTTTTTATTTCGAATTCAATGTCTGGTTTTTCATTTTTTTTTATTTCTTCTTCATCATTAACAATAATACGTGGTAGTTCTTTCATTTTATACCTCTATTCTCTTTTTATTATATCAAAGAAAGAGTAACTTTTCAATTACTCTTTTATTTTAATGTTAATTTTATTGTCATATTTTCAGTTATTTCAGTGTTTTCTTTAACATCTTGTTCTATTATATAACCATTTCCTTCAAATATACATTCTATATCTAGCATTTTGCATAATTCATTACTTTCTTTATATGATAAATTTATAAATGATGGAACTTTTTTTTCAATTCCGTTTGTTTTTAATATAACTATATCATTTTCAACTACTGTTGTATTAATGCTTGGATATTGATTAATTATTTTATCGCCATTACCTATAACGATTACATTTAAGTTTTGTTTCATCAATTCATTTTCAATATCTTTTCTATTTTTATTATAATAACTTTCTATTTTATATGATTCTAATGTTTGTTTTTCAATACTTGATATATCTAAATATTTTGATGTGTCTGATGCAATACTTTTTACTAGTTTACTTAAATTTGATGTAGGTCCTGATTTGGGTTTTTTCATGGCTGCGTATATAATAATTTGTGGGTCTTCATAAGGAAACATTCCAGCAAATGAATAAATATAATTATAACCGCCAGTTTCATATGCTCCTTTATTTATGTCCCAGATTTCACCTGTTCCTGTTTTTCCTATTATATTTATTCCTTCTTTATAATATATACTTCCAGTTGTGTAAACATCTTTACCTTCTACAACGCTTCTAAGTAGTTCTTTCATTTTATTTACTGTTGATACCGATACAATTTGTTCTGATTCTTGCTTTTTTCCTTCATATACTATTTCATTTGTATTAGGATTTACTATTTTTTGAACTATATATGGTTTTAACATTTTTCCATTGTTTGCAATTATTGATAGACCTTGCAAGTGTTGAATTGGTGTTGTTGTTATTCCTTGACCAAATGTTGCATTTGCGACTTCAAGATCATAATTAAAGCTTATTTTTCCTGAAAATTCACGTGATAGTTCGATGTTTGTTTTTTCACCAAAGCCATATTTTTTGTAGCAATCTAATAATTCTTGTTTGGTCAAAAATTTTCGCATTAAATTTACAGCACCTGTATTACTAGAATATTCAAATCCTTTATCAAGTGTTATTTGACCGAATCCTTTTGTATTCCAATCTTTTATTGTACTACCATCACTTAATTCAAGAATTCCACTATCAAATAAAGTATTTCCGTCGTAATTTCCTTTATCAATAGCACACATATAACTATATGTTTTCATAGTTGATCCTGGTTCAAAGGCATAGGAAACAAGTGGATTTTCATAGTTTGTTATATTTAATTTATTAGGATTATATGATGGTGTTGTACTAGATGCAAGTATCGCGCCAGTTTTTGCATCCATAAGTGCTACTATCGCCCATTCTGGATCTGCTTTGCTTTCTAGTTCTTTCATTGCACTTTCAGTAAATCTTTCAATGTTAGAATCGAGTGTTAGGTATATATTATAACCATTTTGAGCTTCAACTTTTTCTTCTGGAGTATCTGGTATTTGTCTTCCTGATGTATCTTGTTGATATTTAAAATAACCATCTGTTCCTGTTAATTCTTTATTATATAATCCTTCTATTCCTAATTCGCCTATAATTATTTTTTCATCATCTTTTATGTATGTTTTAGCATAACCGATTATGTACGATGCGAAGTCACCGTTTGGATAATTTCTTTTGGTATCTTCAATGAATTCAATTCCAGTTATATTAAGTGCCTCTACTTCTTCTTTCTTTTGAATGTTAATTCCTCTTCCTTCTGGTCCCAATTCAACTTGATAGAGGTTTTGATTTAAGAGTTTTAAAAGACGTGTTTTATCCATTTTTAATACTTCTGATAGTTTTGCAGCAACTTTTTCTTTTTCTTCTGGTTTAATTCTGTCTTTTCTAGATTCTGATAAGATAGCAACTACGGTATACGATGTTACATTTCGTGCTAAAGTATCACCTGATGAATCATATATAACGCCTCTGTTTGCTCTTAATATTTTTTTGGTTGTATTTCTTTTCGATGCAAATTCTTGAATGTTGATGCCATCAACTACTGGTGATAGTGCTATGTAGGCCATTCTTAATTCAATCACTAAAAAAGAAATCAAGATAAATGCTGTAGATATTTTAATAAACGGCCATGTTTTTGATTTCTCTTTTTTCATTATGATTACTCCCTACTTGTTAATAATTAATATATTTTCATTATTATACTCTAATCCCATTTCTTTTACAACTTCCAAAATGTTTTCAAAGGATGTTAATTCATTAACTTTCATTGTTAAACTTTCATTTTTTTTGTTTTGTTCACTTATATTGTATTTTACTTTTTCTATACTCATATTTAAATGGCTTACTTCGGCACCACCAAATATTTTCACTAAGAAAATACATACTATTGCTAGTGATGCAAATAAATATAAAATTTTATCAAATTTTGTGAATGTATTTTTCTTAGTTTTTTTCATTTTATTCTCCTATTTTTTCTATTATACGAAGTTTAGCACTTCTTGAACGATTGTTTTCACTTAATTCTTTTTGTGATGGTTCAATTGTTTTTATTTTTTTAAATTTTGGCTCTAATTCTTTTGGAATTATTGGCATATCTTTGTAGCCATCTGGATTTTTAGTTACTTCATTGAATATTTCTTTACATATTCTATCTTCTAGTGAATGGAATGTAATAACACATATTCTTCCATTTACTTTTAGTAATTTTAATGATTTCTTTAAAGCTTCTTTGAATACTTCTAGTTCATTATTTACTTCTATCCTTATTGCTTGAAATGTTTTTCTTGCTGGATGATGTTCTCTTTGATATACCATTGGTACTGCTTCTTTTATGATATCTACAAGTTCAAAAGTTGTTTCAATTTTTTTTATTTGTCTTTTTTGAACTATTTTGCAAACTATTTTTTTGGCGAATTTTTCCTCGCCATATTCTTCAAGGATTCTAATTAAATCTTGCTTTGAATATTCATTTACAACTTTATATGCATTTAATTCTTGTTCGGTGTTCATTCTCATATCTAGTCTTGCATTTTTGTGAAAACTAAAACCACGACTTTCCTCATCTAATTGCGGACTTGATACACCTAGATCAAATAATATTCCATCAACTTTATCTATTATATACTTATCTATGTTAACAAAATTGTCGTTTATTATCTGATAATTATTATTTATTTGGTTTAATTTTTCTTTGGCACTTTCTATGGCTTTTTTATCTTGGTCGAAAGCAAAAAGGAAACCGTTTGGTATTCTTTTTAGTATTTCACTACTGTGTCCTGCGTATCCTAGTGTGCAGTCAACAATTATGGAATTATCTTTAAGATTTAGGTTTTCGATGCTTTCATTTAATAATACACTTTTATGCATATATTATATATTACTTGTGAAAAGACTATCAGCTATTTCTGATATGTCGCTTGAGTCTGCCATAAATTCTTGCCATGTTTTATTATCCCAAATTTCTAAGTGGTCACTTACTCCTATGATTACACATTCTTTATTTAGTTTTGCGTATTCGATAAGTGGTGTTGAAAGGTTTGTTCTTCCTTGTTTATCAACTGTGCATTCGATTGCTCCTGATAAAAAAACTCTCATGAATTTTCTAGCGTCTTTTGTATTTGGCAAACTTTTATATTTATTTATAATGTTAGCCCATTCTTCTTTTCCATATACAAAAAGACAATCATCAAGTCCTCTTGTTATTATAAATTCATAGCCCAAAGGTTGTCTAAATTTTGCTGGAATTGTGATGCGACCTTTTTCGTCAATGTTGTTATGATATTCACCCATGAACATAAAATCGCCACCTTTCCCCACTTTAATCCACTTTCTACCACTATTTTACTATTTTATTTTATTGTTGTAAAGTTTTTTTGAAAAAATCATAGGAAAATTTCCTATGACTTTACATTAAAATATTGAGCCTAATATAATAGCAAGTAAAATATATAATACTATTAGAATAACGTAATTAATACTTGTTTTTGCTTTTGGCTTATCGCATTCTTCATTACAAGACATTATTTTGCCTCCTATCTATAATGATTTATACGTATGCCCCAAGTATAATTATTAAAAGAATAAATAGAACTAATACGATTGCAGCGCCTGATATTCCGTTATTACAACACATAAACTCATTCCTCCTTTTTTTATCTTTCACATTATTTTATGGTTCTTATAACATTTGTGTGAATATTTTTCTTTAAAATATTGTTTTTTTTTTTTATTTTTGTTATGATAGTAGATGTTTAAAAGGAAAGGATTGAATTTATGAAAAAGGTAATTATAACAATTTGTTTATGTGCTTTGGTTTTAACTGGATGCAAAAGAGTTCCTAAACTTGCAAATGGTGAAGAAGCTGTAGCGCATATTAATGGAAAGGATTTTTCTGCTAATGATTTATATAATGAATTAAAGAAATCTTATGGTACAGGTACTCTTATTAATATGATTGATAATTATATTATTAGTGTTGAGATAACTGATAGATCAGAAGCCGAAGCTTATGGTAAATCAATGGTTTCTTCTGAGAAAACTAAGTTTGATTCATATTCTAGTGTTCTTGGTTATACTTGGGAAGAGTATTTAAGAAATAATGGTTTTAGTGGTGATGATGAACTTGCTAAGTATTTTGAAAATGCTTATTTAAAAGAAAAGGTTGCAATTAAATATATTGTTCCTACTATTACGGATAAAGAGATTAAAAAGTACTATGATGAGGAAGTTGATGATAAAATTGTTGCTCGTCATATTATAATTACTCCTAATACTGATGATAGTATGTCTAGTGATGAAAAGAAAAAAGCTGAGGATGAAGCATACAATAAAGTTGTTGATATTATAAAAATGCTTGATGAGGGAAAGGATTTTAGTGAACTTGCTAAAACTTATTCTTCTGATGCAACTGCTAGTTCAGGTGGTTTGTTAGATGCGTTTACTAGTGATGATGTTGATGCTGATTTTTGGAAAGCAGCTGAGGCTTTAGAAGTTGGTAAATACTCTTTAGAACCTGTTAAGAGTAAGTTCGGATATCATGTTATTTTAAAAGAAAAAGTTATTGAAAAAGATTCTCTTGATTCTATGAAAGATGAAATTAAAGAAAATATTGCTAGTGATAAGCTTGATGAAGATGATGATTTAGAAAATGCAACTTGGTTTAAAATAAGAAAAGATTATAAAATTGATATTACTGATTCTGATTTAAAATATCTTTATGATTTAACAGGATCGCAATATGAAAAATAACCCAAAAGGGGTTATTTTTTTTCTTCTATTTCTGTTTTACTATATCCTAATGAATATAATTTTTGGTCTATTATTTTTTCAAGTTCATATCCTGAATATTTTTTTGATAATTTTTGATATAGTTTATTATATATTTCATTTATATTTCCTTTGATATTTATGGTATTTAATATGTCATATATTATTTCATTTGGATATCCTAAATTTATTAATTCAATAGTTATTTTTTGTTTTAATATATTACCTGAATACTTTTTGTTTATTTTTGTTTTTTGATTAATAATTTTTTTTACTTTTTCATAGTATATATTTTGATCTATTTTATTTAATGATTTATTGATTATTTCATCTTCTATTTTATATTTTTCTAGCTCTTTTTTTATTCTATATGGTCCATAGTTTGTAAAGTTTATTTTATCATTTATAAATGATTCAGTAAACTGGTTATCATCTATTAGTTTTAGTTCTTTTAATTTGGTTATTATGTTTTGTTTTTCTTCTGCACTAATTAAGAATTTATTTAAAAAATTTTGGACTTCATATAAGCTTCTTAATTTTTTACTGATATATGATATAGCGCTATGAAATGCATCGTAAAAAATATTTTCATTTTCTATCTTACTTATTAATTCATCGTTTATTTCTTTTTTATATAAAATATTATACTTTAAAATTAAATCATCATATGTTGTAATACTATTTCCATTTTCTAGTTCAATTCTATATTTTTTTCCATTTTTTTTTATTGCTTTTATTTTCATTTTGCCCCCTATTTAATTATTTTTATTATTAAAAAAAGATTTAATTCTCTTTGACTGTAATTAAATCTTGAGCTACTTCTTCGAGTGCTCTACCAATATTTTTGGATGATTTATATTCATTTTCTTTTAATTGATAGTGGCCTGTTTCTTCCATTTCTTTTACTCTTTTTGATACTATGTTGACTAAAAGATATTTTGAACCAACTTTAACTAATAATTTATCGATTGATGGATATATCATTTTTTCCCTCCTAAAAATAGGATACATCATACCTAATTTTTATGCAAGTAAAATGATTTTTTTTGACATTTTTTGACATTATTTTATTATTTCATATATAAGTTTTGGTTCTTCTTTAACATTACTTATTGTAAATATTCCACTTAATTCTTTAAAACTTAAATCTTTGTCTCCTAAATATATTCGCATTAACTCATCATTTGGTTTTACTTTATCACCTATGCCAACAGTTAATGTTATTCCAACTTCATGATTTATAGGATCGCTTTTTTCTAAACGTCCACCGCCCATTTTTTTGACTAATTCACCGATTTTCAAGGCATTAATTGATTTTATATAACCTTCTTTGTCTGTCTTTATACTAAATACTCGTTTTGATAAGGCAAGTGTGTTGATGTCTCCTCCTTGAAATTTTACTAATTCAAGGAATTTGTTATATGCTTCTTTACTATTAATTTTTTCTTCTATTTTTTTTAATGCTTCTTCTTTCGTTATGTTTTCATTTGCAATCATTATTTCTGATGCTAATTCTTTGACTAAATCCATTAGGTCTTTTGGTCCTTTTCCATTTAGGGCATCTATGGCTTCTAATACTTCATTACTGTTACCTATAGCTTTTCCAAGTGGTGAGTCCATGTTTGTTAGTACACAAATAATTTTACGATTATATTTTTTACCTATTTTTATCATTAGATTTGATAGTTTTCGTGCATCTGTGATGTTTTTTAATAATGCTCCTTCACCTACTTTTACGTCTATGACGATTGTAGATGCACCGGACGCGATTTTTTTGGACATTATTGATGATGCTATTAATGGTATTGATGATACGGTTGCTGTTACATCTCTTAAAGCATATATTTTTTTATCAGCTGGTACTAAATTTTGAGTTTGACTTATAATTGCTAAACCTATTTCATTTATTTGTTTTTCGACTTTTGTAAATGGTTCTTCAACTTGATAACCTTTTATTGATTCTAATTTATCAATTGTTCCTCCTGTAAATCCTAATCCTCTGCCACTCATTTTAAGGACTTTATATCCAAGTGTTGCTAGAACTGGTGCGATTACTAATGTTGTTTTATCGCCTACTCCACCGGTTGAATGTTTGTCTACAATTGTTCCTTGTATATTTTTTGTATCTATTACTTCGCCACTATTTATGAAACTATCTGTTAAATTTATTGTTTCTTCTTCTGTCATTCCATTAATACATATTGCCATTAAAAGGGCACTCATTTGATAATCGGGGATACTTCCTTTTGTATATTCTCTAACAACATATTCTATTTCTTCTTTTGTTAGTTCTTTGCCTAAACGTTTTTTTTCTATTATTTCTATCATGTTATCACCATTACTATTATATCATATATTGATGATTATGATTAACTTAATTTTCTTGATATTAATTCTACTATTCTTCGTGGATCTTTATTTAACATTTCATATACTTGTTTTTTTGTCCTAAGTTCTTTTATAATTTTAATTTCCTGTTTTGATATTCTAAATGTATATTCTTCTTCTTTTTCTTTTGCTTCATATTCTAATCCTAGTAAATAATTAGGGTCGGTTCCTAATTTTTCAGATATAAATATTAATTGATCAACACTTGGTTTTTTAGTTCCATGTTCATAATACATTATCATAGTTGCTGATACGCCTAACATATCGCCAAACTCTTTTTGTGTCATGTTTCTTTTTTGTCTTTCTTCTTTTAATCTTATTCCAAACAACATATAATACACTCCTTTTCTAGTGCAATTATATCAACTAAGAGTTTAGTTATTTTTCTAATAAACCAATAGTTTATAAGTGCTTTTTGGATTTTAAATTATAATTTTTTGTTCTATTTTGTCCATTGTTTTTATATAAATTTTATTCTAATTTTTTACTTTAAGTTATTTTGTATACTTAATTATTGTAAGTACATTTTGCATAGTTTTAATGTTTATTATATCCATATGATATTATTTCCATGTTTTATTTATTTTATGTGAGACATTTAGTTTTATTTTTTTACAGATGTTTATTTTATACATATTTTCTTTAAAAAAACAGATTATTCATCTGTTTTTTTACTTGATAAGAACGTTACTCTTTCTGCTACTAGTTCCATTACTGTCTTTAGAGTTTCATCTTCTTGTTCAATGTCTCTTGTTTGTATACGTCCACGAACACCTATTAAGTCACCTTTTTTACAATATTCAGTTGTTCTTTCTGCTACTCCACGCCAAAGAACACACTTTATGAAATCTGTTTCATATTCACCTGTTGAATTTTTGTAACTTCTTGGCACAGCTAATAAAACGCTTGATACTTTTACTCCGTTTTCTGTTTCACGAAGTTCTGGACTATTGACTATTCTTCCTACTACAATTGATTGATTCAACATATTTTTTCCTCCTTTCACAACTACAATATAAACTAAAAAAAAACACTATGCAAATGATGGTTTTAGGTTTTTAAATGCGTTTTATTTTAAAAAAAAGCGTATTTTTCTTAAGGAAAAATACGTTTTTTTAGTTTTTGTTTACTAAAGATTTATTAATTATATAGTTTTTTTATTTTTTGCAAATTAAGTGATTTTCATAATTTTCATATTCATCACTATCTTGTTTTATAAATAATTTAACGTATGAAGTTTCTTCACATTGTTCTAGAGTTGCTTGGTCATAGTTTGCAAGTCCATATGTTACTGCATCTTTTAGCATTTTAACTGTTACATCATATTCATTTATGTTATTTATGCTTGTTAATTTATTATAGTAATCTATTGCATAATTTATTATTTCTTTGTTTTCTGTTGTTGTATCTTTTGTTTCATTTTTATTTTCTCTGGTTTTTAAATAAAAACAAAGAGATATAATTAGAAGTATTAAAAGAACTATTATGTACCAATATTTTTTAATTATTTTCATTTTATTCACCCCTTTTTAAAAATAATTTTTTAGTAGAGCATTTAATTCAACTGCATATTCCATTGGTAATTCTTCTTTAAATTTATCAATGAATCCCATTATTAATAATTCTTTAGCTTTTTCTTCATCAATTCCTCTACTCATTAAATAAAACAAATTTTCTTTGCTTATTTTTGATACAGTTGCTTCATGTTCAAG
>CAYLJU010000012.1:0-35376 GCA_964384115.1 uncultured Muribaculaceae bacterium | reverse complement strand
AACTCATAAGCTCTCAAAGAATTTCTATTATATTCAACATACTTGTAACCTAAACTCATATACTCAGTAGCTGTTCCATCGTCATAATTATAAGTAGTTTCTTTTATAACAATAAGTGGTTTTTGAATATTACCATCTTTATCTTTTTGACCACATCTTAAAAAGTCAATAACAATAAGAGAAATCCACGCAATTAAAACTAAAGTAAATAAAATAGAAATAATCTTTTTTATAACCTTCAAAACAATCACATCCTTAAAATAATTATAACATCTAAAAAATAAAAGTACAATAGAAAAACTTAAGAAAATATGCTAAAATTATATGTAGGAGATGAAATAAATGAAGCGATTAACAATGATAGATGGAAATAATTTATTATTTAGATCTTACTATGCAACAGCATATACAGGAAATTTTATGAAAAACTCAAAAAATTTTCCCACAAACGCCATATATGGATTAGTAAACATGATAAATAAAATACTAGAAGAAGAAAACCCTAATTATGTAATAGTAGCATTCGATCGAGGAAAAACATTTAGACATGAAAAATATGATAACTATAAAGGTGGCAGAATCGAAACACCAGATGAATTAAAAAAACAATTTCCAGTTGCTAAACAAGTAATAACAGCAATGGGATTGAAATGGTACGATATAGATAATTATGAAGCAGACGATATAATCGGAACATTTTCAACATACTGCGATAATAACGATATAAAAGGAACTATTATAAGTAGTGATAAAGATTTACTTCAATTAATAAATGAAGATGTTGAAGTAAAACTATTAAAATCAGCCGGTGAATCGATAAGATATAATGAAGCAACATTTGAAAAAGATTATGGAATTAAACCAATAAATATAATAGATCTAAAAGCACTAATGGGGGATAGTTCTGATAATATACCAGGAGTTAAAGGAATAGGTGAAAAAGGGGCTCTAAAACTATTACAAGAATATAAAACATTAGATGGAATATATGAAAACATAGATAATATAAAAGGTAAAACTAAAGAAAAATTAGAAAATGATAAAGAAAATGCTTACTTTTCATATGAACTAGCAACAATATATAAAGAAGTACCAATTGAAATAAAATTAGAAGATACAAAATATGAAGGACCAAATATAGAAGAATTAAATAATATATATAATGAACTAGAATTTTATTCATTATTAAAAAAAGAATCACCAAAAGAAACCAAATTAATATATCAAATAATTAATAATATAGAAAATTTAAAATTAGACAATAAATATGCAATCTATTTAGAAAGTAAAGAAAGTAATTACTTTAAAAATAAACCAATTGGATTTGGTATATATGATGGAAAAAATGCAATATTTGTACCATTAAATGAATTTATAAAAAATAAAGAATTATTAAACAATATTGATGTAACATATGATTTAAAAAAATTATATGTTACATTAAAACAAGAAAATATTGAATTAGAAAATACACCATTTGATACTATGCTTGCCTCATATTTACTAGAATACAATACCAAAGATGATATATCCGTACTTGCAAATAATTTAGGATATAACATACCATTTTTAAATGAAATATACACCAAAGAAGAAAATTATGAAAAAATAGCTGAATCAGCATGTCAAAAAGCTAAATTTTTATATGAAACCAAAAATAAATTTTATGAAGAATTAGAAAATAAAGAATTATTAAAACTATATGAGGAAATTGAACTACCATTAACAAAAGTATTAGGAAAAATGGAATATAATGGAATATATGTAAGTGCTGAAATATTAAATGAAATGGGAACAGAAATAAATATAAAAATGGAATTAGTATCAAGAAACATTTATAATTTAGTAGGCCATGAATTTAATATAAATTCACCAAAACAATTAGGTGAAGTCCTATTTGATGAATTAGGTTTATCTCATGGAAAGAAAAATCAAAACGGATATTCAACCGCAAATGATGTATTAACAAAATTAAAAGGAACACACCCAGTAATTGATCAAATAATAGAATATCGTATGCTAGCAAAACTATATTCAACCTATATAGAAGGATTAATAAATTCAATTGAACCCGATGGCAAAATACACACAATATACAGTCAAGTAACAGCTAGAACCGGAAGACTATCATCACTTGAACCTAACATTCAAAATATACCAGTAAGATATGAATATGGAAAAATGATAAGAAAAGCCTTTTTACCAAGTGAAAAATCCGTTATCTTAAGCAGTGATTATTCACAAATCGAACTAAGAATACTAAGTTCATTAGCATCAATAAAATCAATGATTGAAGCATTTAAAAATAATATTGACATCCATACAAAAACAGCATCGGATATATTTAAAGTTGATATTGAAGCCGTAACAAAAGATATGCGCCGTATTGCTAAAGCAGTTAATTTTGGAATAATATATGGAATAAGTAGTTATGGTCTATCCGAAAATGTTGGTATTAAACCAAGCGAAGCTAAAGAATTTATTGAAAATTATTTAGAAACATATCCAGGAATAAAAGAATATATGGAAAATATAAAAAAAGAAGCATATGATAAAGGATATGTAAAAACTTTATTCGGTCGCATAAGAACAATAAATGAATTAAAAAATACTAATTACATGATAAGACAACAAGGAGAAAGAATCGCCCTAAATACACCAATTCAAGGAACAAGTGCGGATATAATCAAAAAAGCAATGATCGAAATAGATAAAGAAATAACCAAAAGAAATCTAAAAACTAAAATGATTATTCAAGTACATGATGAATTAATATTTGATACACCAGAAGAAGAAATAGAAGAAGTCAAAAAAATGGTAACAGAAATAATGGAAAATACATGTAAATTAGAAGTACCACTAAAAGTAGAAATTGATTATGGAAGTAATTGGTATAATGTAAAATAATCATTAAAAATTTCCCTTAACTTTTTATGGAAAGTTAAGGAATTTTTATATTATATGTATTCTTTTAAATTTTTAATTTAAGCTTCAATAAAACAAAAAAATCAAGCAGTAATTATTGTGAAAAATTAAAAAATATCTAAAACATATTGATTTTATATAAAAAATCTATTATAATTCTTATGTTTTAACCAATTTTGTAGCACTTTTTATTTGATATTTTCAATTAATAATGCTATAATATGATAGACGCTTTTAAAGGGAGGGAAAATTATGGCTAAAAAAGGTGAAGCTAGAGAACTAGTTACTCTAAAATGTAGTGTTTGTAAATCAGAAAACTACCGTGTTTCTAAAAACAAAAAAAATACTACTGACCGTTTAGAATTAAATAAATTCTGCAGTAAATGTAGAGCAAATACATTACATAAAGAAAGCAAATAGTAGGGGAGTTGAATTATGATAAACGTAAATGATATTAAAGTTGGAATGACAGTATTATTTGAAGGTGATATATATTCAGTAATCGAATTTATTCACGTAAAACCAGGAAAAGGCGCAGCTTTCATGAAAACGAAACTTAGAAATCTAAGAACAGGCGCAATAGTAGAAAAAACATTTAATAGTAGTATTAAGTTAGAAAAAGCCATGATTGAAAAGCACCCAATGCAATTCTTATATAATGATGGTAATAAGTATAACTTTATGAATATGCAAACATTTGAACAAATAGAATTATCAGCAGATCAAATTGGTGATGATGCTATTTATTTAAAAGAAGGATTAGAAGTTGACTTAACATTCTATGAAGGTGAACTATTAGGATTAATATTACCAGATAAAATTGCCATGAAAATTGTTTCAACAGAACCAGCAGTAAAAGGCAATACAACAAATAATGCCCAAAAAGATGCTGTACTTGAAACAGGACATACTGTAAGAGTTCCATTATTTATTGAAGAAGGAGAAACAATTTTAATTTCAACAAAAGATGGAAAATATGTTTCAAGAGCGTAAAGCTCTTTTTTTTATCAATGATGATAAAGTTGGCTTTTTACTTACTTTAAATTTATAGTATTTACAATAAAAAAAATATTTTCAAATACACTTAAATATGTTACAATTTAAGTGTAAAAGTAAAAATGGCTAATAAAGAAATTAGAACTGAACTTTAGGTATATAATTTATTAAAGATTGCTAATATTAAAATAGATTATTTATAAAAATAATGAAAAATGTTCCAATATAGTATATAAATAAACTATTGGATTTGGTATGAATGTATACTTTTTGTACGTAAGATACTAAAATGTATATAAATATGAATTATCATGTATAGAAAAATAAAATAATTAAACAAGTGGAGTGTGGTAGTATGATATATTTTATTTCTGATACTCATTTTCATCATCATAATATTATTAATTATTGTAATAGACCTTTTAAAGATGTTAACGAAATGAATAAAATTATAATAAATAATTGGAATAATATTGTTACAGAAAATGATACAGTATATCATTTGGGAGATTTTTGTTTATTTAGTGATGAAGAAATAAAAAATATATTTAATAAATTAAATGGTAATAAAATATTAATTCGTGGTAATCATGATAGAAAATCAGTTAAATTCTATGAAGAAATTGGTTTTAAAGTTTTAACACATGCACCAATTATACTAGATGAATATAAATTAATGTTATCTCATGTACCATTACCAGATGCTAAAATCAAAGATGGATATATCAATTTACATGGACATATTCATAATAAAAAAATTGGTGATGATTATCCTAAAAATTATAGTAAAAATAAACACATTAATTTAAGTGTTGATGCAACTAATTACCAACCGGTAAGTTTGAATGAAATTAATGAAATAAGGCAAGAATTAAAATGATTTAGTCTTTATAAAATACAAATCATTTGATTTTTCTATAGAACTTAAGGTTCTTTTTTTTATAAAAAAAAGACAATTACTTGTCTTCTAAACTCCTTAAATAATCTAAAAAAGTATTATATGCTTTAGTTTCAAAATACAAATTCATTTTATTAAATTTAAAATTTACATCTTTAGATTTTATTAATTCTCTAACCATATATGAAAGTAAATTAGGATTTCTAACAAGTAAAGGTCCTATAAGATAAGTTCCAAAAAAGTTCTTATAATGAATACCCTCAGTATCAGAATTAGGATAACTACCAATTCCTCTAATAACTTCAAATAAAGGATCATGAATATTTTTAGAAGTACAACTCTGATTTTGAAAACCAATTATTTTATCATTAATAAGAGGCATATTAAATATAGCTTGATCAACCATCCTAAAATCTTCCTCATAAGATTCGTAATTAAATATATTTAAAGCTTTATAAGTAGAATCTTTAGTCTTAATAAATTTACCAAATAATTCAATAGAATTACCAGTAGCAAGAAAAAACTTATTACTTTCTATATAATTCTTAATATCTTTTTTATATTTTAATAAATCCTTAAGTACAAGTTTTTGATTCTTTTCAGTACCAGTACCAATATAAACAAAATCATATTTTTTAAAATCAATACTATCATTTATCGTTAAAAATTCAACATTAACCATAACACCTTGTTCCTCAAGATGTTTTTTTAAAGCCTTAATATTACCATTTTCTCCATATAAATTAAGTAAATCATAATATAAGTGTAGAATATTAATTTCCATTATTTTCTCCCTTCATATTATTATTAAAAGGTTCAACCATATCAAAATTTAAAATACCATAAACATTACCTTTAGTTTTAGTTTTTATAAACCTTGCAGCCTCATCAACATTTGGAATAACAACAATCTTGTCTTCATCAATATTTGCATATTTCAACCTCGTTGCAATATCATAAGCCTGTGGACCAATACAAACAATTTTATCAATTTCATTATTAACCAGTAATTCAAATTCAATATCATATAACCAAGATAAATCATCAAAATTATATCTTCGACTAATCTCTCTCCAACCAATAATCAAAGTCTTTAATTCTTTGTTTCTCTTTACAAACAATAAAGATTGATTAAAAGTAGTAGCATTTTCAGCCTTATTATTTAGAACATAAACAATTCTATCATTTATACTATATTTATTAAAAATCTTTAAATTGGCCGGCATTTTAGAAATAATATTACAAGCATTATCTAAATCTAGTTTAATAAGGGAACAAACCGTAAATGCAGCAAGTGTATTATAAACCTCAAACAAAGTATTAAAAGGAATATTAAATTTATATTCACCATTAACAGTAACAAAACTTTTCTCATAATCAAGTTTAGTAACCTCCATATCAGGCTTTCTTCTCTTAAAATCACATTTAGGACAATAATAATCACCTAAAGTCTCGCAGTGATAAAAATTATAAAGTAACTTTTCATTACACTTAGGACAATGAGTAATATTTAAATTCTCAAACTTATTATCAACATAAGTATATTTATTAGGTCCTATACCAAATAAAGTATACTTATTCTTAGAATCTAAAATAAATTTTTGTGTATACGGATCATCAGCATTTAAAACCAAATGCATATCTTTAGTTAAAGCTTTTTTAATTTCTTCATATACAAGTTCAAAATGACCATGTCTAGGAGGTTGATCACGAGTTATATTTGTAATAACAACATAATTAGGCTTTAAATATTTAAATAAAAATTTGGTATATCTCTCATCAATCTCGGTAACTAAAATATCTTGTTTTAATTCACCATTTAAATTACAAGCACCAAGTAAAGTAGTAAGAATACCAGTAATTAAATTAGAACCCTTATCATTAAAAACAACACTTTTACCTTGCTTTCTAGCAATATCAACAATAAAATTACAAGTAGAACCCTTACCACTAGAACCAGTAACACTAATAACAGTTTTAGGCATCTTTAATTTAGATAAAATATTTTTATCCAACTTTAAAGCAACCTGACCAGGAGTAACACTACCACGACCAAGTAGTTTACCAATAAAAATTAATATCTTTGCAACTATAATACTTAAATGTTTCATCCTATCACCAAATAAATTATAGCACATAAATAAATTAAATAACACATAAAATAATAAATATAACTAAAAGTTTATAAAAACACAAAATATAACTAGTTTTGTCGAAACAGTTATATTTTTTTTTAATGAGTGCTATATTTAAATAGGTGATGATATGTTTAATGTAGATATAATATATAATAGAGAAACATTATATATATTAGTAGAAGGAAATTTAAATAAAAAAAATATATGTAAATTAAAAGATAGACTATATAATATAGTTAGAACATATAATATTCTAAACATAGTATTAGACGTAAAAAAAACTAACATATTAGATGAAATAGCCTTTTATGACTTCCTAGATGATTATGATATGAAATATGATGGCAAACTCAAAGTCGTTGAGCCCGCCTAACATATTTCTTTTTTTTTATCATATAATTAAATGGTGAATACCATGACTATAAAAAATATCTACACTAATCTAAAAGACTATATAACCGAAAGTGAGTTTTGTATTCACATATTTGAAGATAGAGTAAATATCGTAAACTATACAGGAATATATGGATTTGATGATAATAACATTATAATAAAACATAAAAATGGAAGTATAAGCATAAAAGGAAAATCATTAACAGTCTGTAAACTATTAGATAATGAAATACTAATAAGTGGTACTATAGAAAAAATAGAATTCAGGTGAATATGTTAATACTCAAAATAAGTGGTAAACATATAGAAAATTTTATAAAAAAATTATACGACAATAAAATAAATATATACAAAATAAAAAAAATAGATAGAACCAATATCTTTATCTATATAAAAAAAGAGAATCTAGAAAAAGTAAATAAATTAAAAACAATATATGAAATAGAAATAACAGGAAAAACAGGATTTCTTTTACTAAAAGAACAATTAAAAAAAAATATCATATTAATAATATCAATTATTATAGGAATGTTAACCGTATATATATTAGGTAATATTGTATTTGATATTGATATAATAACCAGTAATAAAAATTTAAAACAAGAACTATTACAAGAATTAAAAATAAATGGTATATATAAATATAGCTTTAAAAAAAAATATGCGGAATTAAATAATATAAAAAATAGTATTTTAAAAAAATATCATAGTAATATCGAATGGTTAGAAATAGAAAACATAGGTACAAGATGTATATTAAAATTAGAAGAAAGAATAAAAAATGAAAATAAAAATGTAGAGGAATTAGTTGATATAGTATCATTAAAGGATGCGATAATAATGGATGTAAAAGCAAGTAAAGGAGTAATTTTAAAAAGAAAAGGAATAAGTGTTAAAAAAGGTGAAACCGTAATAAGCGGAAAAATATATCTAAATGAAGAATTAAAAGAAGTAGTAGGCGCAAGTGGAAAAGTAATGGGCGAAGTATGGTATAAAACAAAAGTAAGTTATCCACTTACATATTATGAAGAAAAATTAACCGGAAAAAAATATACCAGATTTAGCATAAATATATTTAACAAAGAAATTAATCTATTTAAAAAAAATGGAAAAATTGAAAAAAAACCAATCATTAAAAGTAATATATTTTCATTATATAAAAATACTATACATGAAGTAGAAATAATTGATAACGTTTATAATTATGATGAAGCAATTGAAAAAGCAATGATCTTATCAAAAAAAAATATAGAAAGTAAACTAAATGACGAAGAATACATAATTTATGAAAAATGTTTGAAAGTTTCCCTAAATGATAGTAAAATAGAACTAGAAGTATTTTATGCAGTATGTGAAAATATTACTGGATATGAAAGGATTGATATAAATGATTAGAGATGTCGTAAGAAACGTAATGGTTCAAATATGGCCAATGACAGTAATAATATCAGTAATACTAATTACCTTTAGAATAACATATCTAGTAGTAAACCATAAAAAATTTTATCCATATAAAGAAATATTATTATATGGATTTGTAATCTATATATTATGTTTATTCTATGTTGTAACATTCAAAGATGAATCATGGGGAATAAATAATTTTATCCCATTTAAAGAAATATTAAGATATGATATATCAAGCGAAGCCTTTTATAAAAACATCATCGGAAACATGTTTATGTTTATACCACTAGGCTTCTTTGCCGGATATATTTTAAAATTAAAAGACGTAAAACCAGCACTTTTAGTATCATTTATTGTATCATTATCAATAGAATGTACTCAATTATTTATAGGACGAGTATTTGATATCGACGATATAATGTTAAATGTAGTAGGAGGAACAATCGGTTACTTTCTATATGTAATAATTAATTTTGTTCAAGACCATTTACCAAAAATACTACAAAATGTTATCATATATAATATAGTAATAATAACAATAGTCATATTATTAATAATGTATTTATTAAAAATTATTAATATTTCTGGAGTATAGGTTGTTTTATTCAAACCAATATATTATAATAAATATGTGATTAGTTATGAATATAGGAATATTTAATAAAACAGAAGAAAAAATAGAAAAAACATTTATAAGAAAAATTGTAAAATATACATTAAAAAAAATGGATGCATTAAATAGTGAAGTAAACATTATATTTGTTGTTCTAAATGAAATACATGAAATAAATAAACAATATAGAGGTATAGATAGACCAACCGATGTCATAAGTTTTGCATTAGAAGATAATGAAGATAACACAGTATATGAAGAAAGAGTATTAGGCGATATATACATATGCTTAGAAAAAGTTCATGAACAAGCCAAAGAATATGGTCATTCAGAAACAAGAGAAATGGCATTTTTAACAGTCCATGGATTATTACATTTGCTCGGATATGATCATATGAAAAAAGAAGATGAAAAAGTAATGTTTGGTTTGCAAGAGGAGATTTTAAATGAACTCAAAATTACAAGATAAACAAACAAGAAGTGGTATAAAAGGAAACCATTTAGAAAGATATATAAAAAGCTTTATAAATGCTTTAAACGGAATAAAATATGCCATAAAATATGAACATAATTTTATAATTATTATAACAGCAATTATAATAACATGCATATTAGGAATAATATTTAAAATAACACGTATAGAGTGGTGTATAATAATAATATGCTTTGGCTTAGTATTTGGCTGTGAATTAATTAATAGTGCTCTAGAAGCAACAGTTGATTTAGTAACAATTGAAAGAAAGCCACTAGCTAAAATAGCCAAGGATTGCGCTTCTGGCGCGACACTAATATTTTCTATAATGTCATTAATAATAGGAATTATAATATTTATACTATAAGAATAAATGGGGTGAATTATGAGTATAGTAGCTAGCTTAATATCCTGCCTATTTTTAATAAGTGGGGCCTTTTTATCATTTGGATTTAGAAAAACCGATCGATATATCCAATTTTTAATGGCATCAACACTAGGCCTTGGAGCATCTTTAATAATGGTTGAAATATTACCAGATTCAGCCAAAGGCATAAGTGAAGCTTTTCAAGGATCACAAAAATTAATATTATTAATCGGTTATATTATAATAGGAATAATCATAATGAAAATATGTGATATTTTCATTCCCGACCATAATTTAACAAAAGACAATAAAAAAAATCATTATTTGCATATAGGATTAATATCAAGTATACCAATAATACTTTATAATATAATAGTTGGCATGAAAATAAATATTACAACAAAACCATTTATGTTAGCGTTTGGCCTAGGATTTTGTAATATAATGTTTGGACTACTAATAGCAAGTTTATTATCAAAAAGTTTTACAAACAAAAAAAATCTAATAATTACCATAAGTATAGTAGGACTATCTACATTAGTAGGAACCATATTTCATGCATTTTTAACAAATTATTTTAACATAACAACTGGAATAATGACATTTATCGGAACCATAAATCTAGGAATGTTAATCCACGTAATATTAACAGAACTATTTTTAAATCTACTAAACACAAAATATACATATATAACAGTACTTGGAATAATATTTGGAACAATACTATTATTCATAAGCCATTTATTTTACTTATAGGAGGAAATATGACACCACACATAAATGCAAAAGAAAACGCAATCGCTAAAACAGTATTGATGCCAGGAGATCCTAAAAGAGCTAAATTTATAGCTGAAAAATACTTAGAAAACTATGAACTAGTAAGTGATGTAAGAGGAATACCAGCATATACAGGATATTATAATAACAAAAAAATAACAATTATGGCATCAGGAATGGGTAATGCCAGTATGGGAATATACTCATATGAACTATATAAATTTTATGATGTTGAAACAATAATCAGAATCGGATCATGTGGAGCATACAGCCCTAATTTAAACATATATGATGTATTACTAGTTAATTCATGTTATTCTGAATCAACATATGGACAAGTTCAAAATGGTGATAAAGAAAATATTTTATATTCATCAAGTGAAATTAATGATAAAATATTAAATACAGGCCATAATATTATTGTTGGCAGAGTTCACTCATGCGATGCATTTTACAATAATTTAAACATAAAAGAATTATATGAAAACAAAGAATGTTTAGCAGTTGAAATGGAAACATTTGCACTATTTCATAACGCTAAAGCATTAGGGAAAAAATGTGCTTGTCTATTAACAGTATCAGATTCACTAGTAAAAGGAGTCGCACTTGATTCAGAATCAAGAGAAAAAAATTTCTGCTCAATGATTGAAATCGCACTTAAGTCAGTATTATAAATACTGATTTTTAAAAAGGAGGAAAAAATGAATATCGAAAATAATAAATCACCATATTATAATCTTCATACATTAAAAACTGATAAATTCAAAACAGTTCAAATAAGAATTGATTTTAGAAGAAAAATAAAAAAAGAAGAAATAACAAAAAGAAATGTTCTAGCTGATATGTTAACAAGAAGTACCAAAAAATATCAAACAGAACGTGAAATGGTAATCCAAAGTGAAGAATTATATAATGCTAATTATGGATATAATGTATGTTCATCAGGAAACTGTTCAATTATGAGTTTCTATATAAGTTCGTTAAGTGATAAATATACCGAAGATAAAAATCTTGAAAAAGTAATAACATTTTTAATGGAAATGATATTTAATCCCAATATAAACAATAAATCATTTGATGAAAAAACATTAAATTTAAGTAAAAATTATGTAAAAAAATATATTGAAGACATATATGACAGTCCTAAAAGATATGCAAGAAACAGAATAAGAGAAATAATGAATCCAAATAGTCCATTTTCTTATCATCAAGATGGATATATTGAAGATTTAGAAAAAATAGACGGAAATAATCTATATAATTATTATCTAAATGTTTTAAAAAATGATATCGTTGACATATATGTAGTAGGTGAATTTGATAATTTAAATATCTTTGATAACTATTTTAAAAATAAGAAAAAAGAAAATAATTTAAATCATATAATTACCCATAAAAAAATAAGAAATAAATTAAAAAAAGTAGTCGAAGAAAAATCAGTTCGCCAAAGTACATTTGTACTTGGATGTAAAATAAATGAAATGAATTCATATGAAATGCAATATGTGTCCAATGTTTACTCATTTATATTAGGAGGATCACCAGACAGTAAATTATTTACAAACGTTCGTGAAAAAAATTCTCTATGTTATAGTATATCAAGCGTAATCGCACCAGTAACAAATAGTATGTATATTTATGCAGGAATAGATAAAAAAGATTATAAAAAAACATTAAAAGAAGTTATAAAACAAATTGATGAAATGAATAAAGGAAATTTTTCTGAAGAAGAAATAGAAAACGCTAAAGCAACTTATAAAAGTAGTATTAAAGAATTAAATGATTCTGAAACAAGTATAATAAGTACAATTGCAAGTATGAATTATATAAATTATGATTCATTAGAAGAAAGAATTAAAAAAATAGAAAATGTAACAAAAGAGGATATAATAGAATTTAGTAAAAAAATAAAACTAGATTCAGTTTATTTATTAAAGGGGGTATTAGATGAAAAAAATTAGTTTATCCCATCTTGACTTAAATATATATTATGAAAAAATTAATAATTTAGATGTCTATGTAATGCCAAAAGATAAATCAGCAAGTACATATGCTGTATTAACAGTTAAATATGGATCAACAGACAATAAATTTATTTTAAACAATGAAAATAAAGTAATGCCACTTGGCATAGCCCATTTTTTAGAACACAAAATGTTTGAAAGTGAATCAGGAGAAGATCCATTTAGCTTTTATGCCAAAAACGGTTCTGATGCTAATGCCAGTACATCTTATTTTAAAACAAGCTATCTATTTTCAGGAAGTGATAATTTTAAAGAAAATTTAAAATTTTTACTGGACTATACAAGTAAACCATACTTTACAGATGAAAATGTTCAAAAAGAACAAGGAATAATAGGTCAAGAAATTGAAATGGTAAGAGATGATCCATATAGAAGAATGTATGAAGAAATAATGAATAATGTCTTTATAAACCATCCAATTAAAGATTCTGTAATTGGTTCAAAAGAAAGTATTGCAAATATAACAAAAGAAGATTTATATACAATTTATAAAAGTTTTTATAGAAATTCTAATATGTTTCTAGTTGTAACTGGTAATGTAAATTATAAAGAAGTATTTAAAATAGTTGAAACAAATACAGAAAAAAAAGAAGAAAAAATAAATGTTGAAAAAATAAAATATGAAGAACCAGATAAAGTAAATAGAGAATCAAGTACTTTAATAATGGATGTAACTATACCTAAAGTAAGTATGAGTTATAAAATAAATATTGAAAAAATAAAATTACCAATAATTGATATAATGACATATTCAAGTATATTTTTAAATAGCAAATTTGGTCAATCATCATTATTAAATGAAAAATTAAAAAATATGTCTCTTATATCAGAAACACTTGGATTTGATTATGATGTTGTAGATAATCACTTAGTTTTAACAATATTTGGAGAAAGTAAAAACTATAATGAATTACTTAATTATATTGATAAAGAAATATATAATAATGATATAGATGAAAATACATTCTTTAGATATAAAAAAGTATTAATTAGTAATCTAATATATGCAAGTGAAAATATTTATACCATGAATGATAATATAACAGCATCTATTATTAAATATGGAAAATATGAAGATAGATATAATATAATAAATAATTTAAATATAAAGGATTATGAATCATTTATTAAAAATTTAAATTTTGAAAATAAATCTAGTTTAATTATTAAAAATAAAGATTAATGATATTAAAAATAAAAAATATGCAAAATACGATTTAACTATTGATTTTTTAAAATAAAGGTGTTAGTATACAAAATCAAGAGGAACAATATGTAATATTTAAATATATATTAACAACATGTTTAGTTAATAATGGTTATGATGAATAATTATATGAGCTTTGTCCCGAAGAAAGATTAGCTGAAATAAAATCTTTTGAGGAAATAGGTGTTCTGGTTAGTTATATAAATAAAGACTCAATTACATTACATGATATTGTAGAAATGGAAAGATTAAAAAGATTACTAAGATGTTATCATTATAGAGATTCTTCTATAAATATACCAATTGTGGATTACTTTACTTTAGGAAACAAAAAAAACTATTAGATGCACTTGACTTATCGAACGATATTTTAGGGAAATATACATTAAATGATCGATTTAAATATGGATTTCCAATTTCTACAATGAATATGGAGTCTCTATGAAAACTTTAATACTTACTTTAAGTCAAAATTTTAAAATAAAATTAATATAAAAAAGTATTAAAAAGCGCTGTGCTTATAATATAAAAACTTTTACTGAGAGGTGATTTGATTATGATAAATGTATTAGTTGAAGATTTAAAATATAAAAGCCCATTTGGTAGCAATTACGGACAATATCAAGACGGGTATAGAATAGTATATTTTTATTCTGATAATACTTATAAAGTTGGAACTTTTTGTGGAAACATAGAAGGTTTCATGATGGATTTTGTAGAAGTAGAACCAATAGAAGATGAAAGTGACATTCCTGTTTTTATTTCTATTGATGATTTATTAAGCAGATACTTATTAGATGTTAAAGATGCTTGTGCTGTAGCTATTTATAAAACAGATGGTACTTGTATTAGTAAAAAAGTTAGAAATAATTTAAAAAAGAAATAAAGTTTAACTTATACTCTATTTCTTTTTATTATTTTCTGCCATATAGCCAATCAAGAGAAATACCATATTTATGTACTATTTGTATTGCAAATGTCATTAATAATGTAGTTTTTCCATTTCATAAGCACTAATAGTGAGTTAAGTAATATTATTTAGTCTAAGTTCAGATACTAATCTACCTTGAAATTTTCCATTAGTATGTTCTATAAGACCTTTAGTTTGTAACACAGAAGTAGTTTCAAGTTCAACTCCTAATTGCTTACAAGCACAACCATATTGAATTAAAACATCTTTATCACTATTTCTTTTATCTTTATTTAAAGACATATAATTAAATATAGTTCTGTTATCGGTTAATAATTTATATGGAATGCCATATTTAGTAAGTATTTGATAAAGTACATGATAGTAACCATTTAAAGTTTCTTGTTTATCAAAATAAGTTCCAAACCATATATGGATAGAATCATCTTGTTCAATTATTTCACGAAATATCTTGTTTTTTCACCACGAGGATGTGAATCTTCTAAAACAAATTCATGATTAATTATATAATTGATTTGTTCGTCAGACATTGCATTATTAATTTTCTTTTGTTCTAATAATTGTTTCTTTTTAAATTCTCTTTTAGTTTTCTTCCTAGCATTAGGTGAGATTATACCAGCCTTAGTTAAATTTTTATAGATAAAATCATAAGATACATCAATATTTTCATACTTTTTTAGAAAATCTTTAAAGTGATTGAAATTCCAATCTTGATATTTATTCTTATATAATAGTATAATATCTTCGGAGATGGATTTATCTAATGTCTTACTAGGGACATGCCCACGGTTACCGTGAACAAAAACAGATTTTCCACCTTCCTTATATTTAATAATAAGACGATCAATTTGTCTTCTGGATAAACCGAGCTTTTTACTAGCTCGATTTTTATTACCATTATGGTTAACTAGTTCTTTAATAACTTCGTATTTTTCTTGTTCATTCATTCTTAATTTTACCTCTTTCATTTTTTCCACCTTAGTGGAGTATTATACATTAACTTGAGACATTTTCAAATGTTAATACTTAAGACATTATCATAAATTAATCATATAAAAATATGCAAAATACGATTTAACTATTGACTTTTAAAAATAAAGGTGTTAGTATACAAAATCAAGAGGAACGATGTATAATATATTGTATTATATATTAGCAATAACATATCATGACTACTTTATAGTTCCTTTACCATGTAAGGTGGTGGTTGAACAAATTTTACTTTATTATTAATTATTAAATTATTAAAAGAATTAATGCCGTAGTTTTAAGGAGAGTGATTATTTATGGCAAGAAAAACATTAGAAGATTTTAATTATGATTATCAAGCATATGCTGATTATTTAGAATCAGCAGAATGTGCCAATGACGATGGATATTCCGTTTATGGGGATCAATATGGAAATGTATATGAAGCTATAGATGGAGATTGGACAAAAGGACATAGCCACATAAATGAAAATTCAAATTGGGAAGGTCGTGGATTAGATGATCCAAAATCTAAAGGAAGAAAATGGAAGAATCCATGGCTAAAATATGCTGAAAAATTAAATTTAACATCATCAGAAGTTGAATTTTTAAATGCATTATATGACTATAAACAAAACAATCAAGTCAATGAACTTGAAGAAAATAGATCATTATCAAAAAGAAGATAAAATTTATAATTTTAAATAATAAAGTAAAATAAATTTATATGGAAAATATTTTAAAAATCGTTTATGATAAAACAAATAATAATGAAATTTTAAATTTAAAAGATATAGAGAAAATATTAGAATTATTAGTTGTTGAAAAATGTTTAAATAAATATATTTTAAATATAGATGTTCAACTTATAAGAAGCAATAATCTTGCTTCTTATTCCACCTACACAAGAAATATAACTGTTTATACTGAAAATATTGAGCAAATGGTAAAGGATATAGACAATAACATCTTAAATGTTAACAAATTTGAAGCAACATTATACAAAAACCTTTCTATTTTACAAATTTTATTACATGAAATAGAACATGCGAATCAACAAAAAATCGCTTATTATGATAATACTTTAGAGGCATTAATTATAAGATTATCATATTTAGTTAATAATGGCTATGATGAAAAATTATATGAGCTTTGTCCCGAAGAAAGATTAGCTGAAATTAAGTCTTTTGAGGAAATAAACACCATAATAAGTTATATAAATAATAAATTAGAATTATTACCTCATATCATAGAAACTGAAAAATTAAAAAGACAACTAAGAGGATATCACTATAAAAATAATTTTGTAACAGTGCCTATAATTGAATATTTTACAATTGGAAAGAAAGAAAAATTATTAGAAGCTTTTGATTTATCAAAATCTGCTTTAAACAAGTATACACTAAACGATAGATATAAGTATGGTTTTCTTATTTCAAATATTGAATATGGGATAGCTATGAAAAAACTTGTATTATCTTTACAAAAAAATTTTAAAAATCGAATTAATATTATAAAAAAATAAAAAAATATGTTATACTTATTCAGTGAGGGGATGAATATGAATATACCAATAAACAAATTAACGGAATTTCAAGGCAATTATGACTGGTACAAAAAACATGGTGAAGGGTATAGAATAGTATATTTTTATTCTGATAATACTTATAAAGTTGGAACTTTTTGTGGAAACATAGAAGGTTTCATGATGGATTTTGTAGAAGTAGAACCAATAGAAGATGAAAGTGACATTCCTGTTTTTATTTCTATTGATGATTTATTAAGCAGATACTTATTAGATGTTAAAGATGCTTGTGCTGTAGCTATTTATAAAACAGATGGTACTTGTATTAGTAAAAAAGTTAGAAATAATTTAAAAAAGAAATAAAGTTTAACTTATACTCTATTTCTTTTTATTATTTTCTGCCATATAGCCAATCAAGAGAAATACCATATTTATGTACTATTTGTATTGCAAATGTCATTAATAATGTAGTTTTTCCATTTCATAAGCACTAATAGTGAGTTAAGTAATATTATTTAGTCTAAGTTCAGATACTAATCTACCTTGAAATTTTCCATTAGTATGTTCTATAAGACCTTTAGTTTGTAACACAGAAGTAGTTTCAAGTTCAACTCCTAATTGCTTACAAGCACAACCATATTGAATTAAAACATCTTTATCACTATTTCTTTTATCTTTATTTAAAGACATATAATTAAATATAGTTCTGTTATCGGTTAATAATTTATATGGAATGCCATATTTAGTAAGTATTTGATAAAGTACATGATAGTAACCATTTAAAGTTTCTTGTTTATCAAAATAAGTTCCAAACCATATATGGATAGAATCATCTTGTTCAATTATTTCACGAAATATCTTGTTTTTTCACCACGAGGATGTGAATCTTCTAAAACAAATTCATGATTAATTATATAATTGATTTGTTCGTCAGACATTGCATTATTAATTTTCTTTTGTTCTAATAATTGTTTCTTTTTAAATTCTCTTTTAGTTTTCTTCCTAGCATTAGGTGAGATTATACCAGCCTTAGTTAAATTTTTATAGATAAAATCATAAGATACATCAATATTTTCATACTTTTTTAGAAAATCTTTAAAGTGATTGAAATTCCAATCTTGATATTTATTCTTATATAATAGTATAATATCTTCGGAGATGGATTTATCTAATGTCTTACTAGGGACATGCCCACGGTTACCGTGAACAAAAACAGATTTTCCACCTTCCTTATATTTAATAATAAGACGATCAATTTGTCTTCTGGATAAACCGAGCTTTTTACTAGCTCGATTTTTATTACCATTATGGTTAACTAGTTCTTTAATAACTTCGTATTTTTCTTGTTCATTCATTCTTAATTTTACCTCTTTCATTTTTTCCACCTTAGTGGAGTATTATACATTAACTTGAGACATTTTCAAAAGTTAATACTTAAGACATTATCATAAATTAATCATAATAATTATTAAAAATAAAGATTAATATTTGACTTTAATTAAATAATATAATATAATTTATTTTAGTTATGGAGGACATATGTTAAAAATTATATTAATTATAGTATGTATATTATTAATAGCAATAGTTTTGTTACAAAGCGGAAAAGCTGAATCAGCTGCTGGTGCTTTTACAGGTGGTAATGAAAATTTATTTGCAAATAGAAAAGAACGCGGTGGCGAACTATTTATAAGTAGATTAACCTTTGTAATTGGCCTAATATTCTTTGCGCTTTGCATGTACATAGGATTTTAACATAGCACTAGCTATGTTTTTCTTTGCATTATAATATTATTATGATATAATATTTATAAATAAAGAAGTAAGAAGGAATAAAATGAAGAAAAATAAAAGAAGAAAAGTAATTACAAGTATATGTAGATTAATAGCAATTATTTCAATAGCATTAACAATTGTTTTTTTTGCGTATTTAATTAATTTAAATATGCTACCAATAAAATATATAACTATTATAGGAATAATTATAACTTTAATATATTTTATATTATTATTACTAATAATACCTAAAAAAATAAAATCATTTTTAAAAATATTTGCATCCATAATAATGTTAACATTATCAAGTATATTATTTTATTCAGGAGTAGTTTATATTGATAAATTAATTGATTTTGTAGATAAAATAGATAATTCAATTGTTCAAAAAGAAACATATTATATTGTTGTTTTAAAAGAAAATAGAATTGATAACATAAATAGTTTAAACAATAAAATAATAGGATACTATAATTCAGAATCATCTATAGATAATACTAATAAAGCATTTAATTTATTAAATAAAAAAATAACATATGAAAAAAAATCATATGAAAATATCGAAGATATGTTAACAGAATTAAATGATAAAGAAATTGAAGCATTATTAATTAATGAATCAGTTTACAATCTAATTGAAAATGATTTAGCATATTTAGGAGTAGAAGTAAAACAAATAGATTCCGTTCATGTTTTAGTTGAAACACTCGATATAGTAAAATATGTTGATGTAACAAATACACCATTTAATATATATATAGCAGGTGGTGATGCATATGGATCAATAGGAATGGTAACTAATACCGATGTTAATATGGTAGCAACTATAGATCCAATTAATAATAAAATATTATTAACATCAATACCAAGAGATTATTATGTTGAATTACCAGGAAAAGGCGCTAAAGATAAATTAACCCATGCTGGATATTATGGAATTGAAACATCAGTAAAAGCAGTAGAGGAATTACTTGATATTGAAGTAAACTATTATGCAAAAGTAAACTTTTCAACAGTAGAAAAAGTAATTGATGCAATAGGTGGAGTAGATGTATATAATGAAGTAAAATTTGATGAGCATGCTTTCCATGAATATACTTTTGAAAAAGGCAATTTACATTTAAACGGTCGTCAAGCTTTGGCTTATGCAAGAGAAAGGGATGCGTATGCTGCCGGAGATGTTCAAAGAGTTAAAAATCAACAAAAAATATTAACAGCAATTATTAAAAAAATGACATCATCAACAACATTGATTGCAAATTATACTAAAATATTAGATAGTATAAGTGATAATTTTAATACTAATTTGGACAATAAGAGTATGGCTAAATTAGTTAAAAAGCAATTAAATGATATGAAGGGTTGGACAATAGAAACACAAAACTTAACAGGTTTTGATTTGTATACATATGATACATATACATATCCTAATTTAGAATTGTATGTTATGAAACAAAGTGATGAGTCGGTTAAGAATGTAAGAAATAAAATTAAAGAAGTTTTAAATAATAAATAAAAAATTAATTTGTTATAATTTAGTGGTAATAATTATTAAAAATGTGAACTATTTTGATGAAAAATGTTATACTTATACGAGAAAAAAAGATTATGTATTTAAGGAGGAGATATCATGAAAAATAAATTTAAGAAAAACAGAGATTTATTGACACTAATATTGGATATATTTGGGATTGTTATAGGTTATATAATGGCATTCACTTTTTTAGATACTTTAGAATTTAATGTTGTTTTGATACTTAAAGGTATTGCTATATACATACTCGTGTATCAAATGTACTTTAATATACTTGGCTTATATCAAAATATGGTAGAATATGAAATAGGAAAAGATTATATTAAATATATTATTGCTGCAATTTTCTCCATAGTAAGTATAACTATTATTAGTGTTGTATTTAAAATAGAATATATAGATTTAAAAATAAATATACTTGCAGGCATTTTTATATCAGGCATACTAATAATATATAGACTTTTGTCAAAGTCAGTTTTAAATAAAGAAATAGTTTCTATTAAGGGAAATCATGAAGCTAACAATAATTTATTAATTATTGGAGCAGGCATTAGTGCTAGAGAAATAATTATTACTATTTTAAATAATATGCGTGATAAATATAATATAGTTGGTTTAATAGATGATGATAGAAGTAAATTCAACCATAGATTATTAGGAATTAAAGTAATTGGAACAAGATATGATATACCAAGAATTGTTAAAGAAAAGGATGTTGATTTAATATTTGTTGCAATTAATAAAATAGATCCGGCTTCTAGAAAAGAAATACTAAATATTTGTCAAGATGCTAATGTTAAAACGAGGGTTTTGCCAACAACAGAAGCCTTAATTGATAGACAAGGTGTATTAAATAGTTTAAGAGATGTTGAGATTGAAGATTTACTTGGCCGTGAACCAATTGTATTAGAAAATAAAAATATAAAAAATATTATAAAAAATAAAGTTGTTTTAGTAACCGGTGGCGGAGGATCAATTGGTTCTGAACTGTGCAGACAAATAATTAAATATAATCCAAGAAAATTAATTATATTTGATATATATGAAAATAATTTGTATGATATCCAAATGGAATTATTAAGTGATTATCCAAAAATGAATATTGATGCAATAGTTGGTAGTGTGAGAGATAAAAATTGTTTGAACAATTTATTTTCTAAATTTCATCCGGATTTAGTATTTCATGCTGCTGCTCATAAACATGTTCCTTTAATGGAAAGAAGCCCACTCGAAGCAATAAAAAATAATGTTCTTGGAACATATAATGTAGCTAATGTAGCTTCTGATTATGGTGTATCAAAATTTGTTCTTATTTCAACTGATAAAGCTGTAAATCCAACTAATATAATGGGTGCGTCAAAAAGATTGTGTGAAATGATTATTCAACAAAAAAATAAAACAAGTAAAACTGATTATGTTGCTGTTAGATTTGGTAATGTACTTGGTAGCAATGGTTCGGTAATTCCGCTTTTTAAAAAGCAAATTGCAAAAGGAGGACCGGTTACTGTTACTGATAAGGAAATAACTAGATTTTTTATGACAATTCCTGAAGCGGTGCAGCTAATACTTCAAGCATCTTCATATGCGGAGGGTGGCGAGATATTTGTTTTAGATATGGGGAAACCTGTTAAAATTTATGATTTAGCTGTTAGTTTGATTAAGCTTATGGGATATGAACCAAATAAAGATATTATGATTGAGATAACAGGCTTAAGACCAGGAGAAAAATTGTATGAGGAAATTTTAATGGCTGAAGAGGGATTAACTGCAACTAAACACAATAAGATTTTTATTTCTAAACCCTCAGATTTTTCTGAGGAGGAGTTAGAAATAGGGTTAAGAAATTTAAGAAAATTAGAATATAATGATAAATATAGTCCAAGGAAGGTTGTGGAAGTAATGAGGAGTGTTGTTTCTACATATAAGGATTCTGAGGAATTTAATAGAAAAAGTAGGAAGGACGATAATAATGAATAGAAAATTAATGAATATTCCTTTTTCACCACCTGATATAAGTGATGAAGAAATCAATGAATTAGTTGATACATTAAGGTCTGGTTGGATAACAACTGGTCCAAAAACAAAATTGTTTGAAAGTAAGATAGCTGAGTTATGCCATACTAGTAAAGCAGTATGTTTAAATTCTGCAACTGCTGCTTTAGAGCTTACTTTAAGAGTTTTGGGAATTGGTCCTGGTGATGAAGTAATAGTACCAAGTTATACATATACCGCTTCTGCTAGTCCAGTTTATCATGTGGGTGCAAAGATTGTAATGGTTGATATTGAAAAAGATACTTACCATATTGATTATGCAAAATTAAATAATTTAATTAATGAAAAAACAAAAGCAATTATAGCTGTTGATATAGCAGGAATAATAGAAAATTATGATGAAATTAGGAAAGTTGTTGATCAAAATAAGGATAAATTTGTTCCTAATAATGATATTCAAAAATTGTATAATAGAATAATTGTAATTGCTGATTCTGCGCATGGGTTAGGTGCTATGCAAAATGGTAAAAAAGCTGGAGAGATAGCTGATTTTACGACATTTTCTTTTCATGCTGTTAAAAATTTAACAACTGGTGAAGGTGGTGCGGCTACTTGGGTTGATGTAGAAGGATTGGATAATGAAAAATTATATAAGGAATATCAGTTATTGTCTTTACACGGCCAAACAAAGGATGCATTGCATAAGAATGGTTTGGGTAATTGGGAATATGATATAGTCGCACCATACTACAAATGTAATATGACGGATATTATGGCTTCAATAGGTCTTGCTCAACTTAGAAGATATGATGGTTTACTTAAAAGAAGACATGATATAATTAAAAAATATAATGAGGCATTTAAAGATTTGAATTTAACTGTTTTGAATCACGAAGATGAAAAACATAGATCATCAGGTCATTTATATTTAGTAAGGATTAATGGAATTGATGAGGAAGAAAGAAATAACATTATAATAGAAATGGCTAAGAGGGGTATTTCTACTAATGTTCATTACAAACCATTGCCTAAATTAACTGCTTATAAGAATTTAGGATTTGATTTAAATGATTATCCTAATAGTTATAATCAATATAAGAATGAAATTACATTACCTTTATATAGTAAATTAACTGATGAAGAAGTTGATTATATAATAGATAACTTTAAGGAAGTACTAAAGGATGTTGAGGAAATTTAACGATTTACCAAAATTTATGCAAAATGATGATGTAAAAAAATATTATGATATTTTGCACAAAAAAAGATTTGGTTTATTTATAAAAAGAGTTTTTGATATTGTTGTATCTTTAATATTATTAATTGTTTTTTCTCCTTTATTTTTGATTATTTCTTTATTAATAAAGGTAGATTCTAAAGGTCCAGTATTTTATAGGCAAAGTAGAATTACTAGGTATGGTAAAGAATTTAGAATTTTTAAATTTAGAACAATGATTGTTGGAGCCGACAAAAGAGGTAGCTTAGTTACTTTAAAAGATGATGATAGAATAACTAGAGTTGGCAATAAAATTAGGAAGATTAGATTAGACGAACTTCCACAATTATTAAATGTTTTTATTGGTGATATGTCATTTGTTGGGACAAGGCCTGAGGTTAAAAAATATGTTGATTGTTATTCTGATGAGATGCGTGCAACTTTGCTTATGCCAGCAGGTATAACATCTGATGCAAGTATTATGTATAAAGATGAGGATAAAGTAATTGAGAAATATTTAAAAAATGGCGAAAAAGTTGATGATATTTATGTTAAAAGAATATTGCCAGAAAAGATGAAATATAATTTGGATTATATAAAAAAATTTAATGTATTTAGAGATTTAAAGATATGTATAAATACTGTTGTGAAAGTGGGTAAGTAGTAATGAGCAAAGATTTGGTTTCTATAATAACACCAACATATAATTGTGCTAAGTTTATTGGTGCTACGATTGAATCTGTTTTAAATCAAACATATCAGAATTTTGAAATGATAATTGTTGATGATGCTTCTAAAGATAATACTGAAAAAGTTGTAAAATCATTTAAAGATAAGAGAATAAAATATATTAGATTAAGTAAAAATAGTGGCCCTGCTGTTGCTAGAAATAGGGCAATGGAGGAAGCTAGGGGAAAATATATGGCTTTTCTTGATAGTGATGATTTATGGAAAAGAGAGAAACTTGAAAAACAAATTAATTTTATTAAAAAAAATAAATATAAGATTATTTGTTCTGACTATGAACAAATTGATGAGGAAGGCAATAAATTAAATAAGATAATTCCTTGCAAGAAAAAAGTTAATTATAATGGTATTTTACTTAGCTGTCCTGTTGGTAATTCAACTGTGTTTTATGATGTATCAAAGTTGGGTAAGTTTAAGGTTCCTAATATTAGAAAAAGGAATGATGATGCTTTATGGCTTCAAATACTGAAAAAAGAAGAATATATGTATGGGCAAAAGGAAGTATTAATGGAATATAGGATACGACAAAATTCTGTTTCAAGTAATAAACTTTCTTTAATAAAGTATCATTGGCAATTATATAGAGAGATTGAACATTTATCTATTGCTAGATCTATATTTCATATAGTTGTTTGGGGATTTATAAAGGTATTTCATATAAAGTAGGTGTTTTTTAGATGTATAAGATAACAATATGTGGTCATTTTGGGGGAAATAAAGAATTTTTGGATGGTCAAACTGTTAAAACTAAAAATTTGTATAAGGCATTAGTTAATAAATATGGTGATGAACAAGTTAATAAAATTGATACATATAATTGGAAAAAGAATCCTTTTAAAATGTTTTTAAATTGTATTAGAGCTTCTAAAAATTCTGAAAATATAATTATTCTTCCTGCTCACAATGGTGTTAAGGTATTCGTGCCACTTTTTGTTATTTTGAATAAAAAACATAAATTTAGACTATTTTATGATGTCATTGGTGGATGGTTACCAAGTTATATTGAAAACAAAAAAAGTTTGATAAAAAATCTTAAAAAGATTGATAAAATATTTGTTGAAACTAACAAAATGAAAAAAGACTTAGAAAAAATGGGCTTTGATAATATAGAAAAATTAGTTAATTTTAAAACTATTAAGCCTATTAAAGCGGAAAACTTAAAATTGAAATTTAATAAGCCTTACCATATATGTACATTTTCCAGAGTTATGAAGGAAAAAGGAATTGAAAATATTGTTAATGTTGTAAAAAAAATAAATAAAAAGGAAATACTGTACACTTTGGATATATATGGTCCAGTAGATGATAAATACAGGGATGATTTTGAAAAATTGCAAAGTAGTTTTCCTAATTATATCAAATATAAAGGATGCATAGATTCAAATTTGTCTACTAAAATTATACAAAATTATTATTTATTAATATTTCCTACTAGATTTAAAACTGAGGGAATACCTGGTACTATTATTGATTCATATTTTTCAGGGGTTCCTGTAATAGCTACAAGGTGGGAAAATGTATTTGATATTGTTGATGATAATAAGACTGGCTATATAGTTGATATGTATGATGATGTACAATTAGAAGAAAAACTATTATTTTGTTTGGACAAAAAAAATGTTGTTGGTTTGAAAGAAAATACTTTGATTAAAGCACAAGAGTTTGTTGCTGATGTAGCAATTGAAAAATTGATAAAGTATTTGAAATAGGTGTAAGATGAAAAAATTATTATGTATTGTGTCTAGTATGGATAGAGGCGGTGCGGAAACTTTTTTGATGAAAATTTATCGTCAGTTGGATAAAAGTAAGTACCAGATGGATTTTTGTGTTTCTAAAAGAGAAAGTGGCTTTTATGATGAAGAAATAAAAGAAATGGGTGGGAAAATATTTTATGTACCACCGAAATCTAAAAATCCTTTTAAAACTTTTAGTGCCATTAAAAAACTTGTTAAAAAAGAAAAATATGTTTCTGTATTAAGAACTAGTCAGCAATCTCTTGCTAGTTTGGATTTGTTTGCGTCTAAATGTGGTGGAGCAAGAAAATTAATTTATAGATCTAGTAATGCTGGTGTAACTGATGGCGAAATGACTAATAAATTGTTTGGTTTTTTACCTAAAATAATCCCAAATGTAAAAATCGCACCTTCTACTGAAGCAGCTGAATTTGTTTTCGGTAAAAATGCAGTTAAAAATAATAGGGTTACTATTTTACATAATGCTTTAAATTATGAAGATTTTAGATTTAAAGATGAGATAAGAAATAAAATAAGAAAAGAATTAAATGTTGGCAATAAGACTTTATATGGTCATGTTGGACGATTAAATAAACAAAAAAATCATATGTTTTTGCTTAGAATATTTGAAGAAATATTAAAAAAAAATAAGAATAGTGTTTTAGTTTTAATTGGCGAAGGTGAGTTAAAACAAGATATACTAGAAAAAATAAAAGAATTAAATATTGGACAAAATGTTATTTTACTTGGTCCAAAGAAAAATATTAATGAGTATTTTATGGCTTTTGATAAATTAATTTTTCCTTCTTTATTTGAAGGAATGCCAAATGTTATAATTGAGGCAGAGGCTTCTGGTCTTCCTTGTTATATTTCTAGTACCATTACTAAAGAAGCAAATATAACTGGATTGGTTAAATATATTGACTTAGATAAGTCTGCAGAGGAATGGGCTAATATAATTTTGAAAGACAAAATAGGGGAAAGAAAAGATTATAAAAAGGATTTTATAGAAAAAAAATATATGATTGAACAAATTACTGATGAGTTTGTAAAAATTTGTTATTTTTGATAAGAAGGGAAGTATGATTTGTGGAATGGATAAAAAGTAATAAAAAGATTTGCACTAGTTGTATTATTTTTGTACTAAGCTTTTTCCTTTCAATTTTGGGATTACGTGATATTAGTATAATTATGCTTTTATGTGCAAGTATTTTACTTATTTTTATTGTTAAAGATATAACGGGTAATTTTGTTAATTTTTCAACACTTTTTTGTTGTTTTCACGTACTATATGGTTTAGCTGGTGTTACATCTAAAGCATGGTTAAATCAATTTTCCTCAACTTATGGTAATAAGTTTACTTATTGTCCATATTTAGTTGCTTATGCTTTATGCAGCCTTTTTTTACTATTAGGTATTGTTTATTCTTCTAAAAAAAATAAAAGTGTTAATGTTGATGTTAATAGTAAGGTTAAAGAAAAATACTTTTTACTTGTTGCATATGTTGGCTTTGCTATTACTTCTATTTTTGAATTTATAAATTTTTTGAGAGTGGGAGGTTTTCCTACTTTATTTGCAGGAAAAGCAATATATCAAGCATTAGCGGATGAATTGATTTTAACTTTACCTTCATTATATACTTTTTATGTTTCGCTTGCTTCATATTGTGTTTATTTGTGCTTATATTTGAGTAGTGGAAAAAAATTTGATATTAAACAATTAATTATATCTTTAGTACTACTTTTACCATATTTATTTATCATTTTGACTTTGGGAAGAAGAGGACCTTTACTTGCAATTTTTATTTTTGTGATAGTTATGTTATTTGCTGTAAAACCATTAACAAAGATTAAAACTAAACATATTGCTATATTGGGAACTGTATATATAATTTTAGGATTAACTTTTGTTTTGCGTGGTAATATCAAATTAATGTTTTCTGACTTTCCTAAATTTAAAGAAAAGATGACTATTAATTATGTTTTAAAAAATTTAAATCCAGCTTTGTCTGAATTTGGTTGTACATATGGAAATTTCAATAAATTTTATGTTACCGGTGATTATGAATTACTATATGGAAAAAGTTATGTTGAAGGACTAGTTCATGTTATTCCTACCTATGTTTATCCTGGAGAAAAACCTAAAATGATAACTTATGAATTCCGTGATAAATATTTTCCTAAAAAATCTGAAATATCAAGTATTGCTAGTACTGGTTTTTCATCAATTTTAGAAACATACTGGAATTTTTGGTATTTTGGTTCAATTATTTACTTCTTTTATGGATATATATTAATATTCCTTGAAAATAAAATAAAATCAAAAAATTATTTTTGCTTATTAGAATATTTTTCATTGTTGATTTTAACTTATTCATTTCATAGATCAGATTTTGGTCATACAACTGCTGAAATAATACTTATTACTGCAGAAGTATTATTTATATATGTTTTTCATGATTATGTATTTATGAGAGATGAAAAATTACAAAAGTTGTTGAATAAGATATAGAAAGTGGGAAAAATTATGAAGACAAAAAGAACTATTTGGAACATAATATCTGCAATTGTTATGCAGGTTGTTATCTTTTCAACAAGCTTTGTTGTAAAAAAATTAATTATTAAAGAATATGGTTCATCATTAAATGGATTAATAACATCAATTACACAATTTTTGTCTTATATTACTTTGCTTGAAGCTGGTGTTGGACCAGTTATAAAGGCTTCTTTATATAAACCATTAAGTAAAAATGATAATAAGCAAATTAGTGATATTTTATATGCATCAGAGAAATTTTTTAAAAAATTGTCCTTTATATTTTTGGGCTATGTATTTGTTTTAACAATACTTTATCCTTTAGTTGTTACATCAGAATTTAATTACTGGTTTACTTTTTCTTTAATTCTTATTATTTCAATAAGTGCATTTGCTGAATATTATTTTGGAATGACTTATAAGTTGTTTTTACAGGCAGATCAAAAAACATATATTGTTTCTTTAATTCAAATTGGCGGATATATATTGAATTTAGTTTTGGTTTTGATATTTATTTATTTTAAATCAGATATTCGAATTTTAAAACTTGGTACTTCAATTGCTTATATTATAAGACCTATTATTCAAAATGTTATTGTAAAAAAATATTATAATATAGATTTTAAGAATTGTGATAAAGAATATAAATTGAAGCAAAAGTGGGATGGACTTGCTCAACATGTAGCAGCAGTTGTTCATTCAAATACTGATGTTACAGTTTTAACGTTTTTTTCAAATTTTGATGCTATTTCAATTTATTCTGTTTATTCAACTGTTACTAATGGACTTAGACAAGTTATTCAAAGTTTTAATGATAGCATGGAATCATTTTTTGGAAATTTACTTGCTTTAGATAAAAAGGGTAACTTGGAAAGTAAATTTGATAATTATGAATCCTTATTTTATATGTTATTAGCTGTTATTTATAGTTGTTCATTTGTTCTTGTAACACCTTTTGTTAAAGTTTTTACTTTATCGATTGCGGATTTAAATTATAGCCAACCAATATTTGGTTATTTGATTGTAATTGGTGAATTAATTTGGGCTATTAGACAACCATATAATAATTTAATAAAATCAGCAGGTCATTTTAAACAAACTAGAGTTGGTGCTTGGATTGAGGCAATAACTAATTTTGTTATTTCGTTAGTATTAGTAAAAAAATATGGATTAATTGGGGTTGCTATTGGTACAGCATTTGCAATGCTTATTAGAACGATTGAATTTATTTGGTATTCAAATAAAAATATTTTGAATCGTAGTAATTTGGCATCAATAAAAAAAATTGTAACATTATTATTAGAATTTGTATTGATAATTGTATTTAGCAAATATGTTGTTTTTATTGAATATACTTCATATTTAAATTGGGCAATTAATGCTTTTTGTGTTTTAGTTTTATCTATTGTAGTTGTTTTATTTATAAACTTGATAGTGAATAGAAATCTTATAAAAAATATTAAATCATTGAAAAAAAATAAATAAAAATTGGAGGAAGTATGAAAACATATTTAATAACTGGTGGAGCTGGATTTATTGGTTCTAGCTTAGCCGATGATTTATTAGAAAAGAATAATAGGGTAGTAGTAATAGATAATTTTTGTGATTTTTATGATCCACAAATAAAAGAGAATAATATTAAAAACGCTTTAAAAAATGATAATTATAAATTATATAGAGGGGATATAAGAAATAAGGAATTATTAAATAAGATTTTTAGTGAAAATAATATTGAAGTAGTAGTTCATTTAGCTGCTATGGCTGGTGTTAGACCAAGTATAGAAAATCCTGTTTTATATCAGGAAGTAAATTGCTTGGGAACTCAAAATATACTTGAATGTATGAGAGAGAAAAAAATTATGAATTTGGTTATGGCATCAAGTAGTAGTGTGTATGGAAATTCAAAAACTGTACCTTTTAAAGAAACTGATATAGTTGATTTTGCTATTAGTCCATATGCAGCAACTAAAAAAGCTAATGAGGTAATGACTCATGTTTATCATAAACTATATAATATGAATGTTATAATGTTAAGATTTTTTACTGTTTATGGTCCAAGACAAAGACCTGATTTGGCAATCAATAAATTTACAAGATTGATGTTAGAGGGTAAAAAAATACCAATGTTTGGCGACGGTAGTACTTCAAGAGATTATACATATATTGGTGATATAGTTGATGGTATTGAAAGAAGCGTTAATTATTGTTTAAATAATAGTAATGTTTACGAAATACTTAATTTGGGTAATTCATCACCGGTATCATTAAAGGAAATGATTAATATAATTGGAAAATGTTTAAATGTTGTACCAGATATTGAGGAATTACCTATGCAACCTGGTGATGTTGATCGAACTTATGCTTGTATTGATAAAGCCAAAGATATGATTGGTTATAATCCTCAAACACCTTTTGAAGAAGGAATAAAAAAATTTGTAAAATGGTATAGAAAATAAAAAGCCAAAAAAGTGTAAAAACAACCTCGAAAAGACTAAAAAAGGTCTTTTTTTTGCCAAAATATCAAAAAAACTATGATTTTTGCAAAAAATATGATATATTGTAAACGGAGGTAATTTTATGAAAGTAGCAGTAGCTGGAACAGGATATGTAGGACTAGTAACAGGAGTCGCACTAGCTCATATCGGTCATAATGTCACGTGTGTTGATGTTGATGAAGAAAAAATAAAAGTAATGAAATCTGGAAAAAGTCCAATATATGAAGAAGGACTAGAAGAATTAATGAATGAAAACAAAGAACGATTAACATATACAACAGACTATAAAATGGCATATAAAGATGCCGATGTAATTTTTATAGGAGTAGGAACACCAGAAAGAATCGATGGTTCAGCAAACTTAGACTATGTAAAAACAGTAGTAAGACAAATTGCTGAAAGCATTGAAAAAAATGTAGTAGTAGTTGTAAAATCAACAGTACCAATAGGAACAAATGACAAAGTTGAAGAATACCTAAAGAGAAATGTTAAAAAAGGCTTAAAAGTTTATGTAGCATCTAATCCAGAATTTCTTGCCCAAGGAACAGCAGTAAGAGACACATTATATGCATCTAGAATAGTAGTTGGAACAGAAAATAGAGTAGCAGAAAGAATAATGAAAAAACTATATTCACCCCTTACAAAAAAGCCATATAAAGTACCATATTTAGCAATGGATAGAAGAAGTGCTGAAATGGTAAAATATGCATCAAATGATTTTTTAGCGCTTAAAATATCATATATAAATGAAATTGCTAATTTCTGTGAAAATGTTGGTGCTGATATTGAAAAAGTCGCCCAAGGAATGGGATATGACTCTAGAATCGGAAATAAATTTTTAAAAGCAGGAATAGGTTTTGGAGGTTCATGTTTTCCTAAAGATACAAAAGCATTACACTGGTTAAGTAAAGATTTAGATTGTGAATTAAAAACAGTTAGAGCTTGTATCGAAGTTAATAGAGCTCAAAAAATATTGATGTATAGAAAATTAAAAGAAAATATTGAAAACATCGAAAATAAAACAATAGCTGTTTTAGGATTAACTTTTAAACCAGGAACAGATGATCTAAGAGAAGCACCATCCATAGATAATGTTGAACTATTATTAGACGAAGGCGCTAATGTTAAAGCATATGATCCAATTAGTATTGAAAGCTTTAAAAAAAGAATTGAATCCAAAATATCACATGATTCAATTAATGGAAATATTCAATATTTTGAAACAATTGATGAAACAATTAAAGATGCCGAAGCTGTATTAATAATGACCGAATGGCCAGAAATTGTAAATTATGATATAAATAAATATAAAACATTAATGAAAGAACCATTAGTATTAGATGGAAGAAATTGTTATTCTTTAAAAGATGCTGAAAAAGCTGAAATAAATTATATTTCTGTTGGAAGAAAAAAAGTATTACAAAAAAAGTAAGTAATTAGTACAAAAAATGCACAATATTTTGAAATTATTGTGCATTTTTAATCTTTTAAATCCCTGTTTTTACCAATCATTGTGCATTTTTATAAAAATAACAATTAATTTTACCTAATATTAAATTAAAAAAGTTATAATAAATTAAATTCTTTTTTCAAAATATCTATCTGAAATAAAATTAAAATGATATAATTAAATTATAAAAAAAGGCCATCTAGTGGCCAGACATTAAGGTAAGAGTAGTATCATAACAATTTATTTAAAAATTCACTATAACTTGCAGAAAATGTCTATAATTGTAAACAAAATATAAAAAAAGTGTCTAAAGAATAATAAAAACAAGTATTAATCAAACATAAGAAAACAAAAATCTTTTGTTTTTTTTTATAATTTGCTATAATTATTGTGGAGTAGTGCGTATGAATATATATAATTTGACATTAGAACAACTAGAAACATACTTTATAAATAAAGGTGATAAAAAATTTAGAGCAAAACAAATATATGAATGGTTATATCAAAAAAGAGTAAAATCATTCGAAGAAATGGATAACATAAAAAAAGAATTAAGAGATGAACTAACCAATGAATTTACTTTTGGAAAAATAGAAATTGTCTCTAAATTAACAGACACAGACGTTTATAAATATTTATTTAAACTAGAAGACAATCAAATGGTTGAAGCAGTAATAATGCATCATGACTATGGGTATAGCATATGCCTATCAACACAAGTCGGATGTAACATGGGATGCACATTCTGTGAAAGTGGAAGAAGAAAAAAAGTTAGAAACTTAGAATGTTATGAAATGATATTACCAATATTATTAACAGAAGAAGACCTAAAAATAAAAATATCAAGAGTCGTATTAATGGGAATAGGAGAACCATTTGACAACTACAATAACGTAATAAACTTTATAAACATAATAAATAATCCATTTGGACTAGCAATAGGATCAAGACATATAACAGTATCAACATGTGGAATAGTACCAAAAATCTATGAATTTATAAAAGATGGAAAACAAGTAAATCTTGCAATAAGCTTACACGCTCCAAATAACGAATTAAGAAGTCAAATAATGAACATAAATAAAGCATATAAAATAGAAGAAGTAATTAAAGCAGTAAAAGAATATATAAATAAAACAAATAGACGCGTAACATTTGAATATATTTTATTAGATAATGTAAACGATAAAGAAGAAAATGCCAAAGAATTATGTGAATTACTAAAAGGCATGAATGCCTATGTGAATCTAATACCATATAACGCAACAAGTCATATAGAATATAAAAGATCAAACAATGAAAAAATAAAAAAATTTCATGAATATCTATTAAAAAATGGTATCTGCGCAACTATAAGACGAGAATTCGGATCAAAAGTAAAAGCAGCATGTGGACAATTAAGATCTGACTTTGAGGAGGGAAAAAATGAATAGTTATTATTTAACCGATCCAGGAAAAGTAAGAACCCATAATGAAGATAGCGTTCTTATAATGACAAACAATAATAATGAAGTACTAATGATTGTAGCCGATGGTATGGGTGGACATAGATCAGGTGAAATAGCATCTAGCATTGTTGTATCACACGTAGGTAAAAGCTTTTCTGATAAGGAAAAATTAGGAACTAAAGAAGAAGCCAAAGAATGGATGAAAAACGTTATAAGTGAATCAAACGTTTTAATATATAAATACACAATTGAAAATCCAGATAGCATGGGAATGGGAACAACAATCGTAATGAGTTTAATAACCAAAGATTATTTGCTCTTTGGAAACATAGGCGATAGTAGTGGATATGTGTTAAAAAATAACCACTTACACAAAATAACCGTCGATCATACATTAGTTAATTTATTAGTAAAATCAGGCGAATTAACCGAAGAAGAAGCAAGAGAACACCCTCGTCGAAATGTATTAATGCGTGCACTTGGAACTAATATGAGTGTCGAAATGGATATATTTGATGTTGAAACAGACGTAGATGGCGTACTTCTTTGCAGTGATGGATTAACAAATATGTTAAAAGATGATCAAATAGTAAAAGTACTTATGGAAGACGCGAAAATAGAAAACAAAGTTAAAAAGTTAATAGTAAAATGCAATAATAGAGGCGGAACAGATAATATCTCAATTGCATATTTAGAGAAGAAAGAGGGATAAAATGTTGAGTAAAGGCCAAGTAATAAATGGACGATATGAAATAATAAAACTAATAGGAGAAGGAGGAATGGCCAACGTATACCTTGCCTATGATCC
>CAYLJU010000011.1:0-36133 GCA_964384115.1 uncultured Muribaculaceae bacterium | reverse complement strand
ATTATTCTTACCAGGAACAATGGTAAATATTAATGAATTTACTGATACAAATAAAAACTTTATACTAGAAGGAAAAGTTCCAGCAACAGGAAGACCTGTATTATTGGGTATTACTAAAGCATCTCTTGAAACTGATTCATTCCTATCTGCAGCTTCATTCCAAGAAACAACAAGAATCTTAACTGATGCTGCAATTCATGGTAGAGTAGATCACTTAAATGGTTTAAAAGAGAATGTTATAATTGGTAAACTAATACCTGCAGGAACTGGTTGTAAAAAATATAGAAATGTCAATTATAAATTGTCAAATGATGTAATTGATACTGAACCTCTAGATGTATTAGAACAACAATTAATGGATTAAGGATGATAAATGAACTGAACCCCAAAAGTTGGACAGTTTATAAATAATTTCTAATTAGAGGATTGTAACCTGTAATTTACAGGAGACAATCCTTTTAATTTTACCTTAATTCTATCATAATTATAATAATAAATATAGTCATCAATTGCTTTTATTAAATCATCTAACGTTTTATAATTATCTTCTTGATCATAAAACATTTCTGTTTTTAATATACCAAAGAAATTTTCCATCATTCCGTTATCCATACTATTTCCTTTTCTGGACATACTTTGTTTAATTCCTTTATTTTTTAATCTTTGCTGATAAGATTGATGCTGATATTGCCATCCTTGATCTGAATGAAATATTAATCCTTCTAAACTTCTACCATCAAATGCTTTGTTAAGCATGTCATTTATTTGCTCAAGATTAGGAGATTTAGATGTATTATAGGATATTACTTCACCATTGAATCCATCTAAAATTGTTGATAAATAACATTTTTCTCAACGAAGATTAAATTCTGTTACATCTGTATACCATTTTTGATTTGGTTTATCTGCACGGAATTCTTTATTAATATAATTATCAGCAATTTTACCAATAGTTCCTTTGTAAGAAGAATATTTTCTTTTATTTCTTTTTAATGGCTTTAAACCTAATTTAACCATTATTCTATATACTTTTTTATGATTAACATTATAGCCTTGATTCCTTAATTCTAAAGTAATTCTACGATAACCATATCTTTCTTTATTGTTTATAAAGATTTCTTTTTTTATCAATTATTTCTTTATTTTTATCATCTTTATCAATTTTAGATAAAGTATAATAATATACTGATTTAGCTAAACCAGATACTTGTAGAAGAATCGATAATGAATATTTTAGCCGAAGTTCACTTACAACATTTACTTTTTCTTCTGTTGTTGATTCTTCCTTGCTTGAACAACGGCTCTCAATTTTTTTGAGTATTCTAGCTCAGCTTTCAAATATTCATTTTCTTTTTTTAATCTCTCGTTTTCTTCCTCAATTGTTTCGTTCTTTTTAGGTTTAAGTTCTTTTTTATTCATAGTTGAACTCCTTCCACGTTTTCGTTCAACTATATTATAACCGTTTTCTTTATGTTTTTTAATCCATGTATGCAAAATTCCATCACTTGATAAACCTACATCAATTGCTACTGACGTAATGCTTTCTCCACCTATAAGAATTCTATTAATAATTTCTTCTTTTTGATAAGGTGGATAATATTTTTTAGAATCTTTTTTTATTATTTCTATTCCATGTTTATCTATTAATCGTATTAAATAGGCAATATTATCACTTCTAACTTTGTATTTTGTAGACAAATAGGATATTTGTTTTCCTTCTTTTCTCAATTTATATATTTTAATCTTATCTTTACAACTTAACTTTGACATATAAAAACCTCGTTTCTACGTCCAAGAAACGGGGTTCATATCATTATTCATCCATAATATTAACTAACTCTTGAATATGATTTAAATACTAATCTTCCATCTATCTTTTCAAATTCCATTGTATATTTATGTAATTTATCCTTAACAATCTCAAATGCTAAATCTTCATCGCATTCATATATTCCATTACTATTTTTTACACATATACCAGGAGTTAAGTCACCTTTAAAAGAAAAAACAACATCAGCATCAATCTGATTAGCTTCAGCAAGTTTATTAAGTATTACTAAATTGCAATCTTGAACCATAGGTGCTTGATAATATACATATGCAGTTAAAGTATATGTATTACCTTTAGAACCAGAATCAACATATTTAACTTTTACATCAAAAGGCATAATACCACCATGTCCAAATTTTTCATGTTCTTTATTATCTTCATACTTATCTTTTATAGAATTATATATATATAAATTAGGATGTTCAGTATTAAAACAAGGCATTGGAACTAATTCTAAATCAGAATTAAAGTATTTTTTAATTGTTTCTTTTAACTGTGAACCCGACAAGGATGGAGCAAAAGAACTATAAGATAAAAAACCTGTACCTAAACCATCAGCTATTGCAACCTTTTTATATTCTTCAATATCTTCAAATTTAAGATTATCTCTTGTCCCTTCATCAATATAAAATATTGCATCAGTTACTTTTTTCATTGTTATAAGATCTTCATCTGATACTGGATTCAATTTTTCTTCTCCTATAATATCATTTGGATTTTGATCTTTATTATCTTTAACTTTAATAATACAATACGACAATGCTACAATGACCATTAAAGAAATTAATAATAATACACATAAAATTTTATTTCCCTTCATCTTCTTTTTTCCTCCTACGATTTGATTATAGCATTTATTAGTTTATATGTCAACATTCCTGTTAATCGGACAAAATCATGAAAAAAATTATAAAATTTGTTTAGTCATTATAAACAAATGGCTAAATAATTTTTTTGTATAAAAAATACGATTAAAATAACATATAACATAATAGATTTATAAATTGATTTTCAAAGTCCATTGTTATTATATTTTTTATTCTTTTCAAACTGATATTTTCATAAAATGGTTTTACTTTATTTAATACTGCTAAAACAAACTTATTTACTATTTGCAAATTGGCTAATGCATTTTTATTAACCGTCGTATTTTTATCTTCTCTAAATGTAAAATCCAAATGCCAATGTATTTTATTTTCTACTGACCAATGATTTCATATTGAATTACTAAACAATTCAATATCTAAAAATAAACTTGAAATATAATATCTATTTTCAATAATTGTATTATTTCTAGTTATTGTTTTTTTCCATTCCAATAGAATGCAATCCTTCCCATTTCAATATCTTTATACAATTTAACATCAACTGTTTGGAAGTATTCATATATAATAAAGCATGAATGAGATTTTTTATTTCTCGTTTATATGATGACTTTGTGTTACCAGCTATAATCATTTCTAATCTTTTATTATCAAAATATAATTTCAAATCATCAAAAAAATTTTCCTCACTACCTTTTATTGGTACTACATAATCAGCTTTTGAACCTATAACTTTAGATATATTAGCTGTTTGTGTGTTAAGTGCATCCCAAGTAATCACCGTTCCTTCAATATTTAATCTATCAATCAAATCAGGTATAGCTGGTATTTCATTTGTTTTTTCACCAATCATTTCTGTTCCTAAACAATTACCGTATTTGTTAGAATATGCATTTAAACAATTAAGCGGTTTAATTTTTGAATTATTTAATGTTTCATTTCTAGAATTACCTCTATCAATTCTTCCATCAAAATTTATAATATCAATTTCAATAGAATTATTATTTGTATATTATAGAAAAAAAAACAGTTAGAATTTTTTCTAATTCACTTGGTTTTATTAAAGAAAAAACTCTTTCTATCGTTTGAGAACTAGGTATTCCACCAGTCATTTTTAGAAAACGTTTAAAAAAATCTTTTTTAGCACTGATGAAATCAACGATTTCACCCCAATCATATATATCACAAAAACTAGCAACAACATAGCAAACTATATCCCATATTTTATATGTAATTTTCCATTGCTGTCTTTTATCAGTAACTTTTTTTAAAGAGTTTTTTAATAATGATAAAATAGCCTTATCCAAATCTAATATATCATTAATACCTAATCTATTTAATAAAAGTTGTTTTTGTTTTTTATCTAATTTTAAATATGAATTATCTATTTTTTTCCCATATCTTAATCATCCTATCTTTATATAATAATAGGATATCATATATACGTATTTTTTTTTAAAAAAAGACATCAATATCTTGATTTATAAGACATTAATGCCAATCATAAATATTTTTCATGATTTTGTCCTGATTGTCCGACAGGATAAAAAAGAGAATTTGAGTCAAAATTTTTATATAATTAATACAAATAATGAATTATATGAAATATACCAATCTATTCTTTATTCAATTGATATAAAAAAATATATAATTAAGCTCATAATATAATCATTCAAGCAGTATTGTAGAAAGATCAAATAATTTAATCAAACAAATTAAACATGCCGCTTGTGGTTATAAATCATTTAAACACTTAAAAGTACGTGTTATGCTTGTTAAAGGATTACTTAATCCTATTAAAGGATAAAAAAAAGAAGCCAAAAATTGACTTCTAGTCAAAGTTCATTTATCACTAGCTTCAAGTGTCAACAACACTATTTGGCAAAGAACTTTTTATGATATTACACTTCCTTTTACAACATTAGAACTTGCTGATTTTGTTGCAATCATATTATCTACCAAAGTAGATGCAGCAGCTATATAATTTACTATTATTTGAGCGCCACTACTAGTTGCAGCATTATAAAACATACTATTATAATTAGTAACACCTGTGCTCATTATATTTATTGTTGTCGTTAAGGATGAACATCTATTAAACATATAACTCGTATCTGTTACTTTTGATGTATTAAAACTACTTAAATCTAAACTTGTTAAGGATGAACAACCATAAAACATACTACGCATGCTTGTTACATTTGATGTATTTAAACTACTTACATCTAAATTTGTTAAGGATGAACAATCATGAAACATAAAATTCATATTCGTTACGTTTGATGTATTAAAACTACTTAAATCTAAACTTGTTAAGGATGAACAACCATAAAACATTTGCAACATTTTAGTTACATTTGATGTATTAAAACTACTTACATCTAAACTTGTTAAGGATGAACAACTAGCAAACATGCGATACATATTTGAAACATTTGATGTATTAAAACTACTTACATCTATACTGGTTAATGATGAACATCTATAAAACATAGCATCCATATTTGTTACATTCGAAGTATTAAAATTACCATTAAATTCTATTGATATTAAATTAGTAAATTCATAAAACATATAATTGCAACTTGATGGTGCGAATATTGAATCTTCACTTACTATATATAAATTATATAAATCATGACTTACACTATCACTATCTGTATAATCTTCACCACTATCTATAAGGTAGCCATAAACTTTTTTTTCTTGATTACTATCATATGATACATTCCAACATAAATCAGATTCTCCTGTACAACTAGATGGTAAATTACTTAAATTATTATCAAATGTAATTGTTTTTATATAAGGCTTATATGTATCATTCCAAAATTCTGTTCTCGCGCTACTATCACTACTATTACCATTTTTCATCATAGCCATAACATAAACTTTTCCTTCAGAACTAACAAACAGATTCCCACTTACAGAAGAACTAGATTTCCAATATATAGTAATTGTACTTGTTGTATTGCTATCTAAAGTACCACTATATATATTATCAGTTATTTCATCAAGACAACTACTATCCCTATAAAATTTTACATCACTAGATAAATTAGATTCATCTAATTTAATACTATATGATATATAATCTGAATAACCAGTTGAATCTAATACAATATTAAATGAACCACTAGTACCACTTAATGCTACTTTATAATAATCATTTTCAACAGTTCCACCTGTTACATTAAAGCTATAATTCCAAACATTTTTAGTCGCAGTTATATTACCTACTATCTTATTACTAAAAACAGAATAAGTATAACTAATAGTAAAAAACATTAAACATACAATTGAAAATAAAAGCAAATTCTTCTTCATATTTCCTACCCTTCTACACCATTATATAATATTATTAATCAAAAATCAATAAAAAATATATATACTTAAACAATAAAAATCATAAATTAAAAAAGTAAATTATATCAGCATTTTTAAACAAAATTTAACCTTATATCAATTCCAATTTTTTATATAATATCTATCACAATTATTTCACTTTTTTAGTATATTTTAAAAAATATTAATTTAATAAAATCAAAAAAAATTAAAATCAATTTCTATATAAAATTTATTAAACTATTATATATATTATCAAAATTTTAATACTAATATATAAAATGATTTTAAAAAAAAATAAAAAAATTTTTCCAATAATTTATTAAAAACTATCAGAAAAACCTTATTATAATATTATTTTTATATATACAAATGATTGTTTTCTCTATAACTTATATACTTTGGTTCCCTATAAATATATTTATCAATTAAAACAAGTTTATTACTCTCAATACTCTTTTTAATATCAATAATTCTCTGATTTTTAGAACCCCTAAACTTAATATCAAAACTCTTTTCTTCAATCAAAAATTTACCATCAACTAAAGCATCAACATTCATAAGCAATTCTTTTAATTTAGGATTTTTTTTAATCATAATCTTTAATTCTTCATAAGTAAAACCAGTATATAACCAAACATTCAAACCAATACTTTTTGAATATTTAACAAGTTCTAAAACACTATCAACTTGATATAATGGATCACCACCAGAAAATGTAATTCCCTGTTGATTAGTAAGTTCTCCAATTTCTTTTTTTAAATCGTCAACATTAACTAAATATCCACCATTAAAATCATGTGTTTCTGGATTATGACAACCCAAACAATTATGTGAACATCCCTGTGTCCAAACAACGGCTCTAATACCTTCTCCATCTACAATACTATCAGTTTGCAGAGGAGCTGCAAGTCTAATAGTCTTTGCCATGTTTTACACGATCTCTTACTTCTGCTCTTTTAGCATTGTTAAAACGATCTACAGTTCCAACTAAATAACCAGTGATTCTTCTAATTCTTTCGAATCCTACACCTTCACCAACTTTTTTTTCTTCTCTTTTTACTTCTTCTTTCATAATTCCTCCTATTTACAAAGTGTGCAACTTCTTAATTTTTCAATACTAACAGCTTCATGATCATGTCTTCCACATCTAGGGCATACATCTCCTATAACACCAACATAACCACAAACTGGATCTCTATCAACAGGATGGTTAATTGCACCATACCCAATACCTGCTTCTTTCATAATACGAACAACCTTTTCAAATGCCTCAACATTACTAGCTGCATCACCATCAAGTTCAATATATGTAATATGACCTGCATTAGTTAAAGCATGGAAAGGAGCTTCCTTTTTAATTTTATTTGTAACAGAAATATTATAATATACTGGAACATGGAATGAATTTGTATAATATTCTCTATCCGTTACACCTTTAATTTTTCCATATATAGCTTTATCAATATTAACAAATCTACCAGATAATCCTTCAGCTGGAGTTGCAAGTAAGGAAAAATTCAAATGATATTTTTCAGAATATTCATCACATTTTTTTCTCATAAACGTAATAATTTCCAATCCTAATTTATATGCATCTTCATCCTCACCATGATGTTTACCAACTAAAGCTTTTAAACATTCAGCAAGTCCAATAAAACCAATTGATAAAGTACCATGTTTCAAAACTCTTCTAGGTTTATCTGTAGGTTTCAATTTCTCAGAATCTATCCAAACACCCTGTCCAAGTAAGAATGGAAAATTATAAACCCTTTTATTACATTGAATTTCAAATCTTTCAAGTAATTGATCTTTAACTAAATCCATTTTTTCTTCTAATTCTTCATAAAAACCTTTTAAATCTGTTTCTTCATTCTTTATAATTCCATGTTTAATACCTAACCTAGGTAAATTAATAGATGTAAAAGATAAATTACCACGACCAGGAGTTATTTCTTTATCTGGATCAACAGTATTTCCTAAAACCCTAGTTCTACATCCCATATAGCAAACTTCTGTATTATAATCTCCTTCTTTATAATATTGTAAGTTAAATGGTGAATCGATAAATGAAAAATTAGGGAATAATCTTTTTGCTGATACACGACACGCTAATTTAAATAAATCATAGTTAGGATCTTCTGGATTATAATTAACGCCTTCCTTTACTTTAAATATTGATATAGGGAAAATTGGTGTTTCACCATCTCCTAATCCAGCATCAGTAGCAAGTAAGAAATTTTTAATTACCATTCTACCTTCTGGACTAATATCAGTACCAAAATTAACTGATGAAAAAGGTACCTGAGCTCCTGCTCTACTATGCATTGTATTTAAATTATGAATAAATGCTTCCATTGCTTGATAAGTAATACGATTTGTTTTAACTAAAGCTTTATCATAAGCAAATTTTACAGCTCTAATTAATTGTTCAGAATCTTTACAAAAACTATATAAATTATCAATTGAACTTTCAATTGAAGTCATTTTATCAATTTCTTTAGCAAACTTATCAAAATTAACCAATTTTATAACATCAGTATAATCAAAGAAATCAACTAATTCTTGCTTAAACTGTTTCTTAAATGTTTTTATAACACCAGGAGCCATATAATAATCAAAAGCTGGTATCGATTGTCCTCCATGTTGATCATTTTGATTTGATTGAACCGCAATAGCTGCAAGAGCACTATAAGACATAATATCATTCGGTTCTCTTAAAAAACCATGTCCTGTTGAAAAACCATCTTTAAATAATTTATTTAAATCTATTTGACAACAAGTTGTAGTTCCCATTGGTATAAAATCCATATCATGTATATGAATATCACCATTATCATGAGCTTCTGCGTATTTTTTCTTCATTAAATATGATTTTGCAAATTCTTTTGTTACAGTACTACCAAACTGAAGCATTGTACCCATTGCTGTATCACCATCAACATTTGCATTTTCTCTCTTAGTATCATCTTCACTAGCAGACTTTAATCCTAAACCTTCAATAGTTTTAAAAAACTTATGAGCTCTTTTTTCATCACTAAATAATTCTCTTGATTTAGCTCTTCTATCTCTATATTCAGAAAATGATTTATATACATCATCATAACCTTTTTTCTTTAATTCTTCTTCGATTAAATCTTGAATTGTTTCTATTTTAATTTTTTCTTCATCTTTATATTCTTTATCAATACGAGTCATGACACCATTAAATACCTTATTAGCGTCTTTACTATCATATAATGGTTCATCGTTTTCATCTGTAATACTATCAAAGCCTTTTTTTATTGCAATAGCAATTTTTGAGGCATCAAAATCAACTTTTTTGCCATCTCTCTTTACAACTTTGATAGTTAATTTTTCATCTACTGCTTGCATTATTTTCTCCTCAACTTTCTAAAACAATTATACTATATAGAGCTATAAAAGCAAGCGAACGCTTGTACTGTTTTTACTATATTTTCTCAAAATCCTTTATATTATAACAAATTATTAAAAAAAAATTTTTTTGATTTTTTTAAAACTTTACATTTTTGATTTTTCGATTTTTTTACTTTTTTATTTTTTTGCTTTTTTGTTTTTTCCTTTTTATTTATAACAATTTTCAGTATTTTGCTTTTTGAAATTTTAATTAAAAAGTCGTTTTTTTGATTTTTTTATTTTTTAAAAATCTTATTTTTTTTAAAAAAAGAAGAAGCATTAAACTTCTTCATCATTATCATCATCAACAATTGACATATCATCTAAATCATCGTCTTCATCTATATCATCATCAACTTCTTCATCAATATTTTCTTCTTCTTCATCTTCAATTTCTTCTTCAACTTCTTCAGAAGTTTCTTCTTCATCTTCTTCATCATCTACATCTAAAGAAACAGCATGACGTTCTCTTAAATCCCATTCATGTGAATCAAGTAAAACAAATCTTTTGTCAAGAGTCAAAGAAGTATAATAATCACCTATTTTATTTTCATAATCACTATCTGTATAATCTAAAAGCTCACATATTTTTTTAAATATCACCTGTGTAGAAATTGGTTTTTTAGATTCCTCTAATACCAAATTAGTTAAATCAGTATATGATAGAGTTTTTAATTCTTCTTTAGTCATTTCATTTAATTTCATAATTCCTCCAAATATCAAAATAATCACTATCTCAATTAGTGATATTCTATTATATGCAAAATACAACATATAATCACATATCGCGTCTAATTATAGCATATGAAAAAAAAAAAATCACTATTTTTATGATAATTTTTTATATTTTATACAAAATATTATAGGTGATAACAATGAAACGGTTATTTTATATTATAACAGGAATATTTATTTTTTTAATGTTAGCTATTACATCAATATATATAGTGGCGTCATTCTCGCCAATACCAATAATAAATGGTGCGAATAAATATGAATTTTTAGATTGTACAGAAAAAACATTTTCAGCCTCAAATGATAAATGGATAAAACTAGATAATATATCTCCTTATCTAATAGAAGCAACAATATCACTAGAGGATAAAAATTTTTATAATCACAAAGGATTTGATTATCTAAGAATCGCAAAATCTCTATGGAATAATATAACAACAAATACCGTCCAAGGAGCTTCCACTATAACCCAGCAACTAGCAAAAAACTTATTTTTAACTTTTGATCAAACATGGGAAAGAAAAATAAAAGAAGCTTGGTTAACAGTTAGAATAGAAACTCAATATACAAAAGATGAAATACTAGAAGTTTATTTAAATACAATAAACTATGGTGGAATATTTGGTATTGAAAATGCCAGTTATTTTTATTTTAATAAATCAGCAAAAGATTTAACATTAGCAGAAGCAAGTATGCTAGCTGGAATACCAAAATCTCCATCTTATTTTTCACCATTAATAAATGAACAAAATGCATTAAATAGACAAAAAATAGTCCTAAATTCTATGATAAATAATAATTACATAACAGTAGAAGAAAAAGAAAATGCATTAAATCAAAAATTAACATATTATGGAGCATTAAGTACAAATAAATTAAAAACATTAATGTATTATCAAAATACTGTTATAAATGAATTAAAAAACATTAAAGAACTACCATCTTCATTCCTTGAAACAGGAGGATTAAAAATATATACAACCCTTGATATGGAAGCTCAAAAGATCATGGAAGAAAGTTTAAACCATATCAAAAATGATGCTGAAATCGCACTTGTATTAACAGATCCTAAAACAGGAGCTGTAAAAGGATTAATAGGCGGGAAAAACTATATGGCAAGCGAATATAACAGAGCTATAAGTTCAAAAAGACAAGTAGGATCATCAATAAAACCATTTTTATACTATGCAGCACTTGAAAATGGTTTTACATCATCAAGTACATTTACAAGTGAAGAAACAACATTCGTATTCGGTCAAAATGAATTATATAGTCCTCATAACTACGGAAATTTATATGGAAATAAAGAAATAACAATGGCAGCAGCAATAGCATATTCAGACAATATATATGCCGTAAAAACTCACCTTTTTTTAGGCGAAAATACTTTAGTAAATACCCTAGAAAGAGTTGGAATTCAAAGTGAAGCTAAAAGTGTACCATCTTTAGCACTTGGAAGTATTGAAATAAATATGCTTGAAATGATGGAAGGATATGGCACACTAGCAAATCTAGGATATAAAATAAAACCTTATTTTATTGAAAAAATCGAAGATACAAATGGTAATATATTATATACCCATAAAGAAGAAAAAGAATTAGTATTAGATCCTAGCATAGTATTTATTTTAAACGAATTATTAACAGGAACATATGCAAGTGAACTAATTGATTATTCATATCCAACATGTATAAGTTTTAGAGGTCAAATGAGTAGAAAATATGCCATAAAAAGTGGTACAACTGATACAGACAATTTATTATTTGGTTATAATCCTGATTATTTACTAGGAGGTTGGATAGGATTTGATGATAATAGCAAAACAAATAATGATAATAGTTATGCCCTAAAACAAATATGGATTGAAGTTATGGAAAAATATGGAAAAGGAAATTCTTGGTATGATATACCAGACAATGTCATAGGTGTTATAACTGATCCAATAAGTGGTAAACTTGCAACCAATGAAAATCTTCATAAAAGAATATTATATTATATTAAAGGAACAGAACCCAAACAATAAACTACTAAATTTAGTAGTTTTTATAAATATATAACAGTTTTACATAAACATTCATATAATATATTAGGTGATAATAATGAAAAGATGGTGTACAGGAAGAATACTATGGTGGATTTTAGCATGTGTATTTGCAATTTTACTATTTTATCAGTTTTTAATTGCCTTCTTTATATTAACAAGATTCAATGTATTTTTACTTTTCTTATTTATGGGATTCCTTATTTTTTCCTTCTTCAGAATAATATGGTGAAATAATACTTTCTGTTTTATAAATTAAATCAATTCTCTCACTTATTTTAGAAGCAAGCAAATAATTGCTTTCATCAAATTCAAATTCATCTGGCATACTCATCAAAATAAACAAAAATCTTTTTTCATGTTCAAATAATGGATATTTATCTTCGTATCTTTTAAGTAATGAACTAAAATCAAATTCATTACCATGCCTTTTATATAATTTATATAAATCAAAAATTGGATTATCTATTTTAGCTTTATCCCAACTAATCAAATAAGAAGATTCATTTCTAATAAAATGTGACAAATCTAAATTATTATGTAAAACAACCACCCTTCGTCTTTTTTCATCTTTAACCTCATCATACCATACTTCTATTTCTTCCTTAGCAAAATCAAGAGCTTGATAAATTTTACTTATATTACGTGCTATAACATATTCATAAGGAGCCATAAACTCCTTTTCTTCTATTATTGTAATTAAATCATCATAATAATTTGTTAAATACTCAATATTACCTAAAATATCTTCATACAATCCCTTATAATAATTTGCATCAACTTCTTTAAAATGTGTTGTTTTATAATGTAAAAGAGAAACAATATCAATTAAATCAAACATTTTTTGATCCTCTGGTACATTAATTTCTTCAACATACTGAGTTAATTGATACGTTTCATCTTCATCAATAATTTTCGGAAAATAATCAAAATTTCTTGTTCTAAGATAATCAATTATAGGATTATCCTTTTTAGTTTTAATTACATATTTATTATCAATAGTTTCAATTATATAAACCGATTTTTTCTTTAAATATCTTATAGGTTTTAAATGACTCTTTTCTATTAATGGTCTAACCCTAAACATTTGGAATAATTATTTTATCTCCTTTTTTAATTTCAGTTAAATCATTATATTCTTTTAATTTTTCAATACTAATACTATATTTTTGGGTAATAGTTTCAATAGTATCATTTTCTCTTACTATATAAACTGTATATGTACTCTCATCATCATCATCTGTAAATGAAAATATATTTTTACTTTCTTCTGTTAATATTGGAATATCATTTTGAATAACAACATCTTCTCTTGTTAACTTACCATCATCAACAGGATCTTCTGCTTCATAACATTCTTCTTTTTCTCTATCAAGATTTTCTAAAGGAACAAATTCATTTTCCAACTTACGCTCTAAAAAATCATTTTTTTCTTTCATTTCATTTTCATCATTAATAACAATATTTTCATCTTCTTTAGGAATTAAAGGAACTTCAACTATTTTATCTATTAATAAAGTTATATTAACTTCTAAACTTTCCATATTTTTAATTTCATAATAAAAATCATCAATATCAACAGTTATATTATCAATATTATAGATATCACTCATTTCTATATCAAAAGGCAAATCAAATCTAAATTCTTGCACAGAAGTACTAGTATCAGTAACTCTATATTCTCCACTAATAATAAAATCACCGCTTATTTCATTATTCGCACATCCATGAATATTATGTTCAAGCGAAATGCTAGTTACCTCAGCTATTTTTGTTTTAAATGGTATTTCTTTTTTAAATGGTATAAATTTTTTCATATACTCTCCCTTCATTTAAATATATGAAAAAAAATGATGTTTATTCATCATTTTTTAAATAGCCTTCTAAATATTCTTCTTAATAACCTTCTTTTTGGAAATTCTAAAATATTAGATTTTTCAGTTTCATAAACATAACCTACTTGCTTATATGCATCAACAAAAAAATCATATGTTTCCTTATTTTCGCTATCAATACTCATAAAATAATTTAGACTAGATTTTATATATTTTTCAGATTCTTTTCCCTTATAAAATAGATTCCCATTAACTAAAGTTTGATATATAATAAAATCATAATTTATCATTTTACATAATTCTTCTTTGTCAGGAATATAATCTAAATGACGATTATTTTTTTCTTTATTCAAATATTCTAAAACATATTTTTCTTTTAATGAACCATCAATACTTTCAATATCTAAAATATTTGTAAAACCTTTAATAATTTCTTTAACATATAAAGATTTATCATTATCAAAAAGGTTAAGTAAATTTTTATAATTATTTAAAGTATATTCATATAGATAAAAAAAACCAATATTTTGTTTTACAAAACAATTTAATTCTTTAAGAAATTCATTCTTATCTTTATCAAAATTAATCATATTAACATTTAATGAATCATTAATAAGTACACATTTTATATATAAAACATCTTCTAAATTCATATTAATATGCCTTCCATTTTTTAAAGTTACCAATTCCTGTTTTTTTTGATTTATAATAATCAATAAATGAATTATATACATTAATATCAATAGAATTTAAATTTAAAAAATAATTTAAAGAACCTTTTAATAATACAATATCATCATATTTTTTATCAAAACAATTATCTTTATATATTATATATGGTATTACATTACTATCAAAAATAATCATTTTTTTAACAAAATCAACATCTTTATTTTCTACAATACCATGCAAATTTAAAAAATTATTAATAAAATCATTTCTCATTTTTTTAACTATTTCATTATTAGAAAGTATTCTTTCAATCTCTAATATATAAGTATTACCAATTAAAACATCTTTACAAAAAGTTATTTTACTCAATTGTTCTACCATTATTTTGTAATTATTAATTATTGAATCATCAAGACAAAATAATCCGATATTATTTTTAATACTAGAATTAATAATTTTAAAAGCATACTTAGCGCTTTCTTTATCATAAGAAGAATAATCAAAATCCCCACTTACAAGATCTTTCAAAAAATTCAATTTAATACAAAATTCATTATTCATTTTAACCCCCACAATCATACAAAAATTTTCTTATATACTTCTTCATAATTACTAACAGGAATATATGTTATATTTTTTTTAATCTCATCTGGTATATCATCCAAATCAGAAACATTTTTACTAGGAATAATAATTTCCTTTATACCACACCTAGATGCACCAAGTGATTTTTCTTTTAAACCACCAATAGGTAAAACCATACCTCTTAAAGTTATTTCACCAGTCATTGCAACAGAACTAACAATCTTTTTACCTGTAAAAGCACTAAGGAGTGCAGTCGTAAGGGCTACGCCAGCACTAGGTCCTTCTTTAGGAATACCACCATCTGGCACATGAATATGGATATCATTTTCAATCAATTTATTATAATCAACATCAAATTTTTTATAATTTGCTTTAATATAACTTAATGCTACTTCAGCTGATTCTTTCATAACATTACCAAGAGAACCAGTCAATATAAGTTTACCAGTACCTCTATAATAATTAACTTCAATGCTAAGAACATCCCCACCAAAATCAGTATAGGCAAGTCCATTTACAATACCAGGATCATTATAAGATACTTTTTCATTATATTCATATTTAGGATTTCCTAAATACTCAACAACTTTTTTTTCAGTAATAATTGTCTTTTCTAACTTTTCCTTACTTATAACACTTTTAGAAACAACTTTTCTAACTATTGAAGAAAGCAATCTTTCAAGTTCACGAACACCAGCTTCTCTTGTATATTTTCGAATAATACAAAGCAAAACTTTACTACTAACAACTATCTCATCCTTAACACCATGTTCATCATTTATTTTAGGAAGTAAATACTTCTTAGCGATATCAATTTTTTCATATTCAGTATAACCAGGTAAATCAATAACCTCTAATCGATCTCTTAAAGCCTCTGGCACTTGATTAATATAATTAGCTGTAGTTATAAACATAACTCTAGATAAATCAATTTCCTCTTCTATATAATTATCACTAAAAACTTTATTTTGTTCTGGATCCAAAACATTAAGTAAAGCAGAAGCAGGATCTCCCCTATAATCTTTAGACATTTTATCAATTTCATCAATTAATATAACAGGATTAATACTACCCGACTTTTTTAAAGCCGCAATTATTCTTCCTGGACCAGAACCAATATAAGTTTTGCGATGTCCAAGTATTTCAGCTTCATCAGAAATACCTCCTAAAGAAATTTTGGCAAAATTTCTATTTAAAGCATTCGCTATTGAATAAGCAAGTGAAGTTTTACCAACTCCTGGAGGACCAACTAAACAAATTATTGGACTTTTTAAATTATCTTTTTTCTGCTTAACAGCTAAATATTCTATTATTCTAGTTTTAACATTGTTTAAGCCATGATGTGTCTTATCAAGTTTACATCTAGCATCTTTTAAATCAAAATTATCTATAGTTTCTTTATTCCAAGGTAAAGCAAGCAACCAATCAATATAATTCCTAATCGTACTAACTTCTGGAGAGGACGATGAAGAAACACTTAGTTTTTTTAATTCTGATTTTAATCTTTCTTTTATATTATTAGGAGCATCTAACAAAGATATTTTTTTTCTTATATCATCTATTTCTACATCTTTATAAGATACATCTCCTAATTCTTCCTGTATTGCTTTTATTTTTTCCCTTAAAATATATTCTTTTTGATTATCATCTAAATCTTTCTTTACTTTAGCATCTATTTCTTTTTCAATTTTGAACATTTCCTCTTCACGATAAATATCTTCCAAGATCATTTGAGCTCTAATTTTAGGATCAATTTCAAATAAATACTCTTTTTTTCTATCTACTGTAATAGGTATCTGACTTGCTATTATATCTGTCATTTTAGAAAGTTCAGTCACATTCATTATTAAAGAAATAACAGAATTACTTATATAGGGTACCGATTTAATATATCTTTCAACTTCTTGATATAATTTTCTTATAATCACAAATTCTTCAGAATCAGGAATTTTTTTATTTTGGACTTCTGATATTATAGATTCAATTACATCTGTACTATGATTTAAATATTCATGGATATTCGCTCTTTTAATTCCCTTTATAATTACTCTTGTTTTTCCATTAGGAAGTTCAACTTTATATGTTATTTTAGAAATAACACCGATCTTAGGCAAATCACTCTTATCAGGTGACTCCTCCAAAGGATTGTTTTGGTTAACAATTAATATTTCATTATCATGAAACATTTCTGATATATCAATTACACTAGAACTTGATGTATTATCAAATTCCAATCTTATTTCATTATTCGGAAGTAATATTATTCCCTTAAGGATGATAACTGGTAAATTTTCTTTAATCATATTAACCTCCTTACATGTCATTTATTATAGTATAAGAGGCCCAAAAAGTCTATCAATTTAACTTATTTTTTTTATTTTTCAAACAATAATTCACTAAGTTTTAATATTTCATAACCTTTACTTTTTATTTCCTTAATTACCATATCCAATTCCTTCAAAGTATCATCATTTATATAAAATGACACAATACTACCATTAGATAAACCTTTAGTTATATTCATAAATGGTTTATTTCTGATAATCATATTAGGAACAATAGTATATGATCTATTCCTACTGCAAATATTTAAAATTTCTTTATCTAAATTTTCTGTATAACAATAATTATCATTAAATTTTTTTATAATCGTACTCATCCATATAAAATCAGGATTATTATAATCCATATTATAACTTAAATTACCAATCAAATGTTTCTTACTCATATTATTTATAAGAGCATTATTATTTTCCATAAAAGTTCCACCAACAAATATATTCGCACTCACTCCATTTTTATCAAGAATATCTAAAACATTATCAATTTTCTCATTATCTTTAACTAAAAATATTAAAGAAACACTTTTTCTAGACTTACTACCACCAATAATAAATTTATCCTTATTGTCTTTAAGTAAATGTTTTGGTTTTATTTTATCAATTACCAGAAGTGTTTCATTAAATAAACCCATTCTTTTCATTTTATAATAGCTATCTGAAATATTAACATCTTCACCACTAATTCCAGGAATAATCGTATCATCTACAATAATTGCCTCAATTGGTTCTTTATAATAATTCTGACCAACCTCTTTTATTTTTATCATTATTTCATCTTGTTCTTTAATAACAGTAGCTGTTTTTTCAGTAAAAATAAAACTAAAGATAAAAAGAGAAAATATTCCAATATATTCAAATATTTTTTTCACAATATCACCAATATAATCTTATTCACAATTAGTATTTTTTTTCATAATATATGATGAAAGGAGTATTTATGTATCAGAGTTATTACCCAGGAAATAGAGAAAATAACCGTTTCATTGGTGGTGGATTCTTAGGTCCTTTTATACTAGGTGGTTTAACAGGAGGACTAGTCGCACCATATTTCTATGGTGGACCATATGGTCCAAGACCATATAACTATTCATATAACAATTATTATTATCCATATTGTCCAGGACCATATTGCAGATAAAAAAATGAGATTCCTCATTTTTTTCTATAATATTTAATGTTAGTTAAGTTACTGGCACTACTTAAAGAAGAATCTTTGCTAGTTCCCTATACATATTAAATTTAATTTTTCCCAAAGCCACACGTGTTTTTGAATAAACCGCCCCATTAGAAGTATTATATATTTTTGCAATTTCTCTAAATGTTTCAGAATCGGAATAGTGGCGGAATAAAATATCTTTTTCTACATCATTTAATTGTTCAATACATTTTCTTAAACTATCTATAATATCATTCTTCACAATATAATCATCAACAATATTTTCTATATGAAAATATATTAAATACTTTTCTGCAAAACAATTACCCAAAACATCTTGATTACTAATTTCTCGAATAGGAATACCAGAAATTTTACTAAGTTCATCTAATGTTGGTGCTTTTCCATTTTTTTTATATAGTTTAAAATATAAATCTTTTATTACAACACTAACTTTAATTTTATGAAGTGTTCTTATATAAAAAATATAATAAACACTGCATGTAAACTTTTTAAAATCTCTAATTCCTTTATTATATAATTTAACTATTAATTCATTACCATCTTCAACAATATCCATAATAGAAAAACTATCAAAATATTTAGGGTACTTTTTATAAATATTACAAGAAAGAAGATAAATATTATGCATATATGCTTTTATAAATTCCTCTTTTTCATTATTTGCTAAAAGCCTTTCCATTTCCTTAATACTTTTTCGTGGATAATTTAAAAATATTTCTTTATATTCTAATAATTCATTCATAACTTCCCCACCCACACAAATTATACTATTTTTATAAATTAAGTCAAATTATATAAAGAAAAAAAGCCTATTTGGCTTCTTCTACAGCTCTTGTTTCACGAATAACTGTTACTTTTATAGTACCTGGATATTGAAGTTCATTTTCAATTCTAGTTTTTATATCACGAGCTATTTTATAACTACCAGAATCATCAACATCTTCAGGTTTAACAATTACTCTTATTTCTCGTCCAGCTTGAACGGCAAAAGTTTTTTCAACTCCACTTATAGAACTTGCAATATTCTCTAAATCTTCCAAACGTTTCAAATAATTTTCAAGTGAATCATTACGAGCACCAGGTCTAGAAGCAGATAAAGCATCAGCTACTGCAACTAATACAGCAATAACACTTTTAGCATCTTTATCTCCATGATGTGATTCAATAGCATCAATCACAATATCATTTTCTTTGAATTTTTTAGCAATATCCGCGCCAATAGTTACATGACTTCCCTCAACATCATGATCAATTGCTTTACCAATATCATGTAATAAACCTGCTCTTTTTGCAACCAATTCATTTTCACCAATCTCACTAGCTAACATACCAGCTAAATGCGCAACTTCGATAGAATGTCTTAAAGCATTTTGACCATAACTAGTACGAAAATGAAGTTTACCAATAGTTTCAACTAATTCAGGTTCCATTTTGTTAATTCCAAGTTCAAATAAAGCATTTTCTCCATATTCGCGTATTTTAGTTTTCATATCTTCTGAAACTTTTTCATACAATTCTTCAATTCTTGAAGGATGAATTCTACCATCTTTTATTAAAGATTCAATTGTAATACGCGCAATTTCACGTCTTAACGGATCAAACGAAGAAATAACAATAGCCTCAGGTGTATCATCTATAATTAAATCTACACCAGTAACAGCCTCAATAGTTCGAATATTTCTTCCTTCACGACCAATTATGCGACCTTTCATTTCTTCATTAGGAAGAGAAACAACTGTTACAGTTTGATCACCTGCTACATCGGCAGCATATCTTTGCATACTAGAAACAAGTAAAGCTTTAGCTTTTTTATCTGCTTCTAACTTAGCTTCATTCTCCCTATCTTTAATATACAAAGCAATTTCATCGCTCATCATATCTTCAACTTTTTTAAGAACAAGCGTGCGCGCTTCGTCTTTAGAGTAACCAGCAATTTTTTCAAGTAAAGCCGTTTGCTCTTTCTTTATTTCCTCCACTTTTACTTTTTCATCTTGGAGTTCTTTTTGTTTATTTGTTATATTGTTTTCTTTTTCTTCTAATAAATTTTCTCTACTTTGAAGACTTTGATCACGACGATCCATATTATTTTCACGTGCAATCAGTCTATCTTCAGATGCTTTAATTTCATCTTTCTTTTCTTTAATTACCTTTTCAGTTTCTTCTTTTAATAATCGAATTTCTTCTTTACCTTCTAAAAGATAATCTTTTTTAATTTTTTCAGCATCTTTTAAAGCTTTATCAAGCATATCTGCTATTGACTTAGAAGTATTATTTTTTCTTATATAATTAATAATAAAAACACTAATAACACCAACGATAAGTCCTAGAATGACTAGTAAAATGGAGATTAAAACATTATCCATAATTACCTCCATTTAAGAGTTTAACACTCTATATACCATTTTAATATTTTTTTTCTAATAAGTCAATCAATTATCTGTAAACAAAAAACACAAAAAAATAAAGATTAATTAATCTTTATTCTTAAAAACCAATAGTTTACTAAATATATAATTTAATGCAAGTACAACAAATTGAACTACCAATTTTGATATATCATTATTTATTTTTAGAGTTTTTACAAATATAAACATAAGAATTAAATCAATTAAATATGTTATTATTCTAGAAGAAACAAATTTTATCATTTCTACTAAAGCTTCCCTATTTTTAGTTTTACTATTGAATACAAATAATTTATTTGTAATATAAGCAAATGCAACTGATAATATCCAAGAAAGTGTATTTGCAATTATAAAATATATTGTTTTTTCTATATTTAATATTCGGGAAAATATAAAATATGAAACCAAACTAACAATTGTTGTTAAAACACCTACTATAATATAATTAAATAATTCTTTAAATTTATCATATATATTCCATATTTTTTTTCTAAATATAATATATATCAATGAAATAATAAATGACAATATTGATATATATAGTCCTAATTTTAATCCTTTAGGATTATATAATAATTCTATTTTATGAGATCCTTTATCTAATTCAATAGAAATCAAAGAATCCATAACCTTTTCATATTGAACAATTTTACCATCAACGCTAATATTCCATCCTTCATCATATGGAATTGTAAATAATACCATACTAGGTTCTTCCAAATTGATATCGCCTATTAAATGAGAACTAGAAATTTTACTAATATTAACTTGTTTTTCTTTTAAAACATTATAGTGTTTTTCAAGAACATCAATATTTTCATAATATAAATATATATTATCCATAATAACAGGATTAGCAAATTCTAAAGAAATGTTTAACTCTTCACCAACTTCATAATTTCCTAAATAAACAGTACTCCATTCATATTTAGTCAAATAATCTTTATAATATATATTATTAATATATATTTTAGCATCAGGATAATATGTACCAACATCTTTATTAATTGGAATATATAAATATAAGTTTTGATTATTCTCAATTGTTAAATTCAAATTAATTTTACCAACACCGTTAGGTATATATTTATTTTCTAAAACTTCTACATTTTCACTTGTCATGGTATAGGAAGCTTCTTCAAAAATATTATCATTCATACCACTAAATGACTTAATAATGTTATTTTGATTTTCAAATGGATTATTAGAAAGTTCAATATTGTTATTTTTAATAGCATAACCAATTGATAAATAATAAGGATTCTCATAAATACCAATATTATTTTTATTTGTAATTAAATCATAATTTTTATAATCATCATATGATAAAATATATTTAATTCCAAACAAAGAATCAATTAAATAAGTAGAATCTTCACTATAAAATGCTCTAGTAAGTAATTTTCTTTGACCTAATTTTTCAAACAAAATTTCTGTACTTTCTTTACTAGTAGAATCAAAATGACTTATTCCATTATAACCAAATATCATAGAATCATTTATAGATAACATTGATTTATTTTCTTCCCTATCAAATGTTTTTTCAATTCGATAAAAACCATCATCTTTTATTGATTTCAATACTTCACTTACATCATTAACATAATTTTTATAATCACTCATATACTGTTTATCAGATAATTTTAACATAGTAGTATAAGAAATTGTGTTAATTAAAACATCAAAAATAGCAATATAAATAACTATTTTTTTATTTTTATTAAGAAAATAAAAATATAATAATCCAAGTAAAACACTTACTATAATACTTAAATTATATGTTGTAACATTAAATTTAAATCTAGCCAATAAAATTAAAACACTTAAAATAATCAAAATATATTTAGCATATTTATAATTTTTTTTATTATAATCTAGTTTATTATAAGATCTAATCGCAAGACAAATTGCAAAGAAAACAAATATAAAAGCATGTCTATAATTAAAACAATTAGGTTCAGTAAACCCATGAAACATTAAACATAAAGGTTTAAATGTAAAAGTAGTCGCTAAAAATAATAAACTAAGACCATTAATTATTTTTTCTTTTTTACCAATTTTTTTATTGAAAAAATATAATATTACTAATACAAATACAAACATTGATGAAGCAATCATAGGCCCACCATGCCATGTTTCATTAACGCCAACAGAGGCAGTAAATGCTTTTGCAATGACATGTAAATAAGATATATTAAATCCAAATGATATATTATTCCCCATCATTTTTCCACCAACTAAACCAAGTAATGATGGAAGTAATATAAATGCTGATAATAATCCACCAAGTAATGATGAAACGATATAATCTATAATTACCTTAAACTTATCAATTTTTTTATAAATAAATATAAATTTATAAATAAAATATAAGACTGAAGCTAAACAAATTATAAATCCTATATAATAATTAAAAATTATTGCAAATTCTAAAGTAAATATATATAAAGCAGGATTTTTATTATCAAATATTTTATCTATTCCAAGTATAACAAATGGAAATAATATTATTGAATCAAACCACATAGTATGATACATATAAACTATATTATATGCCATTAAAGAATAACATATAGAAAAAATTAAAGTATTTTTTTTATATTTTTTTTCTAAATAATATTCCATACTAACAGCACATAAACCAATTTTTAGTATTATTAAAATAGTGAATAAAATCTTAATATTTTCTGGTTTAAAAAAGATAACTAATAGATTAAATATACTCATCAAATAATAACCAAATAATGGAATTATACCTTGTCCTAAAGTAGAACTAAAAGTATATTTAAAATCATTTGTTCCAAGTAAAACAGATCTTAAATAACTTAAAAAAGCTACATATTGAGTATTAGCATCAATTATAACAATACTTCTATCACCAAATGGAAATATTCCTAATATTAAAAAAGTAAATAAAATTATTCCTATTGATATAAAAAATGCTTTAAATAAATTTTTTTTCATAACTTCCTCCACTATAATTGTACAAAATATTACTAACAATATCAAGATAAAACAAAAAAAGATTAAATTGAATCTATATTCACTTTAACCTTTTTTTCACCATTAGCATAAGCTGTAGCTTGGGCAATTGTTCTTATTGCATTAGCAATATTACCACCTTTACCAATAATAGAACCCATATCATTTTCACTTACTTTTATATTTATTATTGAATAAGTATTTTCATCTTGTCCTAATTCAACAAGAACTTTCTCAGGTTCTTTTACCATTTGCTTTACTAAATAATCAACTAAATAAACTACTTTATCCATTATTATTTACCCATTCTCATTTCGTGGTATTCTTTTAAAACACCAGCTTTGCTTAATAGATTACGAACTGTATCAGTAGGTTCAGCACCATTTTTTAACCATTTAATTGCTAATTCTTTATCGATTTTTACTTCAGCAGGATTAGCAATAGGATTATAAGTACCAATTTCTTCAATAGAACGTCCATCTCTTGGGCTTCTTGAATCAGCAACTACTATTCTATAAAAAGGTCTTTTTGTAGTTCCCATTCTTTTTAATCTAATTTTTACCATTGTATCCCTCCATTCACATAAATAATAACATATTTTAAATGACTTGTCAACCTTTTTTGGTTAACAGAGTATTACTCATAAAAATTATCTTAATTATAATTATCATATATTACGATTCAATTATATATGGATCTAACTCCGTTCCAGATCCACTTGTCAATAGTGTATCAGATTTCAGATTGACAACTGGGCGCACAGCGTACGACGTCGCCGAATTAGTGTAAGTCAAGTTACCAGCGGAAAAGACGCGCCAGACATTCGAGAGCGCATAAGACGAGTCGAAGCAAGACGGCGAGGACGTCCAATTGTACAAACCGTTATATAAATAATACTTATTATTCATTCTTCCATACACTCCTCCTGCAAGTGCTGCTTCATCTATTGTCATTAAACCTACTGGATATTTTAAAGCATTATTTCCATATCCTTCTGTTCCAGTTATACTACTTTCCCCTACTACCTTTAATGTAAATTTATCATTAATATTTGGACATATCAAACTAGGACTATGAGAAGTACTAATTCTATAAGTTGGATTGTACGTAGTAGTACTATTTAGTGTATAACCATCTCCACTACGTAAACTTCTATCATTACAAAATATCTGATTTGTTAAAAAACTTTCTAAATTTTTATTTAATATATTTGTTTCATACCATGTATCAATCTTTTCTTTTATATTTGAGTTTTTTACATTACTAACTGCTGATTCATAACTTGGTGAGAACAATCCATGGTATAAAACTCGCACATTAGTACTATGTGGAATATATGATGTGACTCCATCTACTTTTTTAGTAGTTGTCCTTACTCCTTTTATTTCACTTACTATAGGACATGTTATTTTATTATCTGATAATGTTCCATATGAAAAACATGTATACTTATACTCTCCTGTATATTTCCATTCAGTAGAAGTTGAACTACTATCATTTTTATCATAATTGTTATATAATCCCGACCATGTTGATTTAACACAATCTGTTCCTAAATTACATGTTAATGTACATCTTTTTGTAATAGTACTACAATCTGTATCTTTATCAAAATTCTTAACAAAATAATATTCTGTAGTCGCATTAATATTTGTAAATATATTATATCCCGTTACTTTACTTGGATTTGTATTTGGATATGATGCTATTTCCATATCATCATCATTATACATATATCCTACATATGTTGCTCCATAACTTTTTGTATTAATTGGACTTGATCCAATACTAGTATTACTTCCTGTATGTTTATCCTTTGTTCCAGAGTATATTAATCTTATACTTCCATCTCCATTTATTCTAAGTATTCGCCAGTAAAATCCACCAAAGCTTACCCAGTTATTATTTACTTCTCCTCTATAATAATAACTATTTGTATTATTTTCATCTTCTATTGAATATAAACCTGCTTTAGATACATAATCATTTAAACTATATGTATATTTATCATAATCTGTTAATTCTACTTTATCATTTACTACTGCATAATCATATATCTTATACACAATATTACAACTACTATTTACAGATAAACAAGTATACCAACCATTATTTTTTATTTCTTCTATACTAGCATATACTCCACTTGTTCCACCTTGTATAGTATAATTAGATGTTTCTGCATTAATTGCTGATACTGATGTTCCATAATAATATAATTCAGTCGTGAGTCTATTTGTTTTATAAACTTTATCAGTTATATGATATTGTTTATTCTCACTATATGTCAAATATGGTTCAACTTTAGTAAAATCAGCCACTTTACTTTCAATATTATTTATAGCATTTGTTAAACTTTTATCTTTTCTATAGTTAGGATAATCTGTTGCGATTAAACAATCTTTTAGATTACTTATTTTATACATAGAACAAAATGATGTTAAATTAGTTATTGTTACATCATCTTCAATATTATGTAATATTAAGATTCCATTATTATAACTATAATGTGTATCAAGTGATAGATCATTGCTTCCTTGTTTTAATGATAATGATGTATAGTTATAATTACTCATATCTATAGTTAATTCATCTCTTGTATCTATTACACTAGGATATTGAGCTGAATTATCAAATCCAACATAATTTATTGCATATTCTGTATCCTTTGCTTGTTTACCTATTATTTCTACAGTTATATTAAAAGTCATATTTTGATAATTTATATCATCATCATTATTCTCGCCACTATCATATGGCCACTCCCAGTAAATTGTATATTCTCTCTCTTCATTTAAATTTAATATTCCATTTAAACTTAAAGGATTTAATTCAACTTTATCTATCTTTTCACTATCTAAATAGAATTTCATATTAGTTGGTATATTAATACCACCTAAAATAACATCATATCTTAATTTAACTTCTGATCCATTACTATTTAATTTAATTATAAATTCTCCATAATCACCAGGTACAATTACATTACCAACACCATTATGAACTTTAGCAGTATCATATAAATTAATATCACTAAATATTTCCTCATTTGTATTTATTATCTTATATATATTAAAAGCAAATGTTTTACTTCTAGTAGTTAATGTACCATTAATTGTATTTGCATAATAAGCAAGTGTACCAGCCAAAACTATTAATATTGTTAAAAAAATTAAACCAATAAAATTCTTCTTATTCATAATAATACTCCTTGTAATAACTTTTTATAAGTACTACAAAAAGGACCAGTATCTATTTTATTACCATAGAATCTTGCTCCAATATATTTATCAACAAAAAAATTATTTTTTATATTTTTTAGTAATACATGTATGTATGTATGTATGTATGTATGTATGTATGTATGTATGTATGTATGTATGTATTTGTGTATTCATGTTATCAACATTCCTTTACTTTCTATATTAATTTTACACCATTTATGAACAATTTTCAATATCAATTTTTAACTATTATAAAAGATTATTCATATAACAAAAGTACTCCCAAAAATTTTAAAAACATATACAAAATATTTATATAATAAAGACATTTTTTTTTAAAGAAAGCATACATTAAATTGAGGAGGAAAATTTGTGGCATTATATAAAGAAATTGTAACAAAAGCAGTTATTGGTAAAGGAAAAAAATATTTTAAAAATAATTATACAATTAAACCAAAAGAAAAACCAACAACCGTACTTGGATGCTGGGTTATAAACCATAAATTTGAAGGCTATAAAAGTAATGGTAAAATTGGTGTAGATGGTTCATTTGATGTAAATATTTGGTATTCATATGATTCAGATAGTAAAACCGATGTAATCAATGAAAAATTAGAATACAATGATATTTTCAATGTCAAAGTAAAAGCAAATGCTGATCTTTCAGGTGATACTGAAATAATAGTAAGAAGTTTAAAACAACCAACATGCAGTAAAGTAACAATCGGCGATGATGGAAATATCAGTTTTGACATTGAAAAAGAACTAGGCGTTGAAATTGTTGGTGAAACAAAAGTAAAAATCGCAATTGAAGAAGATGAAGAACCATGGGACGACGTTATCGATGAAGATGAAATAGATAAAGAAATAGATAAAGTAGATGATAACTACTTAGAAAAAGAAGAATCTGAAAAATAGATTCTTCTTTTTAATTATTAACTTCACCATTCAAACTCCAAGTTTTAGCATCCGTAATTTTAACATTTACAATTTTGCCAATATCACTTTCAGAACCAACAACATTAACAAGTTTCATCGTATCAGTATATCCCATTAATATACCCTCTTTATCACTCTTACCCTCAATTAAAACACTTACATTTTTAGAAACATATTCTTTATTTTTTTCTAAACTATACTTATTAATTAATTCATTTAATCGATGTAATCGTTCTTCTTTTTCCTTAATAGTAATATTATCTTCCATTTTAGCAGCAGGAGTACCTTCTCTTGGACTAAATATAAAAGTAAAAGCCGAATCAAATTTGCACTCATTAACAATACTTAAAGTATCATTAAAATCTTCCTCAGTTTCTGAAGGAAAACCAACTATAATATCAGTAGTTATACTAACATTTTTTACCTTTTCTTTAATCTTATTAAATAATTCAATATATTCTTCTCTAGTATATCTTCTACCCATTAACTTCAAAATACGATTTGAACCACTCTGTAAAGGTAAATGAATATATGGCATAATATTAGGATATTTAGCAATAACATCAATCATAGCATCCTCAAAATCCCAAGGATGACTAGTCACAAATCTAATTCTTTCAATACCCGTTTTAGCAACATCTTCAAGTAAATTAGCCATCTTATAATCAATATCTAAATCCTTACCATAAGCATTAACATTTTGTCCTAATAAAGTAACCTCTTTATATCCATCTTCCTTTAACTTTTTAACCTCATTTATAATATCATCTTTATTTCTACTTCTCTGAGCACCTCTAGTATAAGGAACAATACAATAAGTACAGAATTTATCACAACCAAGCATAATATTTACCCAAGCTTTAATATTACTATCCCTTTTAACAGGAATTTCTTCAATTATTTGAGTGGGTCTATTATAAACTTCAATAACCCTCTTATTTTCATTAATAACATCTTTTAAAATACTTGGTAATTTATGAATATTATGTGTACCCAAAACAAAATCTATAAACTTGTATTTTTTTTCAATCAAATCAACAACACTTTCTTCTTGAGCCATACATCCACATAATCCAACAATAACATTTCGAGATTCTTTATTATGTTTTATTCTACCCAATAAACCAAATACTTTATTATGAGCATTTTCACGTATAGCACATGTATTTAAAATAACTAAATCACTATTATAAATATCTAAACTAGGTTTAAATCCAATTTCTTCAAGTATAGCTCTTATATTCTCACTATCATGTTCATTCATTTGGCAACCATAAGTTTTAACATAATAAGTTTTACCATCACCAATACCTTTATATAAAATAAATTCTTCTTTTTTAAATACTTCATCTTTATTTCTCTTTTTTTCTTCCAATAAACATGGTTTCAACATAAAATCACTTCCGGTAAGTATTATAACATATTTAAAAGTTCATGAAAAGAAAAAATGCTTAAATAAGCATTTTGTAAGGTTTTATATATTCATCACTTTTCTTATATACAGCAATAACTTTACCATTATATTTAAAAACTACAATATCTTGATTATATATATCTTTTAATTTTACACCATTACTAACTTTTTTATATAATTCATCATCTAATTCTACAGTATAATATTTTTTTAAAACATCTTCAATACTAATAATTTTTAAATCATCATAACAAGAACTATCTTCTATTTTAAATTCTCCTTGCTTTATTCTTCTAAGCTCAATCATTGTCCCATATGTTCCAAGTCTTTTGCCAATATCATTAATTAAACTTCTTATATAAGTACCTTTACTAACATTAGTTAAAAATGAAAAATATATTTTTCCATCCTTATAATCAATATCAGAAACTAATTTAATACTATTAATTTTAACATTTCTTTTAGGAAGTTCAATATCTATACTAGATCTCCCATATTCATATAATTTTTTTCCGTCAATTTTAACAGCTGAATAAAGAGGAACTTCTTGTTCATATTCACCTATAAAACCATTTAATACATCAACTATTTTTTCTTTAGAAATATTAAATTTTTCTTCATATAAAATATTACCTGTTATATCTAAAGTATCAGTCAAAATTCCTAAACAAGCACGTGCAATATACTCTTTATCATATCCCGTTATCATATCAACTAATTTAGTCGCCCTACCAACACATAATACAAGAACACCTGTAGCAATAGGATCAAGTGTTCCTGTATGACCAATTTTTTTGATTTTTAAAATTTTAGATATTTTATTAACAACATCACGACTAGTTACATTTTTTTCTTTATCAATTACAATTATTCCATTCATATTTATAGTATATTATATTTTAAATTTAAATTCAAGATTTCTTTTTTACAAGTTCTTTACTTTCAATAAGCATATTTTCATAATCATTATATATATCAATAAAAGTATTTGTTTGATACATTCCAATTAAAGATTTATATAAATTTAGTAAATCAAGTTTTTCTTTTGAAGTTGCCTTTATTTTACTAAAATTACAATTATCATTAATAAGAACCTGAATTGGAAGAACAAAAGATTGACCATTTATTAATAATCCCATATTATCAGGTGCGAATATAGTTTCTGGAATATATATATTGCTATCATTATCTGGTCTTATTCCCATCATAAAATAAGGTGTGACTAATTCATTAGAAGGCACGAATAAAAATTTAGTTGATTGCGGACCAAATGCAGATCCATTAATACTTTCATATATAATTTTATCAAAATTAATACAACCAAAATTAAAACTTTCAAAAGTTGATAATTTTGTAAAAGCCGAACATTTTATTAATATACGATAATAATTTAAAATACGATAATTACTAGAATTACTATCATTTTTTATAACATCATCAGCTCTTTCAATTATTTTTTTTAACAATTTATAAGTACCACCATCCTGAAAAGCTTTATAATCAAGAACTCTTTCCATAGTAGAACTCATAGCATCACAACTTAAATTTTTAAAATCAATTCCAAGTAAATGGGCTAAATTTTTATCCATTATATTAAAAGGTATTTCTTCACCATTACTAAATATAAAATTATATTCTTTTCCTTGATAATTTTTTTCATATGTTTCAACAGCTTTAATTAATGAATCCATTGTATCACATGCATAATTTTTACCTGGAAATGGAACTTGTCTAGCATATAAATTAACATACTCTAACTCTTTTTTACTAACCATTTTAACTCCCCCATATCTATACCAATTCTATAATATTTATAATCTTTTGTCAAAATAAAAAGAGATATTTTTTATATCTCAAATATTGTTCCTTCTCTAGTATCTTTTAAAGTAATACCTTGTTCTAATAATTCATTACGGATCTTATCAGCTTTTTCAAAATCTTTATTTTTTTTAGCTAAATTACGTTCTTCTATTTTTTCTAAAATATATTTTTTTAAATTTTCATCAATATCTTTATTATCATCTTTTAATAAATCAAGACCTAATACTCTATCATACATTTCAAGTAATTTTAATTTGGTACCACCATTAATATCAGCTTTTATCGTATCAAACATAACAGTAATTGCACTAGAAGTGTTTAAATCATCATTTAATGCATTAATAAACAAAGTATTATATTTTTTTAAATCATCTTCATTAATTATATTATCATTTTCAATAGCTTTTATCTTACTTTTTATTTTTTCATATGTATTAGAAGCACCATCTAAAGCTTCATAACTAAATACTAATTGTTTTCTATAATGAGATTGTAAACACATTAATCTATAAGCAAGTGGATTATATTTTTTTTCTTCTAATAATGACAATGTTAAAAATTCACCACTCGATTTACTCATTTTGCCATTTTTATCATTTAAATGTTCAACATGAAACCAATAATTGCACCATTTATGGTCCAAATATCCCTCAGACTGTGCGATTTCATTAGTATGATGAGGAAATATATTATCAACGCCACCACAATGTATATCCAAATGTTCACCTAAATATTTAATACTTATACCACTACATTCAATATGCCAGCCAGGATATCCAAGTCCCCACGGACTTTCCCATTTTAATTCTTGATCAGAAAATTTTGATTTAGTAAACCATAAAACAAAATCAGCTTGATTATGTTTAAAATCATCTTCTGTAACATTTTCTCTTGCTCCAACAACCATTTCATCAATTTGATGATTAGTTAATTTATAATAATCAGAAAGTTTAGTAACATCAAAATAAACATTTCCATTTGATATATAAGCATAACCTTTTTCAAGTAAAGTACTTATTATTTTTATATATTCATCAATACATGAAGTAGCTTTAATAACAGTATCTGGCCATTTAATATTAAGTTTAGCGCAATCTTTTTTAAATGCATCAGTATAAAAATCAGCAATTTCAAGTACTGTTTTATGTTCTCTAATTGCACCCTTTACCATTTTATCATCGCCACTATCAGAATCACTTGATAAATGCCCAACATCAGTTATATTCATTACTCTATCAACATTATAACCATTATATAATAATGTTTTTTCTAAAACATCTTCCATTATATAAGACCTTAAATTTCCAATATGAGCATAGTGATAAACTGTAGGTCCACATGTATACATTTTTACTCTTTCACCATTTGGAATAAATTTTTCAACTTTCCTTGTCAATGTATTATATATATTCATAAGGTTCTCCTTCCAATAAAGTATACTATAAAATTAAAGAAATTTCAACTAAAGTATTGCATAATACAAAAAATTATGTTATTATTAAATACGTGTTGGACCCTTAGCTCAGTTGGTTAGAGCATTCGGCTCATAACCGAGCGGTCATAGGTTCGAGTCCTATAGGGTCCACCACTAATTGCGGGTGTGGCGAAATTGGCAGACGCGCTAGACTTAGGATCTAGTGGTATATCCATGGGGGTTCAAGTCCCTTCACCCGCACCATTTGTATATATCGAATACTTGTTTGTTGTATTCGTTTTCTTTTTATATAACAAATTTAACTTCTGTCAGTTCTCATTTTCTCTCAAGTCAACAACAAAATATCATAATTTTTTAATTATATCTACTCAATTATGGCAACTTTTAAGATTTTATTGAGGATTTTCTGAGAACTTTTGTAGGATTTTTGTAGATTTATGTGAATATTTATATAAAAAATAATTTAAGAATATTTTGAGAAAACAAAAAACATCATTTTTGATGTTCTTTTATTATAATTATTAAATTGTAATTTATTAATTTATCTCTCTCCATATTAATTCTACAAAATCAATCGGATCTTGATAAATTCCTCTTACTGTTTCTGCGAACCAAAGTTTTCTTAATGGTTCAAAATATTCATCTAATCTATTTGTTAATAAATCTTTTATATAATTCATTCTTAATTTTTTATTAGTACATTTTATAAATTTTTCATCATTAACAATTATTTCTCTTAATTCTTTTTTTAGTTGATTAACAATTTCATGAGTTTCTTGTTTTTTCATCTGCATGTTTTTTTCATTATTTAAAACTATTTCCTTTAATCTATCTTCAGGTTCAATTAAAAATTTATCATCAATTCCTCTATCAACTTTCATTTTAACAAAAATATACTTTCCGTTATACAAACATGCAAAAATATATAAAAAAGGAATACTAAAATCAATTTCACACACTTTTTTGTTATAATCTTCAATATCATTAATAATAATATCATACATTTCTTCTGCATTATATCTACCTAATTCACGTTCAATTATTTCATTTGTTATTAAATAATCTTCAGCATCTTCAAGTAATTCACTTCCAAATACACATTAATTTTTTATGCCTGTACAAAATCAATAAAATTATCAATACTGAATAAATCAATTCCATTTATTAACACATCTTTTGATAATCCAACATCGTAAAATTTCACATTTTCTTTTTCTATTCTATTTTTTATATCATTTATATTTTTCATAAATTTTCATCCATAAAAATTACTATTCCTTAACAATTCAATCATATTATACTATTTAATTACTATAAAGCAAAGAAGCATCATTCCAATGCTTCTATTTATAATTAATTTTCTTTATTGCTTTTACCCAAATTACATCTATCACATAATGTTTGTAAATTACTTAAAGTAGTTTTTCCTCCTTTTGAAACAGGAACAATATGATCTACGTGTAATTTAGCACCTTCTTTAGCAGTAATACCACACTTTTGGCATTTATAATCATCTCTTTTTAATACATCATAACGCATTTTATCAGTTAAATATTTTCGTTCCCTTTTTGATGATTCATCATATTTTTTTCCATTTTTCCATTGCATATATAAATCACATAATTCTTGATATCCTACTATCCTATTCTTCTTATATGTATTTTTACCAGAGGATGTTGTATATGAAACAATCACATTTATCGAAATATTATATACATTTTTATCATAAAGAATTTCTTTTATAATTCTATTTTCAATCTTATTATATTTTTTTCGTGAAAAATTAATTTGTTCTAAATCAGAATCACTAATTATATCATCAATTTTTGAATATTCCTCAATATAATTATCAAAAGTCTTTTTATTTCTATAAGCATCTAAGATAAAATCTCTTATATTATTTTCATTATTTTCAATTTGATATAATATTATTGAATTAGCTCTTGCCCTATCAAAACTTTTATGAGAATATTCACATTCTTTAATTGTTCTATTAATTTTCCCTATTTCTTTAAATTCATATTTTTTATTTAATTCAACGACTTTATTATATTTTGTACTAACTTGTTTTATTTTTTCATTATTTTTATTTTTAATGCTCTTTACAAAATAATTTATAATTAAATATAAAGGCATAGAAATGTAAAAACATACAATTGATATTTTTCTATTTAATTCATCTGTTAAATTTATACCTAAGATTAAATTAATAAATATAGTTAAATAAAACAAAACTAATAATATTCCACACCATTTTAATAAATGTAATCCAATTTTTTTCATATTATCCCTCACAAAAAACATTATATCACAAATTAATGAAAGTATAAAACACTTATGTAGGTATATAATATACATTAAAACAGTAATAAGCATTAGTACAATAAGCATTTATAATTTTTATCAGTAATATTTGTAGGATTTTTTGAGATTTTTTTGAGATTATTCTGAGAATTTGGTAAACCAAATTGTGGTCTGATTTGAGGTTTTTTTGATACTATTTGTAGGTTTATGTGAAACAAAAAACAAAATTTATTTTTACTATAATTTTCATTACAATTGTATTTTGTATTTATTTTTTTCCTTACATAATTAAATTAAATTTCGCCTATATCACAAACCAAAATCCTTTATTTACTTGATTTATTGAGTTAAAGGGGTTCAAGTCCCTTCACCCGAACCATATCGATATTTATTCGAACTTTATAGTTCGTTTTTTTTATTAAAATAAAAATTAAATAAATTTTGGTAAGTACATTTATAATAGATATAAGTTTTATTTTATAAACCATTCCAGTACAATGGAATAATTTTACAAAAATATATAGATAAATTCAATTATTAAATAAATCATATATCAATAGAAAATAAAATACTAAACGCATTTTTTACATAAAAATAATTATACATTTCATACTAATGAAATACGCTAGCACCAACTGAAACAAACATCTATGATAAATCTAATATAGAATTTTTAGGTATTGTATAGATATATAATCAAAATGATAAAGAACATTCAAATTTTAAAATTATAAAAGTTTAAAAATAAAAATTAGTGTCAAATAGTTTCGGATGAAATTATATAAAGAACGGTTGATGTTA